>CAJXKW010000083.1 GCA_913055855.1 uncultured Limimonas sp. | reverse complement strand
GCCGTCACCTACGACTTCAAGGGCCACGGCCGCCATCCGCAGCCGCTGACGGGCGCGCTCGACGAGCAGAGCGGCGCCGCGCAGGTGCTGGTCGAGCAGACCGCCGAAGTCGCCGATTACATGCGCCGGCGCGCCGACACCGACGGGCGCCTGGCCGTCCTGGGCCACTCCATGGCGGGCAACATCCTGGTCCGCTACGTCCAGCAGCACGACGCCGTGCGCGCCATGGTCGGCGTGTCCATGTACGCGCCCACGGTGGATGCGCAGTCCCCGCCCAACCTCCAGTACATCGTCGGGCAGTTCGAGGGCTCCCTGCGCCAACGCGGGCGCGAGGTGGTGGCGCAGGTCACCGGGACCGCGCCCACGGACGTGCAGCCCAACGTGACCTACCGTAACGGCGAGGCCGGGGGCGCGCGCCGCCTGGTCGTCGCGCCCTGGGTCGAGCACGTGGGCGTGCTCTACAGCGAAACCAGCGTGGACGCCGCGCGCGCCTGGCTGGACGAGGTGTTCGGCCGCGAGAGTGCCGGCTGGGCGGCCGCCCGCGGCCCCTGGATCGCCCTGCTCCTGGCGGCGATCGTCGCGCTCGCCCGACCGCTCGCCGACACCCTGCCGCGCGCCCATGCGCAGCCGCCGCTGGGGCGCGGCGCGGGCTGGCGCGAACTCGTCATCGTCAGCGGCCTTCCGGCGCTGGCGACGCCGCTGCTCCTCTGGCCGCTGCCCACCGCCTTTCTGCCCGTGCTCGTGGCCGATTACGTCGCCCTGCACTTCGGCGTCTACGGTGCCCTGACGGCGGCGCTTCTGTGGTGGCGCGCGGGCCGGCCGGGCCTCGGCGCGATCGCGGCGGGCGCCGGGCTCGACCGGCCGCGGGTGCTCGGGCGCGTGCTCCTGGGCGCGGGGCTGATGACCGGCTTCATCCTGCTGGTGCTGGGCGGGTCGCTCGACCGCTTCGTCACCTCGTTCTACCCGGTGGCCCAGCGCTGGCCCGTGATCGCGGCGCTCACGGCGGGGACGCTGGTGTTCACCGTGACCGACGAATGGCTCACGCGCGGGCCGAACGCCGTGCGCGGCGCGTATCCGGCGACCAAGCTGATGTTCCTGCTCTCGCTCGCGCTGGCCGTGGCGCTCGATCTGGAATCGCTGTTCTTCCTGATCATCGTGTTTCCGGTGATGATCGGGAGCTTCGTCCTCTACGGCCTGTTCAGCCGCTGGGTCTACCGGCGCACCGGGCATCCCGCGATCGCGGGCATCGCCAACGGCGTCGCCTTCGCCTGGGCGCTCGGCGTGACCTTCCCGATCTTTGCGGGGGGCGGGATGTAGACCCGGCGCGCAGCTACACCCCGGGCCGCGTCGCGCTCAGGCGGCCACCCACGCGGACGGGCTCGATGCGCCGAGCCAGGCCGGTGCGGTCGTCCGTTTCGACGAAGGTGCCGCACAGCGTCGCCGCATCCTCGACGGGATTGAGCTTGCCCCCGCCGATCTTCCGGGTGAAACGCTGGATGGGCGCGCTGGGGTCCATGCCGATGACGGAGTTGTACGGGCCGGTCATGCCCGCGTCGGTCTGGTACGCCGTGCCGCCGTCCAGGATCATGGTGTCCGCGGTGGGGACGTGCGTGTGCGTGCCCACGCAGAGCGAGATGCGCCCGTCGAGGTAGTGGCCCATGGCCATCTTCTCGCTCGTCGCCTCGCCGTGGAAGTCCAGGATCGCGGCGTGGATCGTGTGGCCCAGGCGATGCCGCGCCAGCTCCCGGTCCGCGGCGGCGAAGGGATCGTCCAGCGGGTCCATGAACAGCCGCGCCATGAGGTTCATCACCAGCACCTTGCGCTGGTTGGACGCGGTGAACACGGCTGCGCCCCGCCCCGGCGTGCCCGCCGGATAGTTCTGCGGGCGCAGCAGGCGCGGCTGGCGCTCGATGTAGCCGAAGATCTCCTGGCGGTCCCAGGAGTGGTTGCCGCCGGTCACCACGTCGGCGCCCGCGGCGAGGATCTGCTCGCAGATCTTCTCGGTGATGCCCGCGCCGTGCGCGGCGTTCTCGCCGTTGACCACGACGAAGTCGGCGCGCAGCTCGCGGCGCAGGCCGGGCAGTTCGGCGTCCAGCACCTGCCGGCCCGAACGCCCCATAACGTCGCCCACGAACAACAGGCGCATCAGGCGCCTCCGGGGTCGAGCGGGATCGGCCCCTGCTCGCTGATGATGCGGTCCAGGCGCTGGTCGTGGGCGTCGGTGGGCACGCGGTCGATCTCCTGTCCGGCGTAGACGATCCCGATCGCCGTCGTCCGCGGATTCCGCGCGCGCAGGTTTTCCAGCGTCCGGTCGTAGAAGCCGCCGCCGTAGCCCAGGCGATACCCCCGCCGGTCGAACGCGAGCATGGGGACCAGCAGGATCTCGGGCACCACGGGCGCGTGATCCTCGGGCGGGATGCGCGTGCCGAAGCCGCCGTCGGCCAGGGTGTCCTCGGGATGCCAGGCGCGGAAGGTGAGCGGCTGGTCCTTGCCCGGCATCACGGGCAGGCCGATGGGGTGCCCGCGCTCCACCAGCGCATAGAGCGTGGGCCGCGGGTCGATCTCGTCGCCCATGGGCCAGTAGGCCGAGACCGGCGCGGCCGGCGGGAACGGCACCGCCGACAGGATATGGTCGCGTAGGCGCTGCGGCGCTCCCGATGCGGCGGCTGCGGCACGGGCGCGCTGCTGCTTGGCTTCCTTGCGGATGCGCTTTTTGTCCTGAGCAGGGTCGCTGGACGGCGTTTCGGTCATGCGGGATATCCGGCGGGCGGCGCGGGTGCGAAGCAAACGTCACGCGGACAGCAGGACGTGCCGCGCGAGCCGTCGGCCTGTCAGCCTCCTCTGCGGGCCGACTGACCAGGTGGGTGCCGTGCTACCAAGACCAGGGCCTTGGCAGGGACAGCTCCCTTTCACGTAAGTAACGCCCCCGGGAGTTGCTCGGCCAACGCACCCCGCAGCACGTCCCGCGCGTGAACTTAGGACGCCTCCAGGCGCGCGGCAATACGTTCCAGGCGCTCGGCGACGCCTTCGAGGACCTCCGCGGCCTGTTCCTGCTCGGCCGCCTCGGCGCCGGCGCCGTCACCGGGCACGGCGCCGTTGCCGCGGGCGGGCACGCCCGCGTCCTCCGTAACCTCGAGCAGCTCGTCGGAAATCATCAGACAGGCCATGAGCAGCAGGCGGGTCTCCCCCACGGGTCCCACCTGCCGCGCCAGGGCGCGGGCCCGCTGGTCGACGAAGTGGCCGACCCGGCGCAGACGCGGCTCCTCGCCGTCGTCGCACGCCATTTCATAGCGGCGCCCGTTGATGTCCAGCGCAACTTGGGCCATTCAGGCTTCCAGCACCGATTTCAGCTTGGCGATCGCCGCGTCCAGACGTCCCGCGATCGCCTCGTTTGTCTCGCGCAGGCGCGCATTCTCCGCCTGCACCTCGGCAAGCTCGGCGCTCAGGCGGTCGCGCTGCGCCCGGACCTCCGGGTCGTCGCGCTGAAGGGCCTCGGCCGACGCGGCCTTCTCAAGGCGCGTTACCGCGTCCGCGAGCCTTTGCGTGGCGTCTTGAAGGCGCGACATCCGCTCCTGCACGGCTCCACGGTTCCGGCGTGAGTCGCCCCGCGTGCACGGCACGCACGCGGCAGCAATCGAATGATAAAGTAGGGCCGTGCGGGTGTCGCGGTCAACGGGGGCCGATTCGCGCGCCCGGCCGGCGGCCGGTTGACGCTCCGCCGCCCCCCGGGCATGTTCCGACCCACCTTGCCCCGTCGTGCGCTGCAGCGTACGGCGCGTGGGCTGTGTTTTTGCAGAACATCCGGAAAGTCGGAACACGATGGATCAGCTATCCCCCACCGCCGGCGCGCCGTCCGAGACGGCCGCGGTGACCCACGACGACATGGCCAACGCCATCCGCGCCCTGGCGATGGATGCGGTGCAACAGGCCCAGTCCGGTCACCCCGGACTGCCCATGGGCATGGCCGACGTGGCAACGGTGCTGTTCACCCGCTTCCTGAAGTTCGACCCGGGCCGGCCCGACTGGCCCGACCGGGACCGCTTCGTGCTCTCGGCCGGGCACGGCTCGATGCTGCTCTACGCCCTGCTCTATCTCACCGGCTACCCGGAGATGACGCTGGAGGAGCTGAAGCGCTTCCGCCAGCTCGGCAGCCGCACCGCAGGGCACCCCGAGTTCGGCGAGGCGCCCGGAATCGAGACCACCACCGGCCCGCTGGGCCAGGGCCTGGGCAACGCCGTGGGCATGAGCCTGGCGGAGCGCCTGCTCAATGCGCGCTTCGGCGACGAGCTGGTGGACCACCGCACCTACGTCATCGCCTCCGACGGCGACCTCATGGAGGGGATCAGCCACGAGTCCGCCGCGATCGCCGGGCACCTCGGGCTGTCCAAGCTCACCGTCCTGTTCGACGACAACGCCATCTCCATCGATGGTGACACCGCGCTTGCGGATTCGGTGGACCACGTCGCGCGCTTCCAGGCCTGCGGCTGGTACGGCGAGCGCGTGGACGGCCACGACCCCGAGGCGGTGGCTGCCGCCATCGAGCGCGCCAACGCCGCCGATGCGCCGGCGCTGATCGCGTGTCGGACCACCATCGGCTATGGCGCCCCCACACTGGCGGGCACGGAGAAGACGCACGGCGCGCCGCTGGGCGCCGACGAGGTCGCGGGCGCGCGCGAGAAGCTCGGCTGGCCGCATGCGCCGTTCGAGATCCCCGAAGCGATTCTCCAGGCATGGCGCCAGGCCGGCGCGCGCGGCTCCGCTGCCGCGGAAGCCTGGCAGCGCCGCCTGGACGCAGCCGACGATCTCCTGCGCGCCGAGTTCGAGCGGCGCCAGCGCGGCGAATTGCCCGAGCGGCTGGACGACGCCCTGGTCGAGATGAAGCGGCAGATGTTCGCCGAGCAGCCCAAGCAGGCCACGCGCAAGGCGTCGCAGGCGGTGTTGGAAAAGCTCACCGCCGAGCTGCCCGAGCTTGTCGGCGGTTCCGCGGATCTGACCGGCTCCAACAACACGAAGGCCAAGGGACAGCAGGTGGTGCGCCGGGACGACTTCACCGGCAGCTACATCCACTATGGCGTGCGCGAGCACGGCATGGCCGCGGCGATGAACGGCCTCGCGCTGCACGGCGGGATTATCCCGTACGGCGGCACCTTCCTGGTGTTCAGCGACTACTGCCGGCCCGCCATGCGCCTGTCCGCGCTGATGCGCCAGCGCGTGGTCTACGTCATGACGCACGACAGCATCGGCCTGGGCGAGGACGGGCCGACCCACCAGCCCGTCGAGCATCTCGCCGCATTGCGCGCCATGCCGCGGCTGCGCACGTATCGGCCGTGCGACACCGTGGAGACCATCGAGTGCTGGCAGCACGCGCTTCACTACGCCGACGGGCCGTCGGTGCTCGCGCTGACCCGCCAGGGCCTGCCCGCGCTGCGCACCGACGGCGCCGAGGAGAATTACGCCGCCCTGGGCGCCTACATCCTGGTGCCCTCGGCCAAGCAGCGCCAAGTGACGCTTCTCGCCACCGGCTCAGAGGTCGCCATCGCGGTGGAGGCGGCGAAGCTGCTGGAAGCGGACAACATCTCCACCGCCGTGGTCTCCATGCCGTGCTGGGAACTCTTCCTGCAGCAGCCGGCACACTACCGCGACGAGGTCCTGGGACCGGGCGCCATGCGGGTCGCGCTCGAAGCCGCGTCCGGCTTCGGCTGGGAACGCTGGACCACGCTCGACGGACCCATTATCTGCATGCGGGATTTCGGTGCCTCGGCGCCGTATCAGGACCTGTACGAACACTTCGAGATTACGGCCGAAGCCGTGGTGAAGACGGTCAAGGGTTGGCTGTAACCGCGATCCGGTGCGGTCGCGGCCGCCCGGAGAACGAGGGCAAGACCGCGTGCCGCGCAGGCAAGGCCGAGCAAAGCGTGCCGATGGAGGGGTAGACATCATGGACGTGCAGACGCTGGCGGAGACCGCCCGGCAGCTCGTCGCGGACGGCAAGGGGCTGCTGGCCGCGGATGAAAGCACGCGTACGATCACCAAGCGCTTCGAGAAGGTGAACGTGGAGTCCACGGCGCGCACGCGCCGCGATTACCGCGAAATGCTGTTCACCACGGACGGTATCGGCGACTTCCTGAGCGGCGTGATCCTGTACGACGAAACCATCCGGCAGGAAGGCAAAGACGGTACGCCGCTCGTCCAGCACCTGACGGACAAGGGCATCATACCGGGCATCAAGGTGGACACCGGGGCGAAGCCGCTCGCACCCAGCGGCCTGGAGAAGGTGACCGAAGGTCTGGACGGCCTGCGCGAACGCTTCACCGAGTACCGGGAAATGGGCGCGCGCTTTACCAAGTGGCGCGCGGTCTACAGCGTCGGCCACGGCCTGCCCAGCCGGCAGTGCATGCGCGCCAACGCCCACGCCCTGGCGCGCTATGCTGCGCTGGCGCAGGAGCAGGACATCGTCCCCGTGGTCGAACCGGAGGTGCTCATCGACGGCGACCACGACATCGCCGCCTGCCGCGCCGCCACGGAGCGCGTGCTGGCGCAGGTGTTCGCCGAGCTGGATGAACAGCAGGTCGTGCCCGAGGGCATGCTGCTCAAGCCGAACATGGTCCTCTCCGGCAAGGAGGCGAGCAACCAGGCCGGCCCGGATGAGGTCGCCCGCGAGACCATCGCCGCGTTCAAGCGCGTGGTCCCGGCGGCGGTGCCGGGCATCGTCTTCCTCTCCGGCGGGCAGAGCGACGAGCAGGCGACGCTGAACCTGGACGCGATCAACCGCTGGAAAGACGAGATGGGCGCGCCCTGGGAACTCAGCTTCTCCTACGCGCGCGCCCTCCAGCAGGCGCCCATGCAGACCTGGGCGGGCGACAACGACAACGCCCGCCAGGCGCAGCAGGCCTTCCTGGCGCGCGCCCGGGCGACCAGCGCCGCACGCCAGGGCCGCTACACCGCCGCGGCGTAACCCCTTCCGCACAGCCAACCGGGTCGGGCGCGCATTCGCGGTGCGCCCGGCCCTTCACCCCCATCGCGCGCGATGACGAAAGGACCCCGCCATGGCAATCCGTGTCGCCATTAACGGCTTCGGCCGGATCGGCCGGATGGTCCTGCGCGCCGCCTACGAAAGCGGCCGCCGGGACATCGAGATCGTCGCCATCAACGACCTCGCCGACCTGGAGACCAACGCGTTCCTGCTCCGCCACGACACCGCCCACGGCGCCTTCCCGGGCGAGGTCGCGGTGCGCGAGGGCGGCCTGGACGTCGGCAACGGCCCGATCCGGTGTTTCAACGAGAAGGATCCGGCCAATCTGCCATGGGGTGAGCTGGACGTCGACGTCGCCCTGGAGTGCTCGGGCGTCTTCACCAAGCGCGACGACGCGGCCAAGCATCTCACCGCCGGCGCAAAGAAGGTGCTCGTCTCCGCGCCGGCGAAGGGCGCCGACCTCACCATGGTCGTGGGCGTCAACGAGGACCAGCTCGCGCCTCAGCACCAGGTGATCTCCAACGCCTCGTGCACCACGAACTGCCTCGCCCCGCTGGCCAAGGTGCTGCACGAGGCCATCGGCATCGCGCGCGGCTACATGACCACGGTCCACGCCGTCACCGGCGACCAGCGCACCGTCGACACCGCGCACAAGGACCTGCGCCGGGCCCGGGCCTCGGGCGACAACATCATCCCCACCACCACGGGCGCCGCCAAGGCGGTGGGCCTCGTCATGCCCGAGCTGAACGGCAAGCTCGACGGCACGGCGATCCGCGTGCCCACGGTCAATGTCTCGCTGGTGGACTTCAAGTTCGACGCCAGCCGCACCACCGACACCGAGGAAGTCAAGCAGGCACTGCGCGATGCGGCCGCCTCGCCGCGCCTCAAGGGGATCCTGGGCATCAGCGGCGAGCCCCTGGTCTCCAGCGACTTCAACCACAACAGCAATTCCTCGACTGTCGACATCGAGGATACCCAGGTCGTCGACGGCACGCTTGTGCGCGTGATGTCCTGGTACGACAACGAATGGGGCTTCTCGAACCGCATGTGCGACGCCGCGGCGGCCATCGGGAAGCTGGTTAAGTAGATACCCCCTCTCGGATCGACGCTTTCGGCACATGTTGCGGCCGGCCCCGCGGTCTCCCGTGCGGCCGGCCCTTTTGTGTCCGCCCGGCGCCGTGCGGGATGGTTTGCAAGCCCTTTGACTATACCGTCCGGACGGTATAGTTTCGGGGGATGCCACAGGACACGCGGCGCGAAGACATCCTGCATGCGGCCGGCCGGGTGGTGCTGGCGAAGGGGGTTACGGGGCTGACGCTCAACGCCGTCGCCGCCGAAGCCGGTGTGAGCAAGGGCGGCCTGCTCTACCACTTCGCCGGCAAGGACGCCCTGCTCGACGGCATGGTCGAACAGCTCATCGACCTGACGGAGGCGCGGATCGCCGACGCCATGGCCGGCGACACCGGGCCAGGCCGCTGGACGCGCGCCTATCTCGCGGCGTGCGCGGTGGATCCCGAGGGCTCGGATCCGCTCGACCGGCTGGCGACGGCCCTTCTCGCCGCCGGCGCGAGCGATCCGGAACGACTCGCCCGATTGCGCGATCACCAGGCGCACTGGCGCGAGATGCAGCGCAGCGACGGCATCGACCCCGTCGCCGCGATCATCGTCCGGCTCGCCGCCGACGGGCTGTGGATGAACGACCTGTTCGGCATCCGGGCGCTGTCCCAGGCCGAACGCGACGCCGTGGTGGCGCGTTTGCGGGAGATGACCCAGCGATGACCGCCCCCCTGCCCTACATTCTTCTGGTCCTGGCGATCCTCAGCGAGATCGTGGCCACCTCCGCGCTCAAGGCCTCGGACGGCATGACGCGCATCGGCCCGGCGGTCGTGGTGGTGGCCGGCTACGCCGCGGCGTTCCTGCTGCTGGCGCACACGCTGCGCAGCATGCCCGTGGGCTTCGTCTATGCCATATGGTCCGGCGTCGGGATCGTGGGTGTGGCCCTGGTCGGTGCGCTGCTTTTCGGCGAGGCCATGACGACACCCAAGGTCCTGGGCATGGCCCTGATCGTGGTGGGCGTGGCCATGCTCAAGACGACCGGCGGTTCCTGATCCTCGCCCCGCCACCAGCTATCGAAGGAGGACGGTCGTGGACATCGGGGTTCTGGGCACCGGCCGCATCGCCCGCCGCCTTGTGGCGGCGCTTGCGGAATCGCCCGACGGGCACAGCATCCGCATCACCCGGCGCAACGCCGAGATCTCGGCGGAGCTGGTCGCGCGCTATCCCGCCCGCGTCGGGCGCAGCGACGACATGCAGGCGATCCTGGACGCCAGCCGGGCCGTGTTCGTCTGCCTGCCCGGCGAGGTGGCGCTGGACACGCTGCGCGGGCTGACCTTCCGCGCCGAGCAGACGGTCATCAGCACCATGATGGGCGTGCGCCGCGACGATCTCGCGGCCGCCGTGGCGCCGGCCCATGACGTGTGCGCGACCATCCCGCTGCCCTTCGTGGAGCAGGGCCACTGCCCGCTGCCGGTGCACCCGGATTCCGGTGTGCTGCGCCACCTGCTGGGCGGGACGAACCCGGTGATCCCGGTGGCCGACGAGGCGCGCCTGAGCGCGTTCTGGGCGGCGGCCGGCAGCATGGCGAGCGTCGTGGGCGAGCTGGCGACGATCCGCGACTGGCTCGCCGCGCGCCTGGACGACCCGCGCGCGGCGGAACGCTATGTCCTGGCGCTGTTCGGCGGCTACCTGCAAACCCGGCCGCAGGACGGCGACGACCGCCTGGGCGAGGCCCTGGCCGACCTGGGCACGCCCGGCGGCCTGAATGCGGACATGCTCGACGCCGTGCGCGCCACCGGCCACTACGACCGCGTCAGCGACGAACTGGACCGGCTGCACGCGCGGTTGCGGAAGGACGAAGGCCCGGGCGGCGCATGAAAGCGGCGCCGTGCCGATCCGTTCGCCACTAGGCAAGTGCCCAAGGTTGCGCCGTGGATTGGGACGCGTGAACGCGCACGCTAGACGATATCACGAAAAGTCGGGTGCGACGGATAGGGATTTCCCAGCTTGACGATGTCATCGCCCATATCGAGGCAAGTCGCGAAAACGGCCCGTACGCTGCCTAGCGAATGACGTTCGCCTCCACAACGCGCATCGTTATCGGCTTTTTGTTGCCCGGTATCGCGTTCTTTGGTGGGTTTTACGCTTCCGATCGTTCTGCCCGCGATTTTGGCCGCAGAACCCACTTATGGACGCGGGACCTGCCCTTCTCGCGGCCGTCATGATCCGCACGACCGCCGGGACTATTTTGCGCCTTGGGCTCTACGCGGCGCCCGCAAGCTCATTCCCGTCGACCCTCTCAGCAATCGCCGAAGACGTCACGCCCCCTCGAGACTACGCTGCAATTTTTTCGCTCAGTGTACAACTTGCCGTCTATGTCATCATCAGCAGCATCATGGCTTTCATTTTTGGGTCGGTTCGTTTCACTGTTCGTTTTCACACGTACCTTCCAAAATCCCGGCCAACACCTGTGGATCCGGGAATTGGCGCGCGATCATGCCTCCCCGAATCGCGACACCAAGGCTGACGTTCTCACCGCACTTGGCCACGAACGAACGTATATCCTTTACGAAGGTTACCTTCGGGAATCCGTTTTTACGAAAGAAGGCGAAATTGCATACCTCGTTCTTGAAAATGTCCAGATCTTTTCTTTGAACGTCCCGACGAATTCCGCCAAACCCGAGGCGCCCTCAACAAAACGACCATTGGTATCGAGCCATCCGGAACCGAACCTTCTGATCGAAGGCGATTCCATCCAGGATGCTTTGTTCCATCCGCTCGGCGGAGTCGCGACCGACGCAAAGACCCTGGCCCAGCTCCAGCAAAAGCTTCAGCGCCATCGCGACACTCAGGACACCTGACGCATCACAATCGTCAAACGCCGCGCTGGCGCAGACTCCGGGGTTCCGTCGGGCAAAAGCAGAACCATCTTGGCCGGCCCATGCCCCGCCAGCCCTACCGCCCCAGCGCCTGCGCCAGGTCGGCTTTCAGGTCTTCCACGTCCTCCAGGCCCACGGACAGGCGGATGAGGCCGTCGCCGATGCCGATCCGCGCGCGCTCCTCGGCCGGCACGCGCTGGTGCGTCGTGGTCGCCGGATGCGTGGCGAGCGACTTAGCGTCGCCCAGGTTGTTGGAGATGTCCACCAGGTGCAGCGCGTTCAGCACCTTGAACGCCCGTTCCTTGCCGCCGTCGACCTCGAAGGCGATAAGGGGACCCGGCCGCGCCATCTGCCGCCGGGCGAGCTCGTGCTGCGGGAAAGCCGCCAACCCGGGATACAGGACCTTGGTCACCCCCGGCTGCTCCGCCAGGAATGCCGCGATCGCCTGGGCGTTGTCGCAGTGCCGCTCGACGCGCAGCTGCAGCGTCTCCAGCCCCTTGAGGAGAATCCAGGCGTTGAACGGGCTGAGCGCCGGGCCGGTGTGCTTCATGAAGGTGAACAGCGGCCCGTCGACGAAATCGCTCGGCCCGAGCACCGCCCCGCCGAGCGTGCGCCCCTGCCCGTCGATGTGCTTGGTCGCCGAATACACCACAATGTCCGCGCCCAGCTCGAGCGGCCGCTGGAGCACCGGCGTGGCGAAGACGTTGTCCACGATCACGCGCGCCCCCGCGGCGTGGGCAAGCTGGCTCACGTGCGCGATGTCGACCAGCTCCAGCGTGGGATTCGCCGGCGTCTCCAGGAACACCAGCGTGGCCGGGCGCGACAGCGCCCGCTCCCACCGCGCCGGCTCGGCGCCGTCGACGAACTCGACCTCGACGCCGAAGCGGGGCAGGATTTCCGCGATGATGTACTGGCACGACCCGAACAGCACACGCGAGGCCACCACCCGGTCACCCGCCTTGAGCTGGCTCATCATCGCCGCGAACACCGCCGCCATGCCGCTCGCCGCGGCGCGGCAGGCCTCGGCGCCTTCAAGCCGACGCAAACGCGCCTCGAACGTCGCCACCGTCGGGTTGGCGTAGCGCGAATAGACGTAACGCGGACGATCGCCCTGGAAGGCCGCCTCCGCCTCATCGGCGTCGGTGTAGACGAAGCCCGAGGTGAGGTAGAGCGCCTCGGCCGTCTCGTTGTGCGGGCTGCGCGCCTGCCCGCCCCGGACCAGGTCGGTCTGCGCCCGGAAGCCCGTGTCGGGGGCGTCGTCGTGTTCGCTCATGTGCGCCGCCGCTCCCTTTCCTGCGCCCGTTCGGGCGCGGCTCAGCTCTGCACCCAGGGCAGTCCGTGCGCCTTCCAGCCGTTCAGGCCGCCGCGCCGACCCGTGTCGTCCTTGTCACCCTCGAAGCCGTCGGCGACGCTGTAGCAGCGCCGGAAACCGGCCTCGGTCAGCGCCTGGGCCGCCGCCGCCGAGCGCGCGCCGGCGCGGCTCAGCACCACCACCGTGTCCGCCGCACCCAGCCCCGATTCGCAGACCGTCTCGACGAAGCGCGGGTTGACCGTCATCGCCGGAAACTGCTGCCAGGCGACGAAAAGCGGCCGCTTGCCCACGGCGCGCAGGTCGGGCACGCCCACGAAGGCCCATTCGGCGTCCGTGCGCACGTCCAGCAGCACGGCGCCCGGGTCGTCGTTCAGGAGTTCCCACGCCGTCTCACAGGAAATGTCGCCGGCGTAGCGTTCGACCATATGTGCTGCGTCACGCATCATCTCATCTTTGCGCACACCGCGGCCCGCGCGGGCCGTCGTGTGGTCTCCTCGGTTGTCGGGGATTCGGCCTTGCGGCGCCGGCGTGCGGCGTGTTGTCGCGGGCGGTCGCGTTCCCTCGTCTACCCTCACCCTCGCACCGACAGGCTAAGCACGACAGCTGACCCGACGCAATTGGTCTGTTCCACAAACCAGCTATGCATCGGGCTCGGCGTTCGCTGCCGGCGCCAAGCCACCACCGCAGAGCGGCATGCGTACCTGGGCACGAGCCGGGTCCGCACGGCATCGGCCTAGCCGACGGCGACCGTGGCCGGGTTGAGCAGGAAGATCACATACAGCGCATAACCCGCGAGCAACACCCCGCTTTCGCCGCGCGTGACGCGCTGACCGGTGATCATGAACACCAGAAGCAGCGCCGAGACGCCCAGCATGACCCACATGTCCACGTCGAGAAACGCCGGGGAAATGGAGACCGGCTCGATGAGCGAGGTCAAGCCCAGCATGCCCAGCACGTTGAACACGTTGGAGCCGAGCACGTTGCCCAGCGCCACGTCACCGTGGTGGCGCAGGGCGGCGACGAACACGGTGGCCAGCTCGGGCAGCGAGGTGCCCAGCGCCACCAGCGTCACCCCGATCACCGCCTCGGACACGCCGTACGTCTGGGCGATGCCGGTCGCCCCCTCGATGAGCATGTTGGAGCCGCTCACCAGCAGCGCGATGCCCAGCAGCGCCGTGACCACGCCCAGCCAGATGGCGCGCGGCGCGGCCGTCATGTCCTCCACCTCCTCGGTGTAGGTGGGACAGTCGTCGCCGCGGCGCTCGCACTGGGCGCAGTATGCCAGGAAGCCCGCGAGCAGGAGCAGCATCCCCGCGGCGATCCAGCGCTCCACGCCGCCGTGCAGGGCCAACCCGACAAGGAGCGCACTGGCGCCGAGCATGGCCACCCCGTCCCGGCGCAGGATCGCCGGCCGGCTGATCACCGGCCGGATCGCCGCGGCAACCCCGACGATGAGCATGACGTTGGCGATGTTGCTGCCCACGATGTTGCCAACCGTCAAATCGTCCTGCCCGCGAAGCGCGGCCTCCAGGCAAACCAGGAACTCCGGCGCCGAGGTGCCGAATCCGACCACCACGACGCCGATGAACAGCGTGGACACGCCAAACCGCTGCGCCAGCCCGACGGCGCCGCGAAGCAAGCTCTCGCCCCCGAGAAACAGCAACACGAACCCGCCGAGCGCGAGCGCATAGTGTTCCATCACGATGCAACCTCCCGCCCGTTGTGCCGTGTCCGCGGCGCGCATCGGGCGCCGCCGGCGGACCGCCGATGTCGACCGTCCCGCCATATCGGCGGGGCTTTGCGGATTTACAAGCATATGGCTCATGGGGAATCCTGCTCAGGGAGCGCGCGGCGCGTCGCTCGCGTGCCAAACCACGGCGCCTGGAAGCCGTCACGGGTTGTGCGCTTTCGGTTGGGTTGCGCCGATGACGGGCGCCGGACGGACCGCTTCGTTTCCGTCCGCTTCAGCGACGCGCGCAGGAACCAGACCGGTAATAAAATCGAGGGGAGGCTCACGGTGCAGCAGCAGGCGCAAACCGGTCTCCGGCCGTTCAACAAGCTCCTCGTGGCCAACCGGAGCGAGATCGCGATCCGCGTCTTCCGGGCGGCCAGCGAGCTGGGCATCAAGACGGTCGCGATCTATTCGCACGAGGACCGATTCGCCCTCCACCGCTTCAAGGCGGACGAGAGCTACATGGTGGGCCAGGGCAACGAGCCCGTGCGCGCCTACCTGGATGTCCCGGGCATCCTCCAGATCGCCCACGACGCGGGCGTGGACGCCATCCACCCCGGCTACGGCTTCCTCTCCGAGGATCCCGACTTCGCCCGCGCGTGCGCCGACGCCGGCATCACCTTCATCGGCCCGCCGCCCGAGGTGATGGAGCAGTTCGGCTCCAAGATGGCCGCGCGCCGGCTGGCCGAGCAAGCCGGGATCCCGGTGATGCCCGCCTCGTCAGCGCTGCCCGACGACCATGCGGAATGCCAGCGCATCGCCCGGGACATCGGCCTGCCGGTGATGCTCAAGGCGAGCTGGGGCGGCGGCGGCCGCGGCATGCGCGTCGTCGACAACATCGACAAGCTACCCGAGGAGGTCGACGCCGCCCGGCGCGAGGCGCGCGCCGCCTTTGGCAAGGACGAGGTCTTCATCGAGAAGCTGGTGCGCAACGCCCGCCACCTGGAGGTCCAGGTCCTGGCGGATGGCTACGGCAACGTCGTCCACCTCTACGAGCGCGACTGCTCGCTCCAGCGCCGGCACCAGAAGGTCATCGAACGCGCGCCCGCGCCCGACCTGGACCCGCAGATCCGCGAGGACCTGTGCCGCAACGCCGTGCGCCTGGCGGAAGCGGCGAACTACGCCAACGCGGGCACGGTCGAGTTCCTTTTCGATATCGACGATCAGCGCTTTTACTTCATCGAGGTCAACCCGCGCATCCAGGTCGAGCACACCGTGACCGAGGAGGTCACGGGCATCGACATCGTCAAGGCGCAGATCCGCGTCGCCCAGGGTACGCGCATCGGCAAGCCGGACAGCGGCGTGCCCAGCCAGGACCGCATCCACCACGAGGGCCACGCCCTGCAGTGCCGGATCACCACGGAGGATCCGCAGAACAAGTTCATCCCGGACTACGGCCAGATCGCCGCGTATCGCGGGGCCACCGGCTTCGGCATCCGGCTGGACGGCGGCACCGCGTTCTCCGGCGCCGTGATCACGCCGTTCTACGATTCGCTGCTGGAGAAGGTCACCGCGTGGGGGCCGACACCCGAGGAGTCCACGGCGCGCATGCTGCGCGCCCTGCGTGAGTTCCGCATCCGCGGCGTGGCGACGAACCTGCGCTTCCTGGAGGCGCTGGTCACCCATCCCAAGTTCCAGCGCGGGCAGTACACCACGCGCTTCATCGACGAGACGCCCGAGCTCTTCGACTTCCCCAAGCGGCGCGACCGCGCCACGCGCCTGCTGTCCTTCCTGGGCGACGTGCTGGTCAATGGCCACCCCGAGGTGAAGGGGCGCGCCTGGCCGGACGACTGCCCGCCCGCGTATCCGCCCCGGTGCCCCAGCCACGAGCCGCCCGCGGGCACCAAGCAGATCCTGGACGAGCGCGGGCCCGAGGGGCTGGCGCAGTGGATGCGTGAGCAGGACCGCCTGCTGATGACCGACACCACCATGCGCGACGCGCACCAGTCCCTGCTCGCCACGCGCTTTCGCAGCTACGACCTCGTCCAGGTGGCGCCGCACTATGCGCGCATGCTGCCCGAGCTGTTCTCCATGGAGTGCTGGGGCGGCGCCACGTTCGACGTCGCCATGCGCTTCCTCAAGGAAGACCCGTGGCAGCGCCTGACCGATCTGCGCCAGCGCATGCCCAACCTGCTCCTGCAGATGCTCCTGCGCGGGGCGAACGGCGTTGGCTACAAGAACTATCCCGACAACGTGGTGCGCTTCTTCATCCGCAACGCGGCCGAGGCGGGCATCGACGTCTTCCGCGTGTTCGACAGCCTGAACTGGGTGGAGAACATGCGGGTGGCCATGGACGAGGTGGGCAAGACCGGCAAGGTCTGCGAGGCCGCCATCTGCTACTCGGGCGATCTGGCCAATCCCGGGGAGCGCAAGTACGACCTCAAGTACTACGTGGACATGGCCAAGGAGCTCGAGGCTGCGGGCGCGCACATCATCGGCATCAAGGACATGGCCGGACTGTGCAAGCCCGACGCGGCGCGTAAGCTGGTCAGCGCGCTCAAGAACGAGGTCGACCTGCCCATCCACTTCCATACCCACGACACCAGCGGGCTCTCCGCGGCGAGCGTCATGGCCGCGGCCGAAGCCGGGGTGGATGCGGCCGACGCAGCGATGGACAGCATGTCCGGCCTGACCTCGCAGCCCAACCTGGGCTCGATCGCCGAGGCGATGCGCTATGGCCCGCGCGATCCG
>CAJXKW010000082.1 GCA_913055855.1 uncultured Limimonas sp. | reverse complement strand
CATCAGCGTGGCGAAGTCGCCCGAAAGCTCGGGCTGGACCGTGGGCACGCGCCCGGCGATGACCTCCCCGCTCGCGCCGTCCAGGGTGATGATGTCGCCCTCGCGAATGGTCGTATCGCGCACGCTGAGCGTGCCGTTCTCCGCGTCGATGCGCAGCTCGCCCGCGCCCGCGACGCAGGGCCGGCCCATGCCGCGCGCGACCACCGCGGCGTGCGAGGTCATGCCGCCGCGCGTGGTGAGGATGCCCTTGGCGGCGTGCATGCCGTGGATGTCCTCGGGCGATGTCTCGACGCGGCAGAGGATGACGTCCTCGCCCGCGTTGCCCAGCTGCTCCGCGCGGTCGGCGGTGAACACCGCCTTGCCGGCGGCCGCGCCGGGCGAGGCGGGTAGGCCGCGGGCAACGACGTTGCGCTCCGCGTCCGGATCGAGCGTGGGGTGCAGCAGCTGGTCCAGGGAGTTGGGCTTGACGCGGCCCACTGCCTCGGCTTCGGAGATGAAGCCCTCGCGCGCCATGTCCACCGCGATCTTGAGCGCCGCGCGCGCGGTGCGCTTGCCGTTGCGTGTCTGGAGCATGAACAGCTGCCCGCGCTGCACGGTGAACTCGATGTCCTGCATGTCGCGGTAGTGGCTCTCCAGTTTGCGCCGGACGTCGCAAAGCTGCCGGTAGGTCTCCGGCATGGTCGCTTCCATGGACGCCAGCTCGCTCTCCTGCTTGCGCTTGGAGTGCTCGGTCAGCGGCTGCGGCGTGCGGATGCCCGCGACCACGTCCTCGCCCTGCGCGTTGACCAGGAACTCGCCGTAGAAGTCGTTCTCGCCGGTCGAGGGGTCGCGCGTGAACGCCACGCCGGTGGCGCAGTCCTCGCCCATGTTGCCGAAGACCATGGCCTGGACGTTCACGGCCGTGCCCCATTCAACCGGGATGTTGTGCAGCCGGCGGTAGGTCTGGGCGCGCTGGTTCATCCAGGAGCCAAAGACGGCGCGGATGGCTTCCCAGAGCTGCTCGGTCGGGTCCTGCGGGAAGGGGCGGCCGATGTCATCCTGGACGATGCGCTTGTAGCTCTCGATCAGGTGCTGCCAGTCCTCGGCCGTCAGCTCGGTATCCAGCTGATAGCCGAGGTCGCGCTTGTACGTCTCCAGCGCGTCCTCGAAGCGATGGTGCGCCACGCCCAGCACCACGTCACCGAACATCTGGATGAAGCGGCGATAGGAATCGTAGGCGAAGCGTCGGTCGCCCGAGCGCGCGGCGAGGCCTTCGACCGTGGTGTCGTTCAGGCCGAGGTTGAGCACCGTGTCCATCATCCCCGGCATGGACTCGCGCGCGCCCGAGCGCACGGAGACCAGCAGCGGGTCCTGCGCGTCGCCGAAGCGGTGGCCCACCTTCGCCTCGACGCGGCCCAGGGCCTCGCGAACCTCCGCGTCCAGGCCCTCGGGATAGCCGCCGTGCTTGGTGTGGTAGGCGCAGACCTCGGTCGTGATGGTAAAGCCGGGCGGCACGGGCAGGCCAAGCGAGGCCATTTCGGCCAGGTTGGCGCCCTTCCCGCCGAGCAGCGCCCGCATGTCGCGCGTGCCGTCCGTACCGTCGGGACCGAAGCTGTAGACGTTCTTGGTCATGGTCGTCGGCTATCCCTCGATCTGTGCGAAGTCCGCCACGCGCGCCAGCGTGTGCCCGATGCGCGCGAGCAGGTTTAGCCGGTTGCGCCGCTGTTCCGGGTCTTCGGCGTTCACCGTGACGGTGTCGAAGAACCGGTCGACCGGCTGGCGCAAGGCGGCCATGGCGGCCATGGCGTCGGTGAAGTGCTCCCGTCGTACCGCGTCCGTGGCGGTGGCCTCGGCGTGCGTCAGGGCGTCGAACAGCGCCGTCTCCGCGTCTTCGGTCAGGCGCGTGGGGTCCACCTCGCCGCTGTAGGCGGTTTTGTTCTTCCTGGACTCGATGCGCACGATGTTCGTCGCGCGCCGGTACGCGGCGAGCAGGTTGGCGCCGTCGTCGCTCTGGAGGAAGGCGCGCAGGGCCTCGACGCGCGCGAGCAGGCGGGTAAGGTCGTCCTCCGGCCCGCCCTCCGGGCGCTCCACGGCGAAGACGGCGGCGATGAGGTCGTGGCGCACCCCCCGGTCGCGCAGCACGACCTTGAGCCGGTCGGCGAGGAAGCCCAGCAGCTCGCCCGCCAGCACGTCCGCCGGTGCTTGCCCGCCGGCGCGGTCGTGCAGCGCCTGTTGGGCATCCGTTCCCTGAAGGCGGAGTGCCTCGCCGATCACGGTCGCGAGCGGCAGGCGCAGGTCGTTCTCCACGATCAGCCGGATCACGCCCAGGGCGGCGCGGCGCAGGGCGAACGGGTCCTTGGAGCCCGTGGGCGTCTCGCCGATGGCGAAGAAGCCCACCAGGGTGTCGATCTTGTCCGCCAGCGCGACGGCGGTGGACACGGGCCGGTGCGGGCACGGCTCCGAGGGACCGAGCGGCGAGTAGTGCGCCGCGATCGCGTCGGCGACCTCCCGGGACTCGCCGTCGTGGCGGGCGTAGTACCAGCCCATGATCCCCTGGAGCTCGGGGAACTCGTCGACCATCCCCGTGGTCAGGTCGGCCTTGGCCAGATACGCGGCCGAGCGCGCCTTGTCCCGGTCGGCGCCGGCGATACGGTCGCCGATGGACACCGCCAGGGCCTGGATGCGCTCCACCTTGTCGCGCATGGAGCCGAGGCGGGCGTGGAAGACCATGCCGTCCAGCGCGCTCAGCCGGTCGGCGAGCGGCGTCTGCCGGTCGGTGTCCCAGAAGAACTCGGCGTCGGACAGGCGCGCGCGCAGCACGCGCTCGTTGCCCGCGACGACCGCCGCACCGTTGTCCGGCGTTTCAATGTTGGCGACCACGATGAAGCGATCGCCCAGGTCACCATCGGGCGTCTCGGTGGCGAAATACTTCTGGTGGCTGCGCATGGAGGTGGTGAGCACCTCCGGCGGCAGTGCCATGAAGCGCTCGGGGATGGTGCCCATGAGCACCACCGGCCACTCGACCATGCCGGCGTTCTCCTCGAGAAGCGCCGGATCGTCCTTCAGGCGCAGGCCAGCGGCCTCGGCCTTGGCGGCGGCGTGCTCGTGGATGCGCTGTTTGCGCGCGTCCTGGTCCAGAACGACGTAGCGATTTTCCAGCTTGTCGCGGTAATCGGCAAAGTCGTGGACCTCGACGGGATCCGGGGCGAGGAAGGGATGGCCGCGCGTCTGGTTGCCGAAGACCAGGCTGTCCCCGTCCAGGTCCAGGTAGCCGGGGATCGTGGCGCCGTCGAACACCGCCAGGACGTCGTGCAGCGGCCGGACGTAACGGAAGCGGCTGGTCGCCCAGCGCATCGACTTGGGCCAGGGAAGCTCGCGCGCCACCTCGGCGACGATCTCGCCGAGCACCGTGGCCGTGGCGCGCCCTTCGATGTGCTTGACCGCATAGTAGAAGCGGCCCTTTTCGGTCTCCCGGATCTCCGCCTCCGCCTCGGAGGCCAGGCCGTTGCTGCGGAGGAAACCCTGCACCGCCTTGTCCGGCGCGCCCACCTTGGGCCCGCGCGTCTCTTGCGTGGTGTCGGGCTGCTTCTCGGGCAGGCCGTCCACGACCAGGGCGAGGCGGCGCGGCGTGACGTAGGCGTGCGCCTCGCTGTGGTCCAGGCTCGCGCGGGTGAGCTTGTCCGTGGCGAGGCGCTTCAGGTCCGCGGCGGCCTTCGCCTGCATGCGCGCGGGGATTTCCTCGCTGCGCAGCTCCAGCAGGAATTCAGCCATGGCTCGCCGCCTCCCCGGCGCCGGTCCGGGTTTTCAGCCAGGCCTCGCAGCAACCCTTCGCCAGGTCGCGCACGCGCCCGATGTAGGCCTGGCGCTCGGTAACCGAGATGACGCCGCGTGCGTCCAGCAGATTGAACAGGTGGCTGGCCTTCATGCACTGGTCATAGGCGGGCAGGGGCAAGGGGGTGTCGAGCCCGAGCAGGTGGTTGCACGCGTCTTCCGCCTCGCGGAACTGGCGGAACAGCACGTCCGCGTCCGCGTGCTCGAAGTTGTAGGCGGAGAACTCGCGCTCGTTCTGGAGGAAGACGTCGCGGTACTGCTTGCCGCCCTGGTCCTTGGGCACGCCATCCCAGTCCAGGTCGAAGATGTTCTCCACCCCCTGGACGTACATCGCCAGGCGCTCGATGCCGTAGGTCAGCTCCACGGACACGGGATCGCAGTCGATGCCGCCCACCTGCTGGAAGTAGGTGAACTGCGTCACCTCCATGCCGTCGCACCAGACCTCCCAGCCCAGACCCCAGGCGCCCAGGGTGGGACTCTCCCAGTCGTCCTCCACGAATCGGATATCGTGCTGGAGCGGGTCGATGCCGATGGCGCGCAGCGAGCCCAGGTAGAGGTCCTGGCTGGCCGCGGGCGAGGGCTTCATCAGCACCTGGAACTGGTA
Organism: uncultured Limimonas sp.; assembly: GCA_913055855.1. GTDB lineage: Bacteria > Pseudomonadota > Alphaproteobacteria > Kiloniellales > Rhodovibrionaceae > CAJXKW01. The sequence continues at coordinate 12,330 of CAJXKW010000082.1, read as the reverse complement.
GTAGTGCTGAAGGCGGTTGGGGTTCTCGCCGTAGCGGCCGTCGGTGGGCCGGCGCGACGGCTGCACATAGGCGCAGTTCCAGGTCTCCGGGCCGAGGGCGCGCAGCGTCGTCGCCGGGTGGAAGGTCCCCGCGCCCACTTCCATGTCGTAGGGCTGCAGGATGACGCAGCCGCGCCGCGCCCAGTACGCCTGGAGCGTCAGGATCAGCCGCTGGAAACAGGTCTCGGGGTCGTGGTGGCCGACCCGCGTCGTCTCGGACATGCCTGGCTCGCGGAACCGCTTCGTATGTTGCAGCGCGTCAACGGGCGCGCAACCTAGCCGCCGCTTGACGGGGAATCAACGGGCGAGCCGTCGCGCAATTCGTCGGCGCGTTCGGCCGGGATCTAGACCGTGAGACTGAGCACCGCGACGACCGTCACCAACCCCATCGCCGCTTTGCGATAAACCTGCTCCCGGCTGTTCCGGAACAGGCGCGCGCCCACGACCGAACCGATGACGAAGCTGGGCAGCAGGATCAGCCCCTTCACCCCGTTGTCCGCGGTCAGAATGCCGTTCAGCGCGTAGGTGACGGTCTGGATCACGGCCGTGGCGACGAAGAAGCAGATCAGGCTCGCCCGGATCTCCGCGGCCGGGTCGCGCCCGGCAAGGTAGTAGATGACCACGGGCGGCCCGCCCATGCCCACCGCGCCGCTGGTCAGGCCCGAAAGCGCGCCCGTTGCGTAGGTCCCCGCGGGGGTGGCCTCGCCCTTGCGCCCGATGCCCAGGGCGAGCAGCACCACCGCCAGGATGATGGCGGCCGAGATCGCCCAGCGCATGTACATGCCCGGCACCGTTACCAGCAGCGCCGCACCCGCCGGGATTCCCAGAAGCGCCGCGGCGGCGAGGCGCAGCACCGTGGGCCACTTGGCCACGGGCACGGCGCGCGGCAGCAGCGTCAGGCCCACGCCCAGCTCCATCACGGTGATCATCGGGATTGCGATCGCCGGCGTGTACAGGGCCGAGAGCGGCGGCGCCATGAGCATGGCCGAGCCGAAGCCGGTGAATCCGCGCACCACCCCTGCCGCCACGGACACCGCCGCCGCGGCGGCAAAACTGCCGTCGAAAAAGCCGAACATGGCGGGCGCATCTAGCACGCCCGCCTGTTTCGATGCGAGCGCGAAGCGGGCGGCTCAGCCGGAGGGTGAGCGTTCCGGGTCGCGGTCGCGGTCCGTGTCGCCGCTTTCGTCCGTTCCGCCGGAGTCAGCGCCGGGCCTGCGCCGCCGGCTGCGTTCGGATTCGTTTTCCGAACGCCGGCGCTGGCGCTCGGCGCGGCGCCGCCGCTGCGTTTCCAGGTCGATGATATCGCCCATGCTGGCTGCCTTTCCTGCTCGGCCTGCGGCGTTTGCCGATATCGCCGTCATTCTATAGCTTAGCGCGCGCGGCGGCCCCCGCAATGCCGCCCGCGCCGTTCCGTCGCCACCTCGCCGTTCCGTTCGGAGAAGGGCTGCCGATTGAAGACGCTCATCTATGCGATCCTCGGATTCGTGGTCGCTGGGGTGGCCGCCGTCCTCGTCGGGCCCTCGTTCGTAAACTGGACCGCCTATCGATCCGATATCGCCGCACAGCTTTCCGCGACAACCGGGCGAAAGGTCGTTATCCAGGGGGATGTCGAGCTGGAGATGCTGCCCCGTCCGGCGTTCTCCATCGGGGAACTGCGTGTGGCCGGGCGCACGGGACGCGACCTTCTGCGCGCGCGTGAACTTCGCGTGGACGTGCGCTTTGCCCCGCTGCTGCGCGGCGACGTCCGGCTCGCGCGGGTGACCCTGGTCGAGCCGCGGCTGGTCCTGACCCGCACGGCCGACGGCACCGCGACGTGGCAGTCCCGGGACGGCGCGCGGCCCGCCGACGGCGCCGGCGGCTTGCCGCTGGGTGCGGACCTGCGCCTGGAGAAGCTGCGCATCACCGAGGGGACGCTGATCTATCGCGACCGGACGCGCGACCGCCGCCTGCGCCTGACCGCGGTGACCGGGCGAATCGGCACGGCGGGTCGGGGCGGCCCCTTCGACCTGCGTGGCCGCGTCACCTGGGCGGGCGTGCCTATGCGCGTGCGCGCCAATCTGGGACGCCTGGGCGGCGACGGCCCGACGCCCTTCGGCGTGACGTTGCATCCGGAACTGCACCGCGAAACGCCGACGGACCGGAACGGCGCGGCGCGGGTCCGCCTGTCGGGTGCGCTGGAGAGCCGGTCCCCGCTGGCCGCGCGCGCGGACCTGGAGATCCGGGGCGGCGACGGCGCGCCCGTGCTGGCGCGACTGGGCGCACCGTCTGGCGTGGTCGCCCGCATGCGCGGGCAGGCCTACCGGGCGAGCGCGACGCTCCGGCTCGACGGCGGCACATTGGCGGTGTCCGAACTCGACGCGGGCATGGGCGAGATCGCCGTCTCCGGGAATGCCCGGCTCCGCGACGGCCCGCCGCTCGCCGTCGAGGCCGACCTGACCCTGCAGCGGCTGGAGCTGGACCGGTTGTTCGGGGCGCGAGCCGCGGCGAAGGGGTCGAACGGCGCGGCCGGGAACGGCTGGGATCTCCCCGGTGGGATGACGGCCGAGGTGGCGGTGTCCGCGCCGGCGCTGGTCTACCGCGGGCAGGTGATTCGCCAGGGGGCGGCGGAGCTGCGTCTGGCCGACGGCACCTTGCGGGTCGAACAGGCGCGGGCGCTGCTTCCCGGCGGCAGCGAGGTGTACCTCGATGGGGCGCTGACCACGCCGCAGGATGGGCCGCGCTTCGATGGCCGGATCGAGGCGGCGTCGAGCAATCTGCGCGCCGTTTTCGACTGGCTGGGGGTGCGCGTCCCGGGGGTTGCGCCGGACCGGCTGCGCCGCCTGCGCCTCGCGGCGAACCTGAAGGCCCGCCCGGCCCGCGTGACCCTGTCCGGCATGGACCTGGAGGTCGACACGCTGACCGCGCGCGGCGGAGTCGTTGCGGCGCTGGGCGGCCGGCCAGGGCTGGGCGTCGGCCTCAGGATCGACCGCCTGGACCTGGACGCCTATACACGCGACCGGCCGGCGGCCGAGGAGACGGCCGCGACGGACGGCGGGGAGACGCAGGTTGCGGGCGTACGGGCGCTGTTCGACCGCGTGGATGCCAACCTCGATCTACGCGTGGGGACGCTCGTTGCCGGCGGCCGGCAGGTTCAGGCGGCGCACCTGAAGGGCACGCTGGCGCGGGGGCGGCTCACCCTGCACACGCTGACCGCCGAGGGCGTCGCGGGCGGGCCGCTGAGCCTGGACGGCGAGATCGTCGGGGTCGCGGGCGCGCGCCCGCGTCTTGACCTCAACCTGAACTGGCAGGATCTGCAGCCCCACGCCGCTCTGGCCTGGCTTGCGGACATCGGCGGGGTGCCGCAGGGCTGGCCGGCGGTCAGCGTGAGCGGCCAGGTCAAGGGCCGGCCGGGTGATCTGCGCGTGAACCTGGCGCTCCAGGCGCTGGACGGCCTGCTCACGGCGCGCGGGAAGCTCGGCGCGGGCGGCCGCGATGCCGAGGGGCCGCTGCCCGCGGCGGATCTGCGTGTGGCGCTCCAGCACGACAGCCTGCGCCGTGTGCTCGGGGCGTTCACGCCGCTGCCGCCGCTGCGCCGCGATCCGGGCGGCGTCGATCTGGCGGCGCAGGTCACCACGGCGGCGCAGCGCATCCGGGCGGCCGGCCTCGACGGCACGCTGGGCGGCGTGCCCGTTTCCGGTGCGGCGTCCGTGAAACTCGGCCGCGCGCGTCCCGACATTGCCCTGGATCTGGAAACCGGCGACCTGCCTGTTGCCGCCTTCGCGTTCCGCCGCGCGGCCGGTGCCGAGGGCGGTGGTGCGGGCGACTGGTCGGCGGCGCCGCTGGGGCTGCGCGCGCTTCGCACCGTCGATGGGTCGCTGCGCCTGGCCGCCGAGGCGTTGCGGTTCGACGATGCGGTGACGCTAACGGGTGTGCGCGCGGAGGCCCGCCTGCGCGACGGTATCCTGGACCTCGCCGATGTCTCGGGCAAGCTGGGCAGCGGCACGGTTTCGGCAAAGGGGACGCTGGATGCGTCCGCCACGCCCCGGTTCGACCTGCGCTTCGCCATGGCGGGGACGGACGCTCGCGCCTTCGGCGCGATGCTGCCCGGGCTGCGTCCGGCCGGGCCGGTCAGCCTGAACGGCGAGCTGCGCGCGCAGGGGCGCAGCGAGCGCAAGCTGGTGGAAACCCTGACGGGATCGGGGCGCGTCGCCGGGACGTTGCGCCTGCAGCCCGTACCGGCGGAGGCGCATCTGCTGGATGCGCTGTTCGGCGGCCGGCGCGAGGGCATGGCCGTTTCCGCGCGCGCCGCACAGACCGTGGACGCCGCATTCCGCGACACCGACCTCGCCGTCGCGGGGCGCTGGCGGGTTGCCGACGGCGTGCTGCGCAGCGACGGCATCACCCTTGACGGCAAGGGCATGACGGCTCGGCTTTCCGGGCTGGCGAACCTGCCGGACTGGCGCACGGACGCCGCGCTGCGTGTGCGCGAAGCCGGGCAGACCAAGGGCGAGCCGTTTCTCGCCGCGGCGTTCCGGGGCGACCTGGGCGCTCCCGGGCTGCGCCTCGCCGGCAGCGGGCTGGACATTGCCGGGCCCGACGCGCCGGCGGACCCGCGTTCCCCCGAGGCCCCCACGGCGCCGGGCGACACGGCAACTCCGGAATCCGACACGGCGGAAGGAGAAGGCGCTGGCGCGGCCGACGCCGAAGGCGGCTCAGCGGCGCCGGAATCCCGGGACGAAGCGGCGCCCCAGGCCGAGGACGTCCTGCGCGACCTGTTGAAGCGATTGCCGCAGCACCTGGAGTGAATGCGGCAGGTGTGCCGGCGCCGCGTTTCCGGCTCAGCCCCGCTGCGGCGTGCCTTCCGCGGCGCGCCGGCCGGCATCGGTGAGGCGCCAGACCGTGGCCGCCTCGCAGGGGTCCGCGCCGCAGCCGCAGGCCACGGGACAGGTTGCGCAGGCGTCGGGTATGCCCCCCGGGGTGACGCGTTCGACGTACCCCTGCGTGGCCAGGCGCTCGATCATGGCGTCCAGCATCTCCGGCGGCACGTCGAGTTGGCGCGCCAGCCCGCGCCGGTCGAGCGTGCCGCGTTCGGCAAGTTCCGCCAGCACGCGGCGAATCACGGCGCACCCCCGAGGCCCAGCAGGACGGCGCCCTGGTACAGCCCGATCCCGAGGAGCAGCGATACCGCCAGCAGCAGCACCGCGCTCACCAGCGTCCAGGCCCAGCCCGCTTCCTGGCGCATCACCGCGACCGTGGCCATGCACGGGATGAACAGCATGGTCACCGCCAGGAACGCCAGCCCGGCTGCGGGGCCCACGGCCGCGGGCAGCGCCTGGGTCAGGGCCGCTGTGCCGCCGTCCGCGCCGTACAGGATGCCCAGCGTGGAAATCGCCACCTCCTTGGCGACGAAGCTGGATAACAGCGCGGCGATCAGGCGCCAGTCGAAGCCCATGAGGTCGCCCACGGGCGCCACCAGATGGCCCAGTTGGGCGAGGACGCTGTTTTCCAGGCCTGGCCCCGGAAAGCTGGACAGCGCCCAGATGGCGATCGAGGCGACGACGATCACCGTGCCCGCGTTTTTCACGAACGCTTTCAGGTTGCTGTAGACATAGAACAGCGTCGAGCGCAGGTGCGGCCGCTGGTACAGCGGCAGTTCCATGACGAACGCGCTTTCGGCCCCACGAAACGTGGTGCGGTTCAGGAGCAGGCCCAGGCCCGCCAGCACCAGCATGTTCAGCGCGATCAGGCCGATCATGGCGACACTCGCCCAGGCGCCGAAAAACGCCGGGGTGAGCACGGCGAGCACGGCCAGGCGCGCCGAACACGGCACCAAAGGGGCGAGCAGGATGGTCATCAGCCGCCCTGCGCGGGAGTCGATGATGCGCGCGTTCATCACCGAAATGACGTTGCAGCCGAAGCCCAGCGTCAGGGGCAGGGCGCTCTTGCCGTGCAGGCCGATGCCGTGCATGAACCGGTCCATCACCAGCGCCACGCGCGCCAGGTAGCCGCTGTCCTCCAGGATTCCCATGAACACGTAGAACAGCGCCAGCACGGGCAGGAACGTGAGCACCGTGCCCACGCCGGTGATCACGCCGTCGGCGAGCAGCCCGCCCAGCCACGGCGGTGCCCCTGCCAGCGCTTCGCGGGTCGCGGCCGCCGAGGGCTGGACCATGTGCGCGTCCAGCCAGCCCTGGAGCGGCAGTGCGATCTCGAAGGTCAGCGCCAGCGCCGCGCCGAGCACGGCGAACAGGAGCACGAACCCCCAGACGCCGTGCGTGGCGATGCGGTCCAGGCGGTCCGTCCAGGAGACCCGCCCCGCGGAAGGCCGGTGCACGGCCGCGCGCACGGCCCGCTCGACCCAGGCGTAACGCGCGCCCAGGACGTCCAGCACGAGATCCTCGTTCTCGCGCAGCTCCGCCTCCAGCGCGGGCCATTGGGTGCGCCCCAGCGCGTCGCGCGCGAGGCCGCAGGCCTCGGTATCGCCTTCAAGAAGCTTCTGCGCCAGCCAGCGCGGCGGGTAGGGGGCCGGGACAACCGGTGCGAGGCGGCCGGTCAGATCGTCCAGCACGCGTGCGGCTTGACCCTGCATCGCCGGCGGGGACGCTTGGCAGCGCGCCGGGTTGCGGCGCACCGCCTCGGCCTCGCTGAGCAGCCGGTCCACGCCGTCGGCGTTGCGCGCGACCATGGGGACCACGGGCAGGCCCAGGGCCCGCGAGAGCGCGTCGGCGTCCACGTCCACGCCGCGCTCGCGCGCGACGTCCATGCGGTTGAGCCCGACCACCACGCGCCCGTGCAGCGCCAGCACCTCGGCGAGCAGGTAAAGCCCGCGCTCCAGCGCGGTGGCGTCGGCGAGGAAGATCACCACGTCGGGATCGGCGTGCAGGAGGAACTGCCGGACGATGCGCTCCTCCGCCGAGCCCGCGGTCAGGCTGTACGTCCCCGGCAGGTCGATGAGCCGCGCCGCCCCGTCGGGCAGGGCGAGCCGCCCCTCCTTGCGCTCGACCGTCTTGCCCGGCCAGTTGCCCACGTGCTGGCGCAGGCCGGTGAGGGTGTTGAAAACCGTGCTCTTGCCCACGTTGGGCTGGCCCAGGAGCGCGACCGTGCCGCGCGGCTCCGCCGCCACGGCCGGATCCACGCCCGCGGCGGCCTCAGCCGGCGTCATCGGCGGCCTCGGCGGCGTCGGGCAGGGGGGCGACCCGGACCTTCGCGGCCTGTCCGCGGCCGAGCGCGACCCGGGTGTCGTGGACCTGGAGCAGCAGCGGCCCGCAGCGCGGGTTGCGCAGGATGCGCGCCGCCGCCCCGGGAACCACGCCCAGTGCGGAAAGCCGGTCGAGCAGGCGGTAGCCGCCGTTCACCCCCGCGACCCGCACGGTCCGGCCCGCGGGGACGCCGGTCAGCAGGGTGTCCGTCGGCGGACACGTGGCGTCCACCTGGCCGGCCTCCCCGCGGATCTTGCGCCGTTTGCCGAAGGGCTTGGCGAAGCCCGGCATGGTCTCGCGCGCATCCAAGGTCATCGCTCGCGTCCTCATCGAAGTGGCGCCGCATGCCCGGCCAGGGTGCGGCGCGGATCCAGACAGCTCCTACCCCTGCGATCAAGGTAAATGCGAAGAATTTGCAACCGCCCAAAATGTCGCGGCGGGGCGTGCCGGGATGCGCCTGGCCGACGCGGGGCACCGGCTCCGCACAAGGGTTTCGATATAAACTTTATTTAAGGTTTATCAACGCCGGGATACCCACCCTGGCGCTGCAAGCCGCCCGGAGCGGTGTCGCACAACCGAACACGGGTTTCCCATCCCATGCGTATCGCAACGATCATCGGCATGCTCGCCGGCCTCGCGATCCTCGTGGGCGCGATCGCGGTGACCACGCGCGAGCCGGCGATGTTCCTCAACGGGCCGGGGGCGATCATCGTCCTGGGCGGGACCCTGGCCGCCACCTTGATGAGCTATTCCGTGGGCGAGATCTGGCGCGCCCTGCGTGCGTTCTTCGTGGTTCTGCGCACGGAGGATCGCTACAAGCGTTCCGACATCCAGGAGATCATCGACGTCGCCAAGATCTGGCACCAGGGCAGTCTGCACGACGCCGAAAACGCCGTTGAGAAAGCGCGTTCGCCGTTCGTGCGGACCGGTCTGCAGATGGTGATCGACGGCACGCCCACCGGGCGCATCGTGGAGGTGCTGGACTGGCGCATCAGCCGGCTGAAGGCGCGGGAGTTCGCCGAGGCCGACGTGTTCAACGTCATGGCGACCTATGCGCCCGCCTTCGGCATGGTGGGCACGCTGCTTGGCCTGGTGAACATGCTGCGCGACATCGGCACCATGGATATCGATCGCATCGCAGTGAACCTCGCGGTGGCGCTGGTGACGACGTTGTACGGGCTGGTCCTGGCCAACGCCGTTTTCCGGCCCATGGCGGTCAAGCTGCGCCGGCGCACCCAGGACCGGGTGACCCTGCTCAACCTGATCAAGGAAGCGGTCGTCCTGTTCTCGGAACGCCAGGGCCCGTACCACATGGCCTACACCCTCCAGTCGTTCCTGGGCACGACACCGGCCGATTTCGACGCCGGGGCGCACACCGTGTCCGCCGCGGAGGCGCACCATGGCCGCTGATCGGCCGGGCCGCGGGGAAACCCCGGCGAAATCTTCGGAAAGTGCGTCGGCGCGGCCGGACACCGGGCATGCCGGTGGGGCGGGCGGACACGGCGGACCCGAGGCGGACGTCGTGCCCATGGTCACCGACGAGGACCGCACGGCATGGGCGATCCCGTATACGGATCTGATCATGCTGCTGCTGGTGTTCTTCGTCATCCTGGTGATCCGCGCCGATCCGCAGCACACCGGCGAGGGGCCGGGCGAGGCGGCGGGCCGCGGCAACTGGCCGGAAAGCGCGCCCACCTTCGACATCCGCGAAATGCCGCCCAGCGGCGAGCCGGGACCGGAAACCACGCGCTCGCCCGCCCCGGAATCCAGTCCGGACAGCGACGTGCGCACGGCGGCCGACGTGTGGCGCCGCCGCCTGGATTCGCTCGAAGGGGCGGTGGACAGCTATCTACGCGGGCGCGGTCTGGCCGCCGAGGTTCAGGTGACGCGCTCGCAGCAGGCGGTGCGCCTGCGCCTTTCGGACAAGGTGCTGTTCCCCACGGCCTCCGCGGCCGTGCGCGCGGGCGGCCGGGAGCTGCTCGCCGAGATCGCGCCGCTGCTCCGCCGCGTGGCCGGCACCGTCGAGGTCGCCGGGCACACCGACGACCGGCCGATCGACACGCCGCGCTATCCGTCGAACTGGGAACTCTCGGCTGCGCGCGCGATTTCCGTGGTGCGCGTCCTGCGCGACAACGGTGTGGCGGAAACGCGCATGGAAGCGATCGGGCACGGTGCGAACCGGCCCGTGGCCAGCAATGCGACCGCGGTGGGACGCGCGCGCAATCGCCGCGTGACCATCGCGATTACCCCGCCGCTGCCCACGGCGCGGGCGTCCGACGGGAACTGACCGGGCTCGGGCGGGCCGGCGCGCGCCCGCGGGCGCCTGGACGCGCGCGTTCGCAGTGCATGACCGTGCGCGCCACGGACGTCGCAGGGCGGATTGTTGCAGGTGCGATGCACGTGAGGCCGGGAGGCAGGCGTTCATGGCGATCGCGCTGATGGCCTGCAACGACGCGGTGCTGCCGCTCGCGGCGCGGATCGAGACGGGCGCCGCGGAATCTGCGCTGGAGGCGATCTTCGAGACCGAGCGCCACCCGGTCGACGTCGCGATGATCGGCGTGCGCGATCGGGTGACGGTGCCGGGGATCGATCCCGGATCGGCGTTTCTTCCCGATTTGTTGGCGACATGACCACCAGCGCAATGGCCACGAGCCACCGTGCGCCGTTTGCCTCGGCGTTTTCACTGTGTATCAAGCACAAGGGAAGGTTGGTGGAGCCGCGGGGGATCGAACCCCGGACCTCTACAATGCCATTCCCACGGACCTCCAGCGTTTCCAGTGGGTTACGCTAGCACCTGACGGCAATCGCACGCAGGCAAGCCAAGGATATGGCGTGCCATGCGTGTTAATTGCGTACCAGATAGCCGCGACAGCGGCAACCTCAACCCCGCAACAACCTATGTGATCGTCGCCCGCGACGGCGCCACGACATCCTATTGGGATGGCGTCTGGTGGTCTGACGAAGCCGGCGCCGCAATCTATCACACCCGCGACGAGGCCGAAGACGCGTTAATTGACGCGCAGGCTGTCGGCGAGCCGGACAACCTCAACCCCGAGTGCGTGGAGATCCGCGTGCGGCAGGCCGGCGGCTGCGCCGCGGGGGGTGCGGCATGAGCTACCGCCTACCCTACGTCGCACGCTGCCGCGATTGCGGCCGCATGGCGACGATCTGGACCGACGGAACGGACGAGCAACCGCGCCCGCTGGCCGGCACATGCGGCAACCCGGCGCGCTGCGGCGACCGGATGCACGGATTCCACGCGCAGGTGGATGACGACCTCGTGGAGCTGCTGGCCGAGATAGACGTCGAAGGGGTGCCGCGATGAGAGATCCTACCCCCTACATCGGCCAAATAGCGCGCCAGCTCCGCAACGACCTGAATAGCGAGCTGTCCACGCAAACCGAGCTGCGCTTCGGCAATCGAGGTTCGCTGTCCGTGGACCTGCAGGCCGGCCGGTGGTTCGACCACGAGCAACAGACCGGCGGCGGTGTCCTCGACCTCGTGGCGCGCGAGACCGGGCAAACCAACGGCGCGGCCGTCCAATGGATGGCCGAGTCACTCGGAATCGACCTCCGGGACGATCACGAGGCCCCCGCGCGCCAAGGCCGGCGCGAGAAAGTCGCGTCGTACGTCTACGAGGCCGCCGACGGCTCGCCCTACATCAGGGTCAACCGATGGCGTGGCGGCGGCGCGCGCTTCACGCAAGACCATTGGGACGGCAGCCGGTGGCGACCGGGAACGAAGGGCATGAGCCCGGTCCCGTACCGCTTGCCCGAGCTGCGCACGGCGGTCGAGGCCGGCCGGACGATCCTGCTCTGCGAGGTCGAAAAGGACGTTGACAACGCCGCGGCCCTGGGCTTGACCGCGACCACAAATGCAGGCGGCGCAGGGAAGTGGCGGGCCGCGTTAAACCGGCACTTCGAGGGCGCGCACGTCGTCGTCGTCCAGGACGCGGACAGGGCCGGCCGCGATCATGCGCAGGACGTGGCGCGGCACCTGTATCAGCACGCGGCGAGCGTGCGCGTGATCGAGTTCGACGAGCTGGGCGAAAAGGCGGACCTGAGCGACTACATCGCCCATCGCCGCGCGGCCGGCGCCGATGACCAGACCATCGCGGGCGAGGTGAAGCAGCGCGCCAAGCGGGCGGACTACTGGCACCCGCCCGCGGCCGAGCCCGCGGCGGCGGAGCCGGCGGCGGCCGAGCCCAGCGGGCCGGAAGGCGACTGGTACAGCCGCACCATCGTGGGCAGCCGCGGGCAGGTGCTCTCCAATCTGGCCAACGTCGTGCTGGCGCTATCCGAGGATCCGGCATGGCGCGGCGTGCTCGCCTACGACGACTTCCTGTCGCAGACAGTCCTGCTCCGCCCGATCCCGGCGCCGGGCCGGCCGGCGGGCGAGGCGCTGGCCGAGCCTCGGCCCATCGGGGATGCGGACGTGACCGCAGCGCAGCAATGGCTACAGGTGGCCGGGCTGCCCAGCGCCGCGAAGGACACCGTGCGCGACGCCATGAACCACGTGGCGCTGGCGACGCGCCGTCACCCTGTCCGGGCCTACCTCCGGTCGCTCACCTGGGACGGCACAGAGCGCATCGACCGTTGGCTCGTGGACTACCTCGGAGCTGCCGATACCCCCTACGTCCGGGCCGTGGCGCGAATGTGGATGATCGCGGCGGTGGCGCGCGTCATGAAGCCCGGCGCGAAGGTCGATCACCTGCTCGTACTGGAGGGCGAGCAGGGAATCATGAAGTCCACGGCGTGCCGCACGCTGGCAGAGCCATGGTTTGGTGACGACTTGCCCAGCCTCGACGATCAAATTCGGGCAGCGCAATACTTGCGTGGAAAGTGGATTATCGAAGTCGCCGAAATGCACGCCTTCTCCAAGGCCGAATCCGCCAAGCTCAAGAGCTTCATAACACAGCAGGTCGAGCAATATATTCCGAAGTACGGCCGTTCCGAGGTGCAAGAGCCACGGCAGTGCGTCTTCATCGCAACCACGAACAAAAGCGAATACCTCCGCGACGAAACCGGCGGGCGGCGGTTCTGGCCAGTGAAGGTCACCGGCGCGGACATCGCGGCCCTACAGCGCGACCGTGACCAGCTATGGGCCGAGGCCG
>CAJXKW010000081.1 GCA_913055855.1 uncultured Limimonas sp. | reverse complement strand
GCATCGTCAGGCGGCAAGTGAATCGCCATATCCGGCCCATGGCCCATGCACCCGCCGCATCCCACCGCCTGCCCGCCACGCTCGCCGGGATCGTGGGCACGCGCCACGTGGTCACCGACCCGGCAACGCTCGCGCCGCGCCTGATCGACTGGCGCCGGCGTTACCGGGGGAACGCGCTGTGCCTGGTCGAGCCCGGCACGGCCGGCGAGACCGCCGCCGTCGTCGCCGAATGCGCCGGGGCGGGCGTGCCCATCGTGCCGCAGGGCGGGCATACCGGCCTGGTGGGCGGCAGCACGCCGCTGCCCGACGGCGGCAGCGTCATCCTGAGCACGCGCCGGCTCATGCGCATGCGCGAGCTGGACGCGCGCAACAACACCATGACCGTGGAGGCGGGCTGCGTGCTCGCCGATCTCCAGGCCGCCGCGGCCGACGCCGGGCGGCTGTTTCCGCTGAGCCTCGCCGCCGAGGGGACCTGCCAGATCGGCGGCAACCTGGCGACGAACGCGGGCGGCCTCAACGTCCTGCGTTACGGCACGGCGCGCGAGCAGGTGCTGGGGCTGGAGGTGGTGCTGCCCGACGGACGCCTGTGGGATGGGTTGCGCCGGCTGCGCAAGGACAACACGGGCTACGACCTGAAGCACCTGTTCATCGGCGCCGAGGGCACGCTTGGGATCATCACCGCGGCCGTGCTGCGCCTCTACCCGCAGCCGCGCGAAACCGCCACGGCGTTCGCCGCGGTGCCCGACGTGGACGCCGCGCTGGCGCTGCTGACGCGGGTGCAGGCGGCGACCGCGGAGAGCTGCGTGTCCTTCGAGCTGCTGCCGCGCTTCGGCCTCGAGCTGGCCCGGCGCCACGTCGCCGGGACGCGCGACCCGCTGGCCCGGCGCCATCCCTGGTACGTCCTGGTCGAGGTCGCCGGCGGCACCGGCGACGGCGGCCTGCGCGCGGCGCTGGAGGCCGCCCTGGCGGCGGGCCACGAGGCCGGTGAGGTCGCGGACGCCGCACTCGCCGAGAACGCCGGCCAGCGCGCCGGGTTCTGGCACCTGCGCGAGGCGATCGTGGAAGCGCAGCGCCACGAAGGCGCGTCCATCAAGCACGACGTCGCCGTGCCCGTCTCGGCCGTGTCCGCGTTCCTCGAGCGCGCCGTCCCGGCGGTGGAAGCCATGATCCCCGGCGTCCGCCCGGTGCCCTTCGGCCACCTCGGCGACGGCAACCTGCACTTCAACCTCACCCAGCCCGAGGGCGCGGCGCCGGACGCCTTCCTGGCGGAATGGGAACGGGTGAACGCCGCCGTCCACGACATCGTCGCGGCGTTCGGCGGCACCATCAGCGCCGAACACGGCATCGGTCAACTCAAGGTGGCAGAGAACGCCCGGTTCAAGCCCACCGTCGAAACCGAGATGATGCGCGCAATCAAGCGCAGCCTGGACCCGCACAACCTGATGAACCCGGGGAAAGTGGTGGAAACGCCCGCGCGTTGATGGCCGGCGAGGGTCCCGGTACGATGCGTGACGCGGGCGTTTGCCATGGCCGAAACTGCGCATGTCGGGACCCTTTACGGTGCCATCGAACACCTGCCCGAAGGTGTCGTGGGTGAGATCATCGGTGGCCAGCTGCACACGCATCCCAGGCCGGCCGGGGCCCACATCGGCGTCGCGGCCGGTTTATTTGCCGAGATCGCCGGGCCGTTCTACCGTGGACGCGGTGGCCCCGGGGGCTGGTGGATTCTCGCCGGACCCGAGCTGCATTTCCGGCGCGACGCCGAAGTTCTCGTCCCGGATATCGCAGGGTGGCACCGGGAACGGTTGCCCGCGCTGCCCGCCGACCAGCGCTTCGAGGTGGTGCCCGACTGGGTTTGCGAGGTCCTCTCGCCGTCGACGGCCAGCACGGACCGCGAGATCAAGATGCCGATCTACGCGCGCGATGGCGTGGCCCATGCGTGGCTGGTGGATCCGAAACAGCAGCGCCTCGAAGCGTATGCCCGCGCGGGTGCCGAATGGCGTCGGATCGGCACGTTTACGGCCGCGGAGCCGATCCGGGTCGCCCCGTTCGACGCCGTCGCCATCGCGCCGCCCTGGGTGTGAGACGCCTCACGTCCCGGGTTCATCGATCCCGTACCCGAAACGCTCGGCCCAGGGGCGCAGGGTGGGCAGCACCGGTTCCATGTGGTCGCGATAGGCGGTCCAGCGCCCGCTCGCCCGGGTATGGATGGGCTCGGTCACCTGGTCGTAGCTGGGCGTGTTGATCTTCGCCCGGCGGCGCGCCGTCTCCGCATAGGCGTAAAGGGCGTCGTCCCAGGCCACGCCCAGGAAACCGAGAAGCGGCGCGAGCGTTCCGGCGAAATCGGCCGTGAGGTCCTCGTAGCGAACCGTATGGACGCTCAGCGGCAGCACCGCCCGGTACTGCAACCAGAGGCGCATGACGCCGTCGTAGAGCTTGGCCGCGTCGCGCAGGCGCAGGAAATTGGCCATAGCGTCGTTCATGCGGAACTGCTGCATGTACGCGCTCAGCACCGCATCGCAGGGATGGCGCAGGGCGAACAGGAAGCGGGCATCCGGGAACACCCGCTGGATCAGCCCCGCCTCGACGAGGTTCAGCGGCCGCTTGTCCACGACCAGCCCCGGCGCCTCGCCATCGGGCAGATGCCGCGCCAACTCCGCATCATATGCCGCGCGCAGGCGATCGGCGCCGGCCGCCGTCAGCGTGGCCAGCGCGTCGGGATGGCCGCCGCCCAGCGCCCCGATCATGGCGTCCACCGCCGGCTGTTCCTCAACCACCGCGACATCCGGGTGGCTGCGCAGGATGCTGTCGAGCAGCGTGGTACCCGAGCGCGGGAACCCAACCAGGAAAGCACGCATGTGCGACGCCGGTTCGGGCGCCGGCAGCGGCCGCCAGGCGGCCACCCAGTCGGCGGTGAAGCGCCGGGTCAGGCGCGTCACCTGCGCCCGATAGCGGCCCGGGTCCGCGCGCTTGGCCGCTGGCGCGATGCGCTCGCAGCGGTTGCTCTCGTCGAACCAAGCGAACGCGGCGTCCGTGTCGCCCAAGCGGTCGCACAGTTCGCCCAGCAGCTGCGCCCGTTCGGCCTGGAACGCCAGATCGCCCGCGGGCGGATCAGCGGTTTCCAGAATGGCGCGCGCGTCTTCGAGCGCACCGTCGCGCCGGGCGAGCTGTGCCGCGCGCAGGGCGACACGGGGGTCGCCGGGGCAAGCCTGCCGTGCGGCGGCGACCGCCGCGCGCAGCTCGCCGATCCGGTGCGTCTTCTCCAGCAGGCCGCAAAGGTTGTAGTGCGCCGTGGCGTGCGCGGGCGCGCGGGCCAGCGCCCGGCGGTAGCTCGCGATGGCGGCGTCGTACTCCCCCAGGTCGCTCAGCGCCACGCCCAGGTTGCTGTGCGCCTCGGCGAAATCCGGCCGGAGGGCGAGCGCCGCGCGGTAGTGCGCCGCCGCCTCGGCCGGCTGGTGCGCTTCCCACAGAACGTTGCCCAGATCGGTGTGCGCCTCGGCGAAATCCGGGTCGCGATCCAGCGCCGCGCGGAACTGCACCACCGCACCAGCGGGATCGGCCACGCGCCATGCCGCGTGGCCACGGACGTAGGCCGCCATGGGATGATCCGGCTCGTGCGCTTCGATGGTCGCGCACAGGTCCCGAGCCCGCGCCGGATCACCGTCGCGCAGCGCGGCCAGCGCCGCATCGATGGTGGCCGCAAGCGTCTGGTCGTAATCCGCGTGAGTCCGCGTCTCCGCCATACCGCGTCCCGGTCGGGCCCTGCCGAAGTCTGTCCGCGCCAGTTTAGCCGGCCGATCGCCGCGGGCAAAGGCACACCGGAACCGCATCCCGGCGGCCGGCGTTCATGTTGGCGCACGGCCTCCGGCTCGAGCCCACCCGAAAACGGCGCGCATGCCATGACCGCTGCCATCCGAAGCGACACCCCCATCCCGCCGCCCCAGCCCGCCACGGCCGACGGGTCGCCGCGCCGCGTCGGGGCGGAACTCGAGTTCGCCGCCCTGGATTGCGCCACGGCGGCGGACGTCGTCGCCGCCCGCTTCGGCGGCGAGGTCGCGCGTGTCGACCCCTACCGCTATCTCGTCGATACCACGACCTACGGGCGCTTCATCGTCGAGCTGGACACCCAGTTCGTCCACCCCGCGGAGGAAAGCGACGCCGGCGCGCGCGCGGACAAAGAGTGCGAACGCCTGCAGCGCGCCCTTGAAGAAGGGCTGCGCACGGCAATCGGCGAGGTCACGCGCATCTACCTGCCGGTCGAGGTCATCGCGCCGCCGCTGACGGTGGGCGAACTGCCCGAGCTGGACGCGCTGCTCGCCGATCTGCGCGCACAGGGGGCGCGCGGAACACGGGATTCCGTGGTCTACGCCTTCGGGCTGCAGCTCAACATCGACATGCCGGCCCTCGACGCCGGAACGATCCTGGCCTACCTGCGCGCCTATCTGGTGTGCGCGGACTGGCTGCGCCGCGACATCGGGATCGACCTGACCCGCCGCGTTCTTCCCTTCATCCAGCCGTTTCCCCGCGGCTATCTGCGCCACGTGCTGCGTGCCGAGTATGACCCGGACCTGGAGACACTGATCACGGACTACCTGCACTGGAACGCCACGCGGAACCGCGATCTGGACCTGCTGCCGCTGCTGGCGTGGCTTGCCCCCGACCGGGTGCGCGCAGCCCTCGACGACCCGCGGCTGAAACCGCGCCCGGCGGTGCACTATCGCCTGCCCGACTCGCGCATCGAGGATCCGACGTGGCGGGTCGTCCACGAGTGGAACCGCTGGGCCGCAACCGTGGAGCAGCTCGTCAGTCGGCCCCAGCGGCTGCGCGGGGCGGCCGAGGCGTACCGCGCGCACCTTCAGGAGAGCTGGCTGAGCGACTGGGCCGAGGGGGCCGCGGCTTGGCTGGAGCTGTAGGCACGCACCGCCCGGTTATCGGCGTAACGACGTCCGCCCGCGGTGGCTGGCTGCTGTGGCTGTTCAACGCCCTGGCGACCCTGCGCGCGGGCGGCCGCCCCGTACGCCTGACCAGCCGGCGCAGCGTACGGCCGGATCGCCTCGACGGCCTGATCATCGGCGGCGGCGACGACGTGGACGCACGGCTGTACGGCGGCGACGTACGGCTGGGCGTACGGATCGACCCCGACCGGGACGCGCTGGAATACCGGATGCTCGCGGCGGCGCGGGCGCGCGACATGCCTGTGTTCGGGATATGCCGCGGGGCCCAGATCCTGAACGTCTTCCTCGGCGGCACGCTGCATGGGGACATCTACGAGGCGTACGCCGACCTGCCCCGCCAGCGCGCCCTTCTGCCGCTCAAGCGCATCCACGTCCTACCGGGCACGCGGCTGCACACCATTCTGGGTCTCACGCGCGTGCGTGTGAATTCCATCCACCACCAATCGGTCGACCGCGTCGCCGCGCCGCTGGCGGTCGCCGCCGTGGACCGCCACGGCATCGTCCAGGGCGTGGACGCCGAGACCGGGACGTTCATGCTGGGCGTGCAGTGGCACCCCGAATTCCTCGTCTTCAACCGGCCGCAACAGCGGCTGTTCCGTGCCTTCGTGACGGCCGCCCGCCGGTACGGCGCAACGCGCACAGAACGCGCAGCCTGACCGGCCCAAGCAGCGCGAGACGCGAATCGGACGGCGCAACGCGATTGTCCGGTGTGCCGGCGGACACCGTCACTCCGGTAGCGGGGGCGGCGGCGGGTCGGGACGCGGCGCCCCGCCGGTCGCCTTGTGGTACCAGCGCATCGCGGCGTCGACGTCGCGCGCCGTACCCCGGCCCTCGCGGTACATCAGACCGGTGAACACCTGCGCCCGAGTATGCCCGGCCTGCGCCGCCCGGCGGAACCAGGCGAACGCGTCCGTCATGGACTGCGAACGCCCGCGGCCGTAGTAACTCATCCACCCCATGTCGTATTGAGCTGCCGGGTTGCCGCGCTCGGCCGCGCGCCGACACCAGGCGATCGCCAGCGAATAGGCCCCATCAGCCATGTGGTGCTTGCATAGCCAGCGATGGGCCGAGGGCGTTTTCTGGACCCGACGGCGGATGAGATCGTGGAGGGTGCGCGAGAAGCCACGCGAGGGTTTCATCCAGTAGTTTTGGGCGAATGCGGAAAGCGCCCGCCGTGCGGGGACGCTGTCCATGCTCCCCGACCCCGGCGCGTAGCCCAGCGCCTTGAGGAACAGCCGGGACTGGCGCCACATCCGCTCGGCCGCGTCGGAACGCCGGAACGCCAAGTGCTCCAGGCGCCGACGCAGCTTTTCGCTCGCCTCACCGGTCACCTCCAGATTGCGTTTCTTCTGGAACGCTTCGATCGCGCTGCGCGTCTCGGGCCCGTACAGCCCGTCGATAACGGTGATGTCGTAGCCCATCTCCTGCAGGTGTTGCTGGATTGCGCGCACCGTCGGTTCGCCCTCCCCCTCGTCCGCTGCGCGCGCGGGCACCGGGGCGGCCGCACCCAGCGCCATGACGAGCACGACCAGCGCCGCCAGGGCCGTTGCGACCGCTTGCCGGGTTTTCAACCTTGGAGACCTGGACAGAATGGGCATTTTCGATTGTAGGGTTGCGATATCGGCACGTCACACCCAGGCGATTGCGCCCTGCCGGACCATACCGGCACGGCGGCGTCGCGTCGCCCGACGCGACACGCCCGCGGCGTCAATTTTGCATGGCGCGGAAGATCCATGTAAACATTCCTGCGAAGTGCGCCGCCCGAACGCGGCGATTGTCGGGAGAATGCCGCTGGAACTTGCGCTTCGCGCATGGCAGGGTTGAGATGCGCGAAAAGCTTGGCTTGACACGTCGAACAATCTGCCGCTAGGTCGGAGACGGTATATCCTCGGGCTGCGTTTTAGACCAGCAGGAATTCCAGCGAGGCTTCAACGGAACATGATGGCGCTGCAACCGGCGCTGATCGGGAGAGAAGGGGGCTGAACGGCTCTATGGCAGACGAGAAACTGGTTGTCCGGAACGTTTACAAGATATTCGGCGAGGAGCCCGAACGGGCGCTCGATCTGCTGAAGCAGGGATACTCGAAGGACGAGATCCTCAAGCAGACCGGGCAGACCGTGGGCGTGCAGGACACGAGCTTCAACGTCCACAAAGGTGAGATCTTCGTCGTGATGGGCCTGTCGGGCTCGGGGAAGTCGACGCTGGTGCGCATGCTGAACCGGCTGATCGACCCCACCGCCGGGGAAATCTACATCGACGGCGATCCCATCACCGGCACGGACATGGAGAACGTGCGGAAGATCCGCCTGACCAAGATGTCCATGGTCTTCCAGCACTTCGCCCTGTTCCCGCACCTCACGGTCGCGGAAAACGTCGCCTATCCGCTGAAGATCCGCGGGGAGGACGAGAAGACCCGCCGTGAGAAGGCGATGAAGTCGCTCGAGCAGGTCGGGCTGGCGTACTGGGCCGACCGGCCGCCCAGCGCGCTCTCCGGCGGCATGCAGCAGCGCGTCGGCCTGGCGCGCGGGCTTTGCGCCGAGCCCGAGGTCCTGCTCATGGACGAACCGTTCAGCGCGCTCGACCCCCTGATCCGCGCCGACATGCAGAAGGAGCTGCTGGAACTCCAGCAGGCCGTGCACAAGACCATCGTGTTCATCACCCACGACCTGGACGAGGCGCTGATCCTGGGCGACCGCATCGCCATCATGAAAGACGGCTGGTTCGTCCAGGTGGGCACGGCCCAGGACATCGTCTCGGATCCGCAGGACGACTACGTCGCCGCGTTCACGCAAGGCATCGACCGCGGCCGCGTGTTCACCGCCGATTGGGTGATGCGCGATCCCATTCCGCTGGACCTGCAGACGGATACGGCCGAGACGGCGCTCAAGAAGCTGGACGACAACGAGCGCGACGGCCTCTACGTCAAGAACGGCAACGAAACGGCCGGCGTGGTGACCTACGGCGATGTCGCCCACGCGTTCAGCAAGGGCGAGACGGACCTCAAACGGATCCTGCACACGCAATATCCAACCACCCGGCCGCGCACCCTTCTCCACGAACTCTACGACCCGTGCAGCGAAGGGCTCCCCATCGCGGTGCTGGACGACGACGGCAAGCTCCAGGGCGTCGTCGACCCCAGCGAGGTGTTCTCCATGCTCGTGCCGGATACCGAACTGCCCTCGGAAAAGCAGGCGCGCCAGCAGCAGGACCAGGCCGGGACGGCGAGCGCCGGTGCCGGCAAGGCCGCCGCGCAAGCCTGAGACCGACAGCGCAAAGGAGACGCGAACGATGGCATCGCCGTCCGATCTTTTCACCATCCCCCTCGACGAATGGGTTTCCTACGGCGTCAAGGACGTGCTTGTACCCAACTTGCGCCCCGTTCTCGAGATCCTGCGTTGGCCCATCGACCAAGTTCTCAACTATTTGGAGTGGGGACTGCAGTCCACACCGTTTCTGGTGTTCCTGCTCGTGGCGACCGTCGTAGCCTGGCGCGCGGCCGGCCGCGGGATTATGATCTTCACGTTCCTCGGCCTGATTTTCCTCGACCTGATCGAGGTCTGGCCGGAGACCATGACGACCTTGGCCATGATCATCACGGCGGTGGTCTTTTGCGCCATTGTGGGTGTGCCGTTGGGCATCATCGCTGCACGCAGCGACCGGTTTGCCAACAGCATCCGCCCGGTCCTGGACATCATGCAGACCATTCCGCCGTTCGTGT
Source organism: uncultured Limimonas sp. (assembly GCA_913055855.1). Lineage (GTDB taxonomy): Bacteria > Pseudomonadota > Alphaproteobacteria > Kiloniellales > Rhodovibrionaceae > CAJXKW01. Next base: position 8,113 of record CAJXKW010000081.1, on the reverse strand, counting down.
ATCTCGTGCCCATCGTGATGCTCTTCGGCGTGGGCCTGGTGCCCGGCGTGATCGCCACGATCGTGTTCGCGCTGCCGCCCATCATCCGCCTGACCAACCTGGGCATTCGCCAGGTCCAGGCGTCCCTCGTGGAGGCCGCCTACGCCTTCGGCGCAAGCCCCAAGCAGGTGCTCTGGGACGTTCAGGTTCCCCTGGCGCTGCGCACGATCATGGCGGGGCTCAACCAGACCCTGATGCTGTCGCTGTCCATGGCCGTGATCGCCGCGCTCATCGGCGCCGGCGGCCTGGGTTTGGTCGTCTACACCGGCCTGGGACGCCTTGACGTGGGCGCCGCGACGGAGGGCGGCATCGGCATTGTGCTGATCGCCATCATGCTCGACCGCATCACCCAGGCGCTGGGCGAGAACAACCCGGGCGAGCGCCGGTCGCTGATCGGGACCATCAAGTCCATGTTCAGCATGGCCAGCCAGAAGCCCGCGGAGGACGAAAGCGAAAAGGGTGTCCAGGCCGGAAGCGCCAGCCAGAAGGCAGGCTGACACCTCACTTCGCCCGAAACACGGCCCCGGCGGCGGGACTGAGATCATCTAACCAAAGCCGCCGCCGGGGCCGTTTTTTGCATACCGGTCGCCGTGCGTCTCCAAACAGTGCGTTTCCATACCATCCGGCGGGATGCCGGGCGACCGTGTGCACCCGATAAAGCCGAAACTGGGAGGCAACACATGACCCGAAGCGAAACCCTTAAGGGCCTTTTGGCCAGCGTGGCGACGGCGGCCGTGATCGCCGTTCCCGCCACCGGGCAAGCAGCCGAGGAGCCCGGCGCCGGGACGACCGTGAAGATGGCCCGCGCCACCTGGGACACCGGCTGGTTCCAGGCCGAGGTCTACAAGCAGCTCCTGCAGGAACTCGGGTACGAGATCCCGCGCATGACTACGCTGGACAACCCGCCGTTCTACAAGTCCGTCGCCCAGGGCGACATGCACCTGTGGGTCAACGGCTGGTTCCCGCTGCACGATTCCTACGCCTCGGACTTCCAGGACGGCGCCGAGAAGGTCGGCTATACCGCGAAGGGTGGTGCGATCCAGGGCTACCTCGTCGACAAGGAAACCGCGAACGAGCTGAACATTACCTCGATCCAGGACTTCAAGCGCGACGAGGTGAAGAAGGCGTTCGACAAGGACGGCAACGGCAAGGCCGACCTCGTGGCCTGCCCGCCGGGCTGGGGCTGCGAGAAGACGATCTCGCACCACATGGAGGCGTACGACCTCAAGCCGCACGTGGACCCGATCAAGGCCAGCTATTCCGCCTCCATGGCGGACGCCATGGGCCGTTACAAGAGCGGCAAGCCGATCTTCTTCTACACCTGGACGCCCAACTGGACCGTGGGGCTACTCAAGCCGGGTAAGGACGTCGTCTGGATCACGGTCGACGAAACCAGGCACCCGGACGAAAGCGTGACCGAAGCCGAGACCACGGTCGAGGGCCTCGAAGGCTGTGTGAAGGATCCGTGCAACCTGGGCTGGGTCGCCAACGACATCCGGCCGGTGGCGAACTCCGCGTTCCTCGACGAGAACCCGGCCGTCGAGACCCTGCTCAACAAGGTGAGCATCCCCATCGCCGACATCTTCGCCCAGAACGCGAAGATGAACGACGGCGAGGACAGCAAGCAGGCTGTGCGGAAGCACGCCGAGACCTGGATCGCGGACAACCGCGACAAGGTCGACGCGTGGCTGCAGGCGGCGCGCGAAGCCGCAATGTAACCGGCTTCGACGGCCCACAGCGGCATTCCATCGAAGGGCCCGGCTTTCGGCCGGGCCCTTTTTTGATCGCCCGTCCCGGGCCTGCGCGCTTGCCCTCGCGCGCGCCGGTGCGCCACGATGCCGCCCGGCGGCGTCCCGCGTGGCCGGCGCGCTGCGCTCGACAACAACGGTGCGCCGCGACATATCCCGCCATTGGGAGCGCACGTCCGCAATCCCCGATGGCAACCACGCAACCGGCACAGCGGCCATGAAACGGCCCTCCTGGCAGGCTCTTTCCGGCTACGTCGCCGCCGCCGGCTTCCTTGCGCTGGCGGTCGGTTGGATCGCGTCCGGCCCAGTCGGCGGGGACGCGGTTCCGGAGGTGCAGAAACCCGCCGCGCAGCTTACCGAGACCGGCAAGGCGCGCCCGGCCGTGCGCGTGCGCACGCAGGACGCCGACTGGCACCGGCGCACCCTGACCGCACAGGGGCGTACGGCCGCCGACCGGCGCATCGTCGTGCGCGCCGAGGCCAGCGGCAACCTCATCAACCTTCCCGTGGACAAGGGCGCGCGCGTGGCCGAGGGCGACCGGATCGCCCGCATCGACGCGCAGGACAAGCCGGCCCGCCTGAAAGAGGCGGAAGCCCTGCTCGCCCAGCGCCGGACCGAGCGCGACGGGGCGGAGAAACTCGCCGAAAAGGGCTTCCGCGGCGAGCAGCAACTCGCCCAGGCGCGCGCCCTGTTCGAGCAGGCGCAGGCGCAGGTCAAGCAGGCCCAAGTCGCGCTTGCCCAGACCCGGGTTCGCGCCGCCTTCGACGGCATCGTCGCGGCGCGCCCCGTGGATGTTGGGGACTATGTCGCGCCCGGCGACAAGATCGCCGAACTGATCGACCTCGACCCGCTGGTCATCGTCGCCAGCGTTACCGAGCGCAACGTCGACCGCATCGAGCTGGGCCAGCCCGTGAGCGCGACCACGCTGGACGGACGTACGCTCAAGGGCACGGTCACCTACATCGCCTCGGAAGCCGACGAGACGACGCGCACCTTCACCATCGAGGCCGAGGTCCCCAATCCCGATGCCACCCTGCGCGCGGGGATGACCGTGGACATGACCATCCCGGTCCAGGCCGAGCGGGCGCACTTCATCGCGCCCAGCATTCTCACCCTGGCCGACGACGGCACCGTGGGCGTGAAGATCCTGGACGAGTCCGACACCGTTCGCTTCGAGCCCGTGACGATCCAGGCGGATACGCCCGAGGGCGTGTGGGTAACGGGCCTGCCCAAACGGGTGACGCTGATCACGGTGGGCCAGAACTTCGTCGAGACGGGGCAGAAGGTGCGCGCCCGCACGGAGGCGGAGATCGCCCGCTCCCTGCCCGAGACCTCGGTGTCCCTGCCTGCGGACATGCCCGGTGATCCGGGACCGGAGGCGCAACCGTGAACGCCGTCATCGACTGGGTCCTGGGGCACAGCCGGACGGTGCTCAGTGTGCTTGTGCTCCTGCTCCTCGCGGGCAGCTACGCGTACGTCACGATCCCCAAGGAATCCAGTCCGGACGTCAACATTCCGGTCATCTACACCAACATCCACCACGAGGGGATCTCGCCCGAGGATTCGGAGCGCCTGCTGGTCCAGCCCATGGAGCAGGAGCTGCGCGACGTCGAGGGCATCGAGGAGCTGCGCGCCATCGCCTACGAGGGCGGTGCCAATGTGATCATGGAGTTCGAGGCCGGCTTCGATGCCGACGCCGCGCTGGACGACGTGCGCCAGAAGGTCGAGCGGGCCAAGCCGGAACTCCCGCGCGAAGCCGACGACCCCACCGTGCACGAGGTCAACCTGAGCCTGTTCCCCGTGCTCGTGGTCACGCTCTCCGGCGACGTGCCCATGCGCACGCTGATGAACCTGGCCGACGAGCTGCAGGACCGGATCGAGGCCATCCCGCCGGTCCTGGAGGCACAGCTTCAGGGCGACCGCGAGGAGCGCATCGAACTCGTCGTCGATCCGGCGATGATGCAGAGCTACGGCATCGACGCCCAGCAGGTCCAGCAGGCGGTGCAGCGCTCCAACCAGCTCGTCGCCGCGGGCTCCCTGGACACCGGCGAGGGCCGCTTCGCCGTCAAGGTGCCGGGCCTCTTCGCCGGCCACGAGGACATTCTCAACATGCCGGTCAAGGTCGCCGGGGACAGCGCGGTGACCTTCGGCGATATCGGCACGCTTCGCCGGACCTTCGAGGATGCCGAGAGCGTCGCGCGCATCAACGGCAAGCCCGCCGTCGCGCTCGAAGTGTCCAAGCGCACCGGCGAGAACATCATCGCGACCATCGAGAAGGTTCGCGCCCTGGTCGACGAAGCCAGCACGCAATGGCCTGAAACCGTGGAGGTTACCTACAGCCAGGACAACTCGACCCAGATCCGCAGCATGCTGGGCGACCTGCAGAACAACGTCCTGGGCGCGATCGTGCTGGTGATGACCGTCATCGTCGCGGTGCTGGGCCTGCGCACCGCCGGGCTGGTGGGGCTGGCGATTCCGGGCTCGTTCCTCACCGGCATCCTGGTGATCTATGCGGCGGGCCTGACGGTCAACGTGGTGGTGCTGTTCAGCCTCATTCTCGCCGTGGGCATGCTCGTGGACGGCGCGATCGTCGTGGTGGAGTACGCCGACCGCAAGCTGCGCGAGGGCGAGCCGCCCCTGCGCGCCTACGGCTTGGCGTCCAAGCGCATGGCCTGGCCCATTATCGCGGCGACGGTCACCACCCTGGCGGCGTTCTTCCCGCTGCTTTTCTGGCCCGGCACCGCGGGCGAGTTCATGAAGTTCCTGCCCATCACCCTGCTTGCGACCCTGACCGCATCGCTGCTCATGGCGCTGATCTTCGTGCCCACGCTGGGCAGTGTGATCGGCCGCCGGCCGCGGCTGCAGGTGGTGGGCGGAACGGCCGCGCACACCATTGCCCGCGGGAGCGCGTCCGATCTGACACAGCTTTCCGGCATCACCGGCGCCTACATCCGCCTTCTGCGCGCCGCGCTGCGCCGCCCCGGACGGGTCATCGCCGGCATCGTGGTGCTGCTCGTCGCGGGCGCGGCGGCCTACGGCCAGTGGGGCCGCGGGGTCGAGTTCTTTCCCGACACCGAACCGCACAACGCGGTCATCAAGGTGCACGCCCGCGGCAATCTGACGATGGATCAGCGCGACCGGCTGGTGAAAGAGGTGGAATCCGAAATCCTCGACCTCCACCGCGAACGCGGCGAGTTCCATGCGGTCTATGCGCGCTCGCAGATTTCCAGCGGCCAGCGGCGCGAGGAACCCGAGGACATCGTGGGCAAGATCCAGCTCGAGTTCGTCGACTGGTGGCAGCGCCGGCCCGCCGCCGAGATCATCGCCGACATCAAGCAGCGCACCGCCGATCTGGCGGGCATCGAGGTGAAATCGGAAACCGAGGGCATGGGACCGCCCACGGGCAAGGCGATCCAGCTCGCGCTGACGGCGCAGGACCGGTCGAAGCTCCCCACGGCCGTCGACCGCGTGGTGACGCACATGCAGAACGACGGCGACTACACCAACCTGGAAGACAGCCGGCCCATTCCGGGGATCGCCTGGGAGCTTCGCGTGGACCGGTCGCAGGCGGCCAAGTTCGGCGCCGACGTCGCGCTGGTGGGCAGCTACGTCCGCATGGTCACCAACGGCCTCAAGCTCGGCGAATACCGTAGCAGCGAGGCCGACGAGGAAATCGACATCGTGGTGCGCTTCCCGCCCGACAAGCGCAGCCTGAACGAACTCGACCAGATCCGCATGGAGACCGAAAGCGGCAGCGTACCCGCCGCCAACTTCGTCGAGCGCATCCCCGAACAGAAAACCCAGCTCATCAAGCGGCTGAACGGCGAACGGGTCATGCGCGTCAAGGCGGACGTGCGCGAAGGCGTGCTCGCGGACACGAAGGTGCGGGAACTGCGCGACTGGCTGGCCACCGATCCCCTGCCCCAAGGAATCGAGGTCAGCTTCACGGGCGAGGACAAGGACCAGCGCGAGGCGGCGAACTTCCTCAGCAAGGCATTCATCGTCGCCCTGTTCCTCATGGCCATCATCCTGGTGACGCAGTTCAACTCGTTCTACAGCGCGTTCCTCATCCTCTCCGCCGTGGTGCTCTCAACGCTTGGCGTGGTGCTGGGCCTGCTGGTGACGAACCAGCCGTTCGGCATCGTCATGTCCGGGATCGGCGTCATCGCCCTGGCGGGCATCGTGGTGAACAACAACATCGTGCTGATCGACACCTTCGACCGCCTGCGCCAGTGGGAGCCCGACGTGCTCCAGGCCGTCCTGCGCACGGGCGCGCAGCGCCTGCGCCCGGTGCTGCTGACCACGGTGACCACGATCCTGGGGCTCATGCCCATGGTGCTGGGCATCAACCTCGACTTTGTGAACCGACTGGTGCAGCTCGGCGCGCCCTCGACGGAGCTTTGGCGCCAGCTCGCCACGGCGATCGTCGCGGGCCTGACCTTCGCGACCGTGCTGACCCTCCTGCTGACACCCTGCGCGTTGATGCTGCGCGCCAACGTGACCGCATGGTGGCACCGGCGGCGCGGCCGCGAGCCCGTGCAACCGCCCGAACCCCCCGAATCCGCAGAGCCGCGTTTGCCCCGGGCGGCGGAGTGAACCGGCCGGTTTTTTACCCGGCCTTAAAAACCGGCGGCTAGACTGAAACGCAGGGGCGCAGGCATCCGGCAACGCGACGCGAGACGGCATGGAACCAGGCGGGAACGAAGCGGCGGAATCCGGTCCGGGTATGGACACCACCACCGCGATGCAGGTGCTCGCGCAGACCTCGAGCCCGATCGAGGTGGGCGAGATCGAGTTCGACGAACACGGCGGTGCCCGCCCGCGGCTGTCCGACGCGCCGGTCGCATTCCGCTTCCGCTACTACGGGCTCATTTTCGATGCGACCATGCCCCTGGCCGACGATGGGCGGCTGTACCTCACGGCCACCCTGGGCGTGATCCCGTTCAGCCTGGAGAACAGCTTCGGCCGCAAGGCGGCGCGTGCCATCATCCGCCGCGCGCACATGCCCAACGGCCGCCTTCGCGTGGACAGCCAATCGTGCGTGCATCTGGAGATGACGGGCACCCCGGAAAAGCCGCGCACACCGGTGAACGTGCTTGCCACCGTGGCGGCGCTGCTTATGGAAGCGAAGCCCTACCTGGAGCTTCTCGAGGTGGCGCTCAGCCGCGGCCGGCGCCGGTCTCGGCGGCCCATCGCCTAGCGCGCGATGCGACGCGGATGGCTCGCGCCAACGCAGGCAACCCTTTGAAGACAGGCCAAGGTTCAGCGATCAGGTGACCCAGCCGGATCGCATCCTGCCCTGGCGCCGCCGCCGGCTCAGCCGCCGCCGCGCCCGGCCTTGTCGGGCAGCACGAAAACCTGTCCCGGATAGATCAGGTCCGGATCCGCGATCTGGTCCTGGTTCGCCTTGTAGATCGTGGTGTACTGGACGCCCGCCCCGTAGGTGCGCCGCGCGATGGTCCAGAGATTGCTGCCCGGCTGAACCACCACCAGGCGCGCGTCGTCCAGCCCCTTGACCTGCGGTTGGCTGGCGAACGGGGTCCGCGCCCGAGCGACGACGTTCCCGGCGCGATTGCGCGCACGCGCCTTCAGCGTATAAAGGCCCGGGGGGATATCGCGGCGGTAGATGACGGACCATTGCCCGTCGCCGGGATCGGCGCGTGTCGCGCCCAGCATGCGCGCGTCCAGGCTCAGGGCGACGCGGCGGTCGGGCTGCGCCACGCCGCTGACCACGAGGCCGCCGGTGTTGGTGTACTGCACCACCCGGAACGCCAGCCGCGGTTCGTCGCCCGTGCTGGCGTCGCCCGATCCGCTGCCGCGGGGCTGCTGAAGCACCTCGGCACCGCCGCTGCCCTGACGCGGAACCTTGAGCGCAAAGGGCTTGGGCGGCGCGGCCCGGGCGGCCTTGTCCGCGCTTGCCCCGGCGGTGCCCGGCCCCGCCGTGGGATCATCGGCCCCTGGGTCGTCGGTCCCTGGGTCGTCGGTCCCGGGCGGTGTCGCGATAACAACGGCCTCTTCCGAACGCCGGGTGCTTCCCGAGGGCGCCCGGGCTTGCAGGGTGAGTTCGCTGCGCCCGACGTCCAGGGTGGTGTGCGGCAGCACGACAAACTCGCCGGCCGGGTTCGCCTCGGCCTGTCCGATGGGCTCGCCGTCGGCCAGGACGGTGACCGTGCTCTTGGGCTGCGCCCGGCCCGCAACAACGGCGGCGCCGCCCGGTTCGACACGCACCACGTCGAAAGCCGGGCGCTTCCGGGGAGCTGCGCCGTCGTCGGCGGGCGCCGGCTCGCTTCCGGCGGACGTCGCGTCCGGTGACGGGGCTGTCCGCG
>CAJXKW010000080.1 GCA_913055855.1 uncultured Limimonas sp. | reverse complement strand
CCGAGGATATGCGCACCGAACGCCTCCTGGCGGACGTCGAGCTGATCGGAAGCCGCGGCGAACCGCAGTCGCACAAACTGTGTATCATGTCGCTGGTGGCGCGCCTGGCCGAGGAGCCGCACACCGACCATCCGCAAGCGGCGTCGCCCGTCATCGGCGCCTTCGCCCGCGCCATCAACGACGCCATGGACCGGCATACGCGCCAGCGGCTGATCCCGTTCGCGCCGCGCATCCAGGGCACGCATGCGGCACGCGATCGCGCACGTATGAGCCGCCTGCACAGCTTGCTCACGGCGGAGCTTCTGCCGCAGCTCGCCATCGATCTGCAAGTCGCCGCCGTGGGGGAGACCGACACGACGGCCGCCGAGACCACGGCCCGGCTCGTGGCGGCGCTGCGCGAAACGCCGGCGGAGATGCACGGCCGCCTCATTCAAGAACGCCGCTGGGACGGGGCCGCGCTGATCGGCCCGCTGCGAGCCGCGTTCATGGCGCAAAGGGATGGCTACAGCCAGCAGCATGCGGAATCGGTCGCGCGCATCCTCATCGCCGGCGCCTACCGAGCCGCGCGGCCCAGCCGGCGGACATGGTACTGGGACCGCGCCATCGCCGCGCTCGACAGCCTGTGCGAGCTGGACCAGCGCCCCGCACCGCGCACGGCGGACCCTGCCCGCTCGCGTGCGCGGGTGATCTAAGCGGGTGATCTAAAGGGACAATCGGCCGGTCGTGCGACAGTGGGGGCGGAACACCCACAGCTTGCGCCGGGTGTGTATGGTGCTTACAGCGTCCCTTGATGACGCAACCTTCGGACCCGCACGACAAGCTATTCCGCGCCCTGCTCGAGGATCCCGAGCGGGCGCGGGCGTTGTTGTGTGCGCACCTGCCGGCCGAAATCGTGGCGGAACTGGCGGATGCGCCGCCCGAGCCCGTCGCGGGCAGCTTCGTCGACGCGGCGCTCCAGGGCAGCCAGAGCGACCGCCTGTTCCGGGTGGCGCTCAAGGACGGCCGCGCCGCCTACATCTACACGCTTCTGGAGCACAAGAGCGCGCCCGATCCGCGCACGCCCATTCAGTTGCTCACCTACATGGCGCGCATCTGGGACCGCCATCTCGCGGAAACCGGCGGTTCACCCGACCGGCTGCCCGCCATCATTCCGATGGTCATCTACCATGGCCAACGGCCCTGGACGGTCCCCACCTCGGTGCTCGACGCCCTCGATGCGCCCGCGGCTATCCGCGACGCTATGGCCGGCATGCGCTACATCCTGCGCGACCTCGGCCCGCTGGACGACGCGGACCTGGCGGCCGACCGTGCGCTCCGCGCCGGCCTCGCCGCGCTCAAGCACGCCTTCGAAAAACGCGTGCCGCTGAAGGTCGTGGTATCCTTGATTGCCGACACGCCGGCAAAGAGCCTGCTGGAGCGGCAGGTCCTGGAATACGTCGTGCGCGTCTACGATCTTGGCGAACAGGACCTGACGCGGGCGCTGGACCAGGCGAAACCGGACCGCCGGGAGGAACTCATGGGCACCGTGGCCGAAGAGTGGATGAAGCAAGGCGAGGCGCGGGGGCGCGCCGAAGGGATCGCCGAAGGCGAGGCTCGTGGCAAGGCGGTCATGCTGACGCGCATGCTGGAACGGCGCTTCGGCGAGCTGCCGCCATGGGCGCGCGAGCGCATTCACCAGGCGGACGATACCCGGCTCGACGCCTGGGCGGATGCGCTGTTCGACGCGCAGACCATCGAAGAGGTGCTCGTGGCCCGGCAGCAGCCTTCGCGCCACACGGATTGACGTCGCCCGCGGTGTCTTGCGCGACCGACCGTCGGGCACGCCGTCGGCGGCGCGTCCCTTCGCGCGCGTGGCACGCGCCCTCGGTCGCGCTCAGCGGATGTCCGCCGCCTCCACCGAGGGGCCGCGGCTCGGCTTGACCTCGCGCAGGTGGCCGGAAATCCGGTACTCGATCCGCTTGAAGACGAACAACACGCCGTACACCAGCACCAGATAAATCGCCGCGGCCGTGAGATACATCTCGAAAAACGCGAAGGAGCGTTCGGCGATGGTGCCCGCCACGCCGGTCAAATCCATCAAGGTGATGATCGAGACGAGCGAGGTCGCCTGGAGCAGGAAGATCACCTCGTTGGTGTAGGCCGGCCAAGCCAGCCGGAACGCCTTGGGCAGGACGATCCGGCGATAAAGCAGCGCGCCGCGCATGCCGCAGGCGCGCGCCGCCTCGATCTCGCCCTTGGGCACGCCCATGATGCCGCCGCGGATGATCTCTGCAGTGTAGGCCGCGGTGTTCAGCGTCAGCGTAAGCACGCCGCAGAAATACGCCTCGCGGAATAGCGTCCACAGGCCGACGCGCTGCAACTCGGGCACGAACTGTCCGCTTCCGTAGTAGATCAGGAAGAGCTGGACGAGCAATGGCGTGCCGCGAAAGAAAAAGATGAACGCGTAGGTCGGCGCCTGGACCAGCCAGTTGCGCGACAGCCGCAGCAGCGCCAGCGGAACGGCAAGGCACAAGCCGAAAAGCACCGAGAGCACGGTGATCTGGATGGTCAGCCAGGTACCGCTCAGCAGGCGAGGCAGGCTTTCGATGATGAGTTCCATGACCGTGCTTCGCCCTCAGGTGCCGTGCTGGATGCCGCGGTTGGCCCAGACCTCCAGCCGGTGGAGCAGGGCCATGGACGCCGCCGTGAGCACCAGATACAGGCACGCGGCGGCCAAGTAGAAATTGAACGGGAGGCGCGTCGCCTGCGCCCCCGTCTCGGCGGCGCGCATGAGTTCCTCCAGCTCGATCACGGAGACCAGCGCCGTGGCCTTCATCAGCACCATCCAGACATTCCCCAGCCCCGGCAGGGCGAAGCGCCACATCTGCGGCAACAGGATGCGGCGCACGGCAAGCGTACGGCTCATGCCGCAGGCGCGCGCCGCCTCGATCTGGCCGCGCGGCACGGCGAGATAGGCGCCGCGGAATACTTCCGTCGAGAACGCGCCGTAGATGAACCCGATCGTGGCGACGCCGGCGAGGAAGGAGTTGAAATCGACGCGGATGTCGTAGCCGAACGCCCCCGCAATGTCCTGAATCAGCGTGGGCACGCCGTAATAGACCAGCAGCATGGTCACCAGCTCGGGCACGCCGCGCACCACGGTGGTATAAACCCCGGCGGCCCAGCGCATCGCGGGTGATGCGGAAAGCTTGGCCCAGGCGCCGAACATGCCGATGACCATGGCCAGGGCCATGGAAAGGACGCCCACCATGACCGTGACCTTGAAGCCTTCGATAAGGAGCGGGCCGTAGCCCTGCATGTTCAACACGGCTATCCGGTCCTTTCGTCCTTCATCCGCCGGCTGCGCCGCGATCGCCCGACGCAGGACGGGCGGCACCGCCCGACTGGGCCGTACCGCCCGCGCAAAGCCGGTTTACCGCCGGCCTTAATCGCCGTAGATGTTCATCCCGAAGTGCGCCTGGCTGATTTCGTCGTAGGTACCGTCTTCGCGAATATTCGCGATCGCCGCGTTGAAGCAGCGCTTGAGGTTGTCCTCGCCCTTGCGCACGGCGATACCGATACCTTCGCCGAACCACTTGGGATCGCTGAACGCCGGTCCCTTGAATTCATAGCCCGAGCCCTCGTCGGAGGCCAGGAAGCCCGTCTTGAGCTTCAGGGCGTCGGCGAACACCACGTCGACGCGGCCGCTTACGAGATCGAGCGTCGCCGCCTCCTGCGTGTCATAGGTCTTGATGTCGGCGATGTCGCCATAGTTGTCGCTGACAAAGTTGGCCGAGACCGTGGCGGCCTGCACCCCGATCGTCATGCCCGACAGGCCGTCCTTGGAAATCTCGACGTTCATGTCCTCGGGCGCGATGAAGCGCGCGGGCGTTTGATAGTACTTGTTGGTGAAGTCGACCTTTTGCGCCCGCTCCTTGGTGATCGACATGGACGCGATGATGGCGTCGTATTTTTTCGCGTTCAGACCCGGAATGATGCCCGCCCAGCTTTGCGTCTCGAAGCTGCAGTCCGCGCCGATCTCGTCGCAAAGCGCGTTGGCGATGTCGATGTCGAAGCCGGCCAGCTCGCCCTGCTCGTCAATATAGTTGAACGGCGGGTAGGCACCCTCGGTGCCGATGACGATGGAATCCGGACAGCCCTCGATGGCCGCCGATGCCGGGGCCGTGCCCGCGAGGATGGCGGTTGCGATCGCCGTGACCACCTTTTTCATTGTCCCTGCCTCCCTTTTTCGCTCGCCCGCAAAACCGGCGAAGCCGGCGCAGCGGGCCGGGTCTCGCATCAGTATTCGGTCGTCAGGAACTGACGGCAGCGCTCGGAGCGCGGCGCGTCAAAAACCTGACCGGGCGGGCCGCGTTCCTCGACCCGCCCCTGGTGCAGGAAGAGCACCTCATTGGCCACCTCGCGCGCGAAGCGCATCTCGTGTGTGACCATGATCATCGTGCGCCCTTCCTCCGCCAGACGCCGGATCACCCGGAGAACCTCGCCCACGAGCTCCGGATCCAGCGCCGAGGTCGGCTCATCGAACAGCAGCACGTCCGGCTCCATGGCGAGCGCACGCGCAATCGCCGCGCGCTGCTGCTGGCCGCCGGAGAGATGGGCCGGATAGTGCTCGGCCTTGTCGGCGATGCCCACCTTCGTCAGCAGATCCTGCGCGCGCGCGGTGGCCTCCTTCTTGGGCACGCCCTGCACGTGGACCGGCGCCTCGATGACGTTCTGCAGCACGGTCATGTGCGACCAGAGGTTGAAATTCTGGAAGACCATGCCGAGCCGGGTGCGGATTCGATTCACCTGCCGCCAATCCTGGGGCACCGGGCGCCCGCGCTTGGTCGTCAGCGGGATGGCTTCCCCGCTCACCCGCAGGTCGCCGCGATCCGGCACCTCCAGAAGATTGACGCAGCGCAGGAACGTACTCTTGCCCGAGCCCGAGGAGCCAATCAGCGCGATGACGTCGCCATTCCGTGCGGTGAGCGAAACGCCCTTGAGCACTTCAAGCTCGCCGAAGGTCTTGTGAATATTGTGCGCCTGTAGAGCGGGGTCGGTCACCAGTATCGCACTCCAGCCTTGGCCGGCCCATCGGAATCGCGGCAAACCGTAGCCGTCACCCATCCCTCATGCAAAGCAAAACGCCGCACGTCCGGGACCACGGGGGTTGCTACTGTCACGTGCGTATGCCGCACCCGTATCGCGGATAGGCGCGAAAATCAAGCCGTTACGGTTCCTTTCGGCCCTGACCCGCCGTTCGGCACAATCCCCAACGAATACATCTTAATTCATGCATATTGTTTCGATAATGCACGCACTGCTTTACATCGCATGCGAAGCTGTGCACCGTCTTCGAAATGCGCTGCCCGCTTTTTCGACGGTCACGGGCAAACCGGGATTATTGGACACATTCAAAGGAGGCGAGGATGGCCAGCAACGCGATCCAACGTGCCGCAGGCGCCGCCGCGCTCGCCGGGGCCGTGCTGGCGGCCGGGCTTGGCACACCGGCCCAGGCCGTATCGGACGACGTCGTCCGCATCGGTGTCGACGCGGCCTACAAGCCCTTCATGTGGCGCAATGCCGAAGGCGAAATCGTGGGCTGGGAAATCGAGCTTGCCAAGGCGTTCTGTGCCCAGATGGACGCCGAGTGCACCTTCCAGCACCACAGCTTCGATTCCATTATTCCCGCGCTCAATGCGGAGAAGTTCGACGCCATCGTTGCATCCATGTACATCAAGGAGGAACGCAAGAAGAAGGTCCAGTTCACCGATCCGTACTACTTCATCCCGGGCCGCTTCGTCGCGCCCAAGGCCATGGACGTGGAAATCTCCAGGGAAGGCCTGAAGGGCATGGTCATCGGCGTGCAGCGCGGCACGCTGGAGGCACGCTACGTCCAGAACCAGTACAGCGACGTCGCCCGGATCAAGCGCTACGACAACCAGGAGCAGATCTACCTGGACGCCGTCTCGCGACGCATCGACGTCATGCTGGCGCAGGCGCTCGTGCTCAAGCGCGCCTTCCTGGACACCGAGAAGGGCAAAGACTGGGAATTCGTCGGCTCGCCGGTGGACGACCCGGACATTTACGGCGAGGGCGCCGCCGTGGCCGTGCGCAAGGGCGACGACGATCTGCGCCGGAAATTCGATCAGGCGATCGACACCGTGCTGGAAAACGGCACCTACCAGGAAATCCGGAAGAAGTGGTTCGATATCGAACTCTACAACCTGCCGTCGGGCACGGCTACCGACCAGAACGCGGCCTGACGCCGCAAATTCCGGGGGAACCGTCATCCGGGACCGACATGCCCGCGGCGGCGTGCCCGCTCCCGGGCGGGCACGCCACGCGCGGCACAGGCGCCTCAGGCGTGTAACCGGGTCAGCCCTGAGCTGCCCACTTGTCCAGGCGCGGCAGAATTTCCTTGCGCAGCACCTTCCCTGTCACCGGTCCGTCGTGCTTGAAGCGGATAATGCCGTCCGGACCGATGAGATAGGTCTCGGGCACGCCATAGATTCCCAGGTCGATGCCCACCGACGCCTTGCTGTCCGGCAGCGCGCCCACGCGGGTGTAGGGGTTGCCGTGCCGCGCCAGCCAGCCACGCGCGTCCTGGGGACGATCCTTGTAGTTGATGCCATAGATCGGGACCTCGCGCCGCTCTGCCAGGCGCATCCAGATCGGATGCTCGATCCGGCACGGTCCGCACCACGAGGCGAAGACGTTGAGGATGACCGGCCCGTCCGCCTCGGCGATCACAGCCTTACTCACCCCGGGCAAATCGAGGCCCGATACGGGGGCCAGATCGAACGCCGGAATGGGTTTGTCCACCAGGCCGGAGGGCACGCTGCGCGGATCGCGACCGGGCTGCAGGCCCCAGATGAAATAGCCGACGAGCACCACGAAGACGATCACCGGCAGCAGGAAGAGCAGTCGCTTGCTCCAGCCGCTGGATCCGGGTGCCGCGCCGCCGGTCGGTTCGTCGCCCCGGCTCATTGCGTCATGCCCTGGTCCGGCTTGAGCGTCTTCTGCATCTTCTCCCACTCGCCCGATTCCTTCAGGGCCTCGGCGACCTCCGGCGGCATGTAGTTCTCGTCATGCTTGGCGAGCACTTCCTTGGCGACGAACACCCCGTCGCCGTTGAACTGGCCCTGGGTCACCACGCCCTGGCCTTCGCGGAACAGGTCCGGCAGCATCCCGCGATAGCGCACGGTTACGGCCTCCTTGCCGTCGGTCACGGCGAACCGCGTCGTGGCGCCGTCGCCGATCTTTTCCACCGAACCCTCTTTCACCAGGCCGCCCAGCCGGACGTAGCGATCGGTGGGAATGGTCTTCGCCTGCACCTCGCTCGGCGAGTAAAAGAACACGAGGTTGTCCTCAAACGCGCTCAAGACCAGGGCCGTCGCGCCCGCGAGCGCGAGCATCCCCAGCCCGAGAAGGGTGAGCCGCCGCTGCTTGCGCTTCGTCATGCCGTGGTATCGACCTCCTCAGCGTCCATCTCGCGCCGCGCCCGCCGGCCACCGCGCGCGCCCTCGAGCCGCGCCAGCTCGCGCCGGCGCACCCGGAGCCCGCGCACGGAAGCCACGAGCAGGGCCAGCATCACCAGCGCCGTGAGCCCGTACGCGGGCCAGACGTAGGCGGCATAGCCGCCCATGTGCAGGAATTCCCAAACGCCCGCCATGTCAGCCGCCCTCGCCCCGTTGCACCTGCATCAGGCGCAGATTGCGCAAACGCGCGCCCATCAGATCGCTCTTCATGCGCACCAGCAATAGCGTCACGAAAAACAGGGTGAACCCCAGCGCCATGACCAGCAGCGGCCACAGCATGCTGGCGTCAATCGCCGGCGTGCCCACGCGGCTGACGCTCGCCGGCTGGTGCAGGGTGTTCCACCAATCCACGGAGAACTTGATGATGGGCACGTTGACAAAGCCCACCAGGGCCAGAATCGCCGCCGCGCGCCGGCCGCGGCCGGTGTCCTCGAACGCGTTGGCGATCGCCATGTGCCCCAGGTAGAGGAAGAACAGCACGAGCACCGAGGTCAACCGCGCGTCCCAGACCCACCACGTCCCCCACATGGGCTTGCCCCAGAGCGAGCCGGTAACCAGCGCGAGAAAGGTGAACGCCGCGCCCACGGGACTGGCTGCGCGCGCCGCCAGATCCGCCAGCGGATGGCGCCAGACCAGGGCAACGGCACTCGCCACGGCAATGGTGGTGTAGACGAACAGGGACAGCCACGCTGCGGGCACGTGAACGTACATGATGCGCACGCTCTCGCCCTGCTGGTAATCCGCGGGCGAAAGCCAAAGCGCCATCACCAGCCCGGCAGCAAGGCAAACCACGGTGAGCGCGCCCGTCCAGGGAATCACAGCGTCCGCCAGCCGTTGGAACCGGCCCGGATTGGCGAAGCGGTGCAGGCTGCGCCGGCCGCCCGCCGGGCGCGTGTGCGTATCGGTCGCCGTCTCGCTGCTCACGGTCCTCGCGCCCTCTCGCTCGCGTCGCCTCCAACAGGCCGCATGCGCACATACGCCGCGACCGTACGTCCTAATCCACCGCCTGCCGCACCGCGCCGGCCGCGGCCCAGGGCGCCAGCGGCAGCGCCGCCAGCAGCATCGCCCCCAACAGGAGAAGGTGCGGGCGGACCGGCAGCCCGGCTAGCGCGGCATCCACGGCCGCCACCCCGAATATCAGGATGGGAATGTAGAGCGGCAAGACCAGCAAGGGAACCAGAATGCCCCCGCGACGCGCGCCCACGGTCAGCGCCGCGCCGACGCTCCCGATCAAGCTCAGGCTGGGCGTACCCAGCGCCATGGCCGCGAGCAGCACGGGATACGCCTCGGCCGGCATGGCGTACATCAGCGCGATCACCGGGGCGGCGACGCACAGCGGCAGCCCCGTGGTCAGCCAATGCGCCGCCGTCTTGGCGAGCACCAGCACACTCAACGGCACCGGCGTCTGGACCATGAGTTCCAGCGAGCCGTCCTCGTAATCCGTGAGAAACAGCCGGTCCAGCGAGAGCAGCACCGAGAGCAGCGCCGTGACCCACACGACGCCGGGCGCGATGCGCGCCAGGAGGTTGGGCTCCGGGCCCAGGCCGAAGGGGAACAGCGTCGCCGTGAGGACGAAAAACATGACCACGCGCGCCGCTTCGCCGCGCTGGCGCACGGCCAGGCGGAGGTCACGCCCGAGCATCGCGCGAAAACCCGTCCACAGGCCGGGGCCGGCGGGCGCCTCGGTCGCGGCCGGCTCGGCCGCCGCGTCGTGCGCGGTTGCGGCATCTACCACAGCAGCGCCTCCGTCAGATCGGCGGGGGGATAGTCCGCGACGTTCAGGCGCGGCGCCTCGGGAAGACCCAGGTCCTGGTGCGTGGCCACCACCACGATTCCGCCGCCCGACCGGTGCCGGGCGATGACCCGGGCCAGGGTCTGGCAGCCCTCGCGGTCCAGCGCCACCGCCGGCTCGTCGAGCAGCCAAAGCGGCGCGGGCGCGGCAATGAGACGCGCCAGCGCCAGCCGGCGCGCTTGTCCCGTCGAGAGCATGCGCCCCGGCACGTCGGCCAGTGTTCCCAAACCGAAGGTCTCCAGCGCGGGCCCGATTCCGCTCCTGTCCGCGCCGCGCAACGTGACCCAGGTGGCCAGATTCTCGGCAACCGTGAGCCCCGGCTTCACCGCGTTATAGGGCGCGAGGTAGTGCAGCCGCGCCGCGTGCGCGTCGGGCGTGCGGGCGATCTCCGTGCCGTACCAGTGCACGCGCCCCGCTGCGGGTTGCAGGAATCCGGCAAGCACGCGCAACAGCGAGGACTTGCCGCTGCCGTTGGGCCCCGCCAGGACGAGCGCATCGCCGGAATCAAGCGCCAGATCGAGGCCGGCGAAAATGGGCCGGTCGCCGCGGATGCAGCCCAGGTCGGCGGCGCCCAGCGCCGGCGTGTGCGCGCACATCGTCCCCGTCGTCCCTCAAGCGCATTGGTGCCGACCCCGATATGGGGCTAGCCTGATCGCGGGCACAGAGCACGCCCGCCCGGGCGGCGTCAACGCGCCGCGCAGGCCACATTCACGGCGTGTAAAGATGTGCGCATGCACGCCCGTGTGCGCACGAAGGAAAGGGGCGCCCATGACCGCCGAAAACCCCTACGCCGTTTTGTTCGAGCCCGTGCGCATCGGCCCGGTGACCGCGCGCAACCGGTTCTACCAGGTGCCTCACTGTGCCGGCCTCGGCCACGTCTCGCCGCGCGCCAACGCCGTCATGCGCGGGGTCAAGGCCGAGGGCGGCTGGGCCGTGGTGAGCACGGAGGAGGCGGAGATCCACCCCACCTCCGACCTCAGCCCCGCGCGCGAGCAGCGCATCTGGGACGACGCCGACCGGACGCACCTCGAATGGCTCACCGAGGCGGTGCACGCGCACGGTGCCCTCGCGGCCGTCGAGCTGGTCCACAACGGCTTTCACTGCACCAATTTCTACACCCGCGTGCCGCCGCTGGCGCCCGCGCCAGTCCCAAACGACGCCCGGCAGCCGGTGCAAGCGCGCCGCATGGACCTCGCCGACATCCGCGCCCTGCGCCGGTGGCACGCGGACGCCGTGCGCCGCGCCGTCGCGGTTGGATTCGACATCGTCTACGTCTACGCCGGCCACGACATGTCGATGCTCCAGCACATGCTGGTGACGCGCTACAACGACCGCAGCGACGCCTACGGCGGCAGCCTGGAAAACCGTGTCCGGCTGGTGCGGGAGATTCTTGAAGACGCGCGCGAGGTGGCCGACGGGCGCGCGGCCGTGGCGTTCCGCTTCGCGGTTGAGGAACTCATGGGCGCGGACGGCCTGCAGCACGACGGCGAGGCGCGCGATATCGTGGGCATGCTGGCCGAGCTACCCGACCTGTGGGACGTCAACATCTCCGGCTGGCCCAACGATTCGCAGACCACGCGCCTCGCCCCGCAGGAGGGCTATCAGGCGCCCTATACGGCGTTCGTGAAGGCGCTGACCTCGAAGCCAGTGGTGGGGGTGGGGCGCTACACCTCGCCGGACGCCATGGTGGCGCAGATTCGGCAGGGGACACTCGACCTCATCGGCTCGGCGCGCCCCTCCATCGCCGACCCCTTCCTGCCGATGAAGATCCGAGAGGGCCGGCTGGCCGAGATCCGCGAGTGCATCGGCTGCAACGTCTGCGTGGCCAGCGACAACCTCTGCGTGCCCATCCGCTGCACCCAGAACCCCACAGTCGGCGAGGAATGGCGGCGCGGCTGGCACCCCGAGCGCATCGAGGCGGCCGTTTCCGGGGAGCCGGTGCTCGTCGTGGGTGCCGGTCCGGCCGGTCTGGAGTGTGCGGACGCCCTCCTGCGCCGCGGCTATCCCGTGACCCTGGCCGAGGCCTCGGCGACCCTGGGCGGCCGCGCCGCACGCGAGGCGCGCCTGCCCGGGCTGTCGAGCTGGGTCCGGGTGGCCGACCACCGGCTGCAGCACCTGCGCGAGCACGCCAACGCCGACCTCTACCCGGTCAGCCCGCTCACCGCCGGCGACGTCCTCGGCTTCGGCTTCCGGCACGTGTTCCTGGCGACGGGCGCCCGCTGGCGCCGCGACGGCGTGGGCGGCCACGGGCGCAACCCGATCCGGGGGCTCGACCGCGCGCACGTGTTCTCCCCGGACGACATCATGGCGGCGCGCCTGCCCGCGGGCGACGTGGTCGTCTACGATGACGAGCACGGCTATCTCGGCGGCGCCCTGGCCGAGCACCTGCAGGCCCAGGGCTGCCGCGTCGCCCTGGTGACGCCGGCGGCCGAGCCCTCGGTCTGGCTGCACAACACCCTGGAGCAACCTGCGGTGCACAAACGCCTGCTGGAAGCGGGCGTGCGTCTGCACCCGCACCGCGCGGTGACGGCCGTGGACGGCCGCGCGGCCGAGCTGGCTTGCGTGCACACCGGCCGGACGGAGCGTGTCGCCTGCGACGCCCTGGTTCCGGTTACCGAGCGCGTGCCCGAGGACGGCCTGTACCGCGCCCTCGCCGCCGACCCGGACGCGCTCGAACGGGCGGGCATCGCCACCCTGCGCATCCTGGGCGACGCCGACGCGCCGGGCAGCCTCGCCGCCGCCGTCTACGCCGGCCACCTCGCCGCGCGCAGCTTCGAGGCCGACCCGGCCGAGGTCGAGGCCGCCCTGTTCCGCCGCGAGATGCCGCTGCACGTGTCGGGGTGAGTTGGGGCGATGATGGTGGCTGACTGGCGCCCTAAGGTGGGCGGATCGGCAACACTGGATTGGCCGACCGGACTGCGTTATATACCTTCAACGAGTTCGGAAGCCTTTTTTTGGACGCGGCGATGGCCGAAGCGATCGAGGTCCTGACCCCACATGAAGCTGCTGCGCTGGCAGGGATCAGCGAGCGCGACATGCACCGGGCGATCGATGAAAGGATCGTACCGGATTATCTCGTGCAGGTTTCCGGCAAGCGTCGCGGGTTCACCCCGG
This sequence comes from uncultured Limimonas sp., assembly GCA_913055855.1. Taxonomy (GTDB): domain Bacteria; phylum Pseudomonadota; class Alphaproteobacteria; order Kiloniellales; family Rhodovibrionaceae; genus CAJXKW01. The sequence goes on along the minus strand of CAJXKW010000080.1, from coordinate 4,560 downwards.
CAGCTTGCGCCCTGATGGCGTACTACGTGGGCCTTGCCGAGAGCCTAACGGGTGAAGAGCGCCGGCGCGTGGTTCGGGAAGCGGCACCCCGGATCCACGACGTGTTCCAGGCGAACACGGACCTGTTGCCGGAAACGGCGGTGGGGTCCGCCGCGTGGGATTCGAAGGAGACAGAAAGCGACACGACGCATCTCCGGCCGTTCGTCGAGCGTGTCCGGGAATGGCTACCGCGTCTCCAGGCCGCGCGGGATATCGTGGTTCGCTCCCCCGACATCCTCGACGGGACGCCCGTGGTTCGAGGGACGCGGATTCCGGTGTACGCCGTCGCCGGTACCTACGCCGAAGAAGGGCCGGCAGGGGCCCGGCACGCCTATCCGGATCTCGAGGCGGAGACGATCGCGTTGGCGAAACTCTACGCGGACACCCATCCACCGCGCGGCCGGCCGAAAACCCGGGCCGTGCCGGAAGGCGCGCGTCCGGTCCGGACGTGGCACACGGATCGTCGCCGAGGAGCGCGGACGTCCGACCCCCGGCGGTGATGCACCTCCTCGTCGACGAATGCCTGAGCCCGGCGCTTGTCGAACGACTGCATAAAGCAGGTTATCGCGCCGCGCACGTCACACATCTCGGCAGGCGCGGCTGGACCGACGAAGCGCTCATGAAAAAAATCCTCGACGAGGATTGGACCTTCATCACGGGCAACGCTTTCGATTTCCGCGGCGCTGCGGCGGCGCCGGGGACTTCGGGGGCGTATTCGGGCACATCGATCCATGCCGGTTTGATTTGCCTTAACCGGCCGCATCAGGATAGCCGTGCCCTTCAGCTTGAATTGCTGGAAGCTGCGCTTGAAGCCATCGATGACGTCGGGAAGGATCTCGTCAACAAGGTCCTCGAGGTCACGTTGACGGAAGACGATCAGGTCTACACCGCGCTTTACGAAATGCCTGGTGGATGGGGAAAGTAACGGCGTTTTCCCGGCGTTCCCCGGTCTGAACACGGATCGCTGGAACGCATCTGGGAACACCAGATAGGGGCGGCTGTTTACGTTGGATGCCTGTCCTCACGACCGCCCGAACAGCTTTTCGATGTCGGCGAGCTTGAGTTCGACGTAGGTGGGCCGGCCGTGGTTGCACTGCCCCGTGTGCGGGGTCTGCTCCATCTGGCGCAACAGGGCATTCATCTCGTCCAGGCTGAGCCGCCGGCCCGCGCGCACCGAGCCGTGGCACGCCATGGTGGCGCAGACGTGCATCAGCCGGTCGGACAGCGCCACCCGGCTGTCCAGCTCGGCCAGGTCGTCGGCGAGATCGCGCACCAGGCCCTGGGGGTCGGGCTCGCGGAGCAGCGCGGGCACCTCGCGGACGATCAGCGTGCCGCCGCCGAAGCTCTCCAGCACCAGGCCCAGGCGCACGAGCTCCTCGGCCCGCTCGGCGACGCGCTCGGCCGCCGCGGGATCGAGCTCCACCACCTCGGGAATGAGCAGCATCTGCCGCTTGACCCCCTCGGCGTCGAGCTGCGCCTTCATCCGTTCGTAGACGAGCCGCTCGTGCGCGGCGTGCTGGTCCACCACCACCAGCCCGTCAGCCGTCTGCGCCACGATGTAATTCTCGTGAAGCTGCGCCCGCGCCGCGCCCAGCGGATAGGAACCCGCGGGTTCCGGCGAACTTTGCGCCGGTTCGGGCGGCGTTTCCGCCCGTGCTGCCGGCTGTGCGTCCAGGCCCGGCAGATCGCCGCCATCGTCCAGCGGCGCATCGTAGGCCACGGCCGTCTCCGACAGGCCGGCGGGCGGCCCTGCCGACGCCGGTTGATACGCCGCCGCTGCGTAACGCCATCGCCCGCCCCCGCCGCCGTTCGGCCCGCCGCCAGGGCGGGCGCGCTGCATGGCTTCCGCGCCCACGGTGCTCGATGCGCGGTGCCCGGCCTCGGCCAGGGCGTGCTGGCAGGCACTGACGATCAGGCCGCGCACCAGCGCGGGCTGGCGGAAGCGCACCTCCGTCTTCGCCGGGTGGACGTTCACGTCCACCGCCTCGGGCGGGCAGTCCAGGAACAGCCCCACCACCGGGTGCCGGTCCTTCGCCAGGAAATCGCTGTAGGCACCGCGCAGCGCGCCGTGGAGCAGCTTGTCGCGCACCGGCCGGCCGTTGACCACCAGGTACTGCCCCTGCGCATTCGCCCGGTTCAGCGTGGGCAGGCCGATATAACCGGTCAGGTGCAGGTCGTCCCGCCGGGCGTCGATGGGCAGCGCGTTGGGGGTGAAGTCCCGGCCCAGGACCGCCGCCAGGCGGGCCAGGCGCGCGTCCAGCAGCTCGCCGTCCGCCGGGTCCAGGCGCAACAGCGTCCGGCTGTCGTCGGCCACGGAAAAGCCGACGTGCGGATGCGCCAGGCCCAGGCGCTGCACCGTGTCCAGGACGTGCTGGGTCTCCGTGCGTGCCTGCTTGAGGAACTTCAGGCGCGCCGGCGTGGCGTAGAACAGGTCGCGCACCTCCACCCGCGTGCCCCGGGGCAGCGCAGCCGGCTCGGGCTCGCCCACGGAACCCGCGTCGACCGCGATGCACCAGGCCGCGTCGGCGCCGTGCGCCCGGCTGGTCACGGAAAGGCGCGCCACCGCACCGATGGACGGCAACGCCTCGCCGCGGAAACCCAGGTGCCGGATGTGCACCAGATCCTCGCCGTCGAGCTTGGAGGTGCAGTGCCGCTGCACCGCCAGGCGCAGCTCGTCCGGCGTCATGCCGCAGCCGTCGTCCGCCACGACGATGCGCCCACGCCCGCCGTCGCGCAGCCGCACGTCCACCCGGCGCGCGCCCGCGTCCAGGGCGTTCTCGACGAGTTCCTTCACCGCCGCGGCCGGGCGCTCGACCACCTCGCCCGCGGCGATGCGATTGACCAGGCCGTCGGGCAGCCGGCGCAGCGTCACGGCACGCCCCCGCCCGAGCCCATGGCGGTGAGATAGCTCTTGGCGCGGCGCTTGCCGTCCTCCACCGCGGGCTGGTCGAACGCGTTCACACCCAGCATGTCGGCGGCGACGGCGGTCTCCAGCATGAAGTGCTGCAACAGCGCGCCCAGCGCATAGGCGTCCAGCCTCGGGACGTGGAACTGGCGAACCGGACGGCCGTGCTGCATCAGGCTCTCCGCCGTCGCGGCGGCCTCCGCGTCCAGCAGGTCCCCCATGGTGCGCCCGCCCAGGTGCGTCAGCCCCGGATCGGCCGCCAGGTCCGCGGGCATGCGCCCGCCCGTGCCCGCGGCGGGCACGCGCACCAGCGTATAGAGCTTGTTCGCCGGACCGGCCAGATAGAGCTGGAGCTGGCTGTGCTGGTCCACGGCGCCCAGGGCGTCGATGGGCGTGGTACCGCCCCCGTCCTTCCCCAGGCTCTCCGCCCAGAGCTGGCGGAACCAGCGGGCAACCCCGGCGAGCCGGTCGCTATACGGCATGAACACCGTCTCCGCCACGCCGCGCTCGGCGGGCAGCCCCACCTGGATCGCCGCGCCCACGGCCGCGGCCGCCTTCGCCGGCTCGCCGGCGTCGAGCACGGCGTGTGTCACCTCCGCCGCGCCAGCGCGCAGCGCCGAGGCGTCCAGGCCCGCCAGCATCGCCGGCACCGCGCCCGTCGCGAGTACGGAGAAACGCCCGCCCAGATCGGGATCGTGCCCCAGGACGGGCAGGTCGAAACGGCCGGCGACCCGGCCCAGCGGGGTGTCCGCCGCCTCGGTCATCACGGCCGCGCGCCCGGGCAGCGCCGCTTCGCCCAGCGCCTCGCGCAACCAGTCGAGGACGATGCCGGTCTGGCACAGCGTCTCGACGGTGCCGCCCGACTTGGAAATCGCCAGCACACCGGTGCGCGCCGGCGCGCACGCGGCGAGCACAGCGTCCACCCGCGCCGGATCGACGTTGTCCAGCACATGCAGCCGCGGCGCGCCCGTCACCGGCACCGGCCCCGGCTGCGCCATCTCCGCCAGGGCGCGCCCGCCCAGAGCGGAACCGCCCGTGCCCAGGACGAGCACGTCGTCGAACGCGTCCCGGTAGCGCGCCGCCAGGCCCGCCATCGCATCCAGGTCGTCGCGTCGCTCCGGCAGTGTCAGAAAGGGCAACCGGCGCGCATCGCGGGCGGTGCGCAGGCGTGTCAGCGCGCCCCCGGCGATGCCGAGGTGGCGGGCGAACGCCGTCGTGCTGAGCCCGCCCGGGCCCACGGCGTCGGCGAAGCAGCCCGCCACATCCTGGGTGAAAACCTCGCTCATACGGGGAAATCTAGCAGACGCCCCGGCGGCGGATCACCCCTCGGCGTCGTAATCCGGCGCCGGCCGGTTGGCGTCGAAGCCCTCGGGCTTGCCCACGACCACCACCGCGAGGTTTTCCGGCTTGAGCATCTCCGCCGCGACGCGCTTCGCATCCGCGAGGGTCACGCCCCGGATCAGCTCGCGCCGCTTGTCGATGTAATCGATGCCGAGATCCTCGCGCTGCATCGCCACCAGGACGTTGGCGACCTTGGATGTGCTCGACAGGCGCAGCGGGAAGGAGCTGATGACGTGGGTCTTGGCGTCCGCGAGTTCGTCTTTCGTCGGGCCGTT
>CAJXKW010000079.1 GCA_913055855.1 uncultured Limimonas sp. | reverse complement strand
CTCCGAGGCGCTGGCGCTCACGGCGGACAGGGTGGACTTCGCCGAGGGCACGGTGATCTTTGAGACCCTGAAAAAGCACCGGCCAACCAGCCCGGAGGGCAGTGCGCGCCGAAGGCGCGGAACGCGCTACCGGGCGGTGCCCGTGCCGCCGGCGGTGCTCGATGCGCTGGACCTCGTCCACGACGTCCGCCAGCTGCAACGGCGTGGCCAGGCCCGGCGCGTGCGCCTGTGGCCTTGGCGCCGCGTGGCGGTGGTGATGCGCGACGCCAGCCTTAACGGCCCGCAGGCGACGCCCAAGGGGTTGCGGCACGGCTTTGGCGTGGCGGCCGTGAACGCCGGCATCCCGCTCAACATGGTGCAGGACACCATGCTCGCGCGCCGCAGGCGCGCAAGTGGCTGGGCCACGCGCAGCTCAGCACTACCGCCATCTACGCGGACGCCGTGGGCGCCGAGGAGCACAACATCGCAAGCAGGATGTGGGGGTGAGCCTCAGAACAGCTTTTTCACCGCTGCCATCGGCAGAAACAGCCGATCCGGCCGGTCGGGAAAGATTCGGAAGTCATAGGCCTCATAAAACCTGCGCGCGTCATCGTCCTTGGCATCGACGACGACAGCGGCCGCGGCGATCTCGCCGGCTTGGCGCAGACTTCGGTAGAGCGCATCCATCAGCAGGAACTCGCCCAGCCGCTCGCCGCGGCGGTGCCGATCGACGGCCAGGCGGCCGATCAGCGTGGCGGGGATTTCTGGATAGCGCGGTAGCTTGCGCGCTGTCTCGTCCGGCAGATCGCGGACATCGATGCCGATCGCCGAGAGGGTGTAATAACCGAGCACGGCCGGGGCATTGCCTTCGCAGAGCACGAAGGGCGCAGCCGCGTAGCGCCGGGCGTCCTGGCCGGCCTGCTTTTGCAGATACCGATCGAGAGCCGGCACGCCACACGAGAACGCCACCCGGTCATGTTCCTTGTTGAGCGGCTCAATGCGGAGCCTTGAAGAGCGCTGGGGGAGATCAGCCATCAGACGCCGGAGATGCGCCGGTAGCGATCGGCAGCCTCCCGCAGCCGCTCCCCGGGCTCCGCATCCTCGAGCAGAGCCGCCACGAAGGCCTGACGGTCGCGCTCGCTGAGCGACATGCTCTCATGCTCCCGGATGGTCTCGCGGGCGGCTTCCTGGGCGCTGCTGACGACGAAATCCGTCAGCGACGACCCCCGCAACTCGGCCGCCCGGCTCAGCAGGGCCTTCTGCTCAGCCGTGATCCGTGCCTCGAGGCGCTCGCTACGGGCGGGTTTCTCGGAATCTCCGACAACCGACATCGTGCGATCCTTCCGTATCCAGGCACGAACGTACGGCAACATGCCGTACATATCAAGCCCGGCGCGTCCGCCTATGGCCCTGATACCGCGCCACGGCTTCGGCGTCGCGGCCGTGAACGCCGGCATCCCGCTCAACATGGTCCAGGACACCATGCTCGCGCGCCGCAGGCGCGCAAGTGGCTAGGCCACGCGCAGCTGAGCGCCACGGCCATCTACGCCGATGCCGTGGACGCTGGAGAGCACAACATCGCAAGCCGGATGTGGAGCGGATTTCCGTCTTTACAGAACGGCGTGTTCGCGCGTATGTGGTTTTCTGTATTCACAGACCCACAGACATACGGAGCGACGGTTTTGCGGATCGCAGTGTTGAACCAGAAGGGCGGCGTGGGGAAGACCACCACCACGCTGCACCTTGCTGCCGCCTACGCGGAAAGCGGCGAACGCGTCATGGTGATCGACGCCGATCCCCAGGGGAGTGCGCTGGACTGGGCCGCCAGCCGTGAGGCCGAGGCCGCCTTTCCCGTGATCGGGCTGCCGAAGGAGACGCTGCACAAGGAGATCCCGCGCATCGCGGGCGACAAGGACGTCGTGCTGATCGACGGTCCGCCGCGTGTCACCGGCGTGGCGCGCAGCGCGATCATGGCGGCCAAGGCCGTCATCATCCCCGTCCAGCCGAGCCCGTATGACGTCTGGTCCGCGTCGGAAATCGTGGACCTCTGTCGTGAGGCGGCCGTTTTTAAAGAAAGCCTGAAGTACGCTTTTGCGATCAACCGCAAAATCGTAGGTACGGCGATCGGCCGTGACGTCGAAGATGCCTTGGCAGATTACGATGTCCCTGTGCTCCCAGCGCACGTGTGCCAGCGCGTCGCGTTCGCCGAAAGCGCCGGGGCCGGCCAGACCGTGCTTGAGACAGAGCCCAACGGCACGGCCGCGCGCGAGGTGCGCGGGCTGGCGCAGGCCGTGCGCGAGTTCACCACGCAACCCGTGGAGAAGCCAGCATGACCAGCAGGAAGGGCGGCAAGCGGGTCAACTTCGGCAGCGGCCGGGGTGTCCAGAATCAAGCCGGGCAGTCCGATCCGGACGCTTGGGTTGCTAGCCGTAACGCTGAGAAGCCAAGGATGAAGCGCCTGACGCTCGACATCGATGAAGACTTGCACCGCCGGATCAAGGTCCGAGCCGCCGAGCGGGGCACGCGGATCGTGGACGACCTCCGTGCTCTTCTCGATGAGCATTACCGGCAGAATTAAGGCGTTCCGTGAAGCCGTTTTTCTGTAAAGCCCGATACGTGAAGATCGCTTCTTTGTATGCCGTAAGCTATCGAGGGCCGCTACCTTCGAGAGGCTTTCGCACTTAAGCAGCAGCAGTATGCTAGGTGAGAAGCACGCGACGATGTAGGTGCGTGCCCTAAGTAGGGGGTCTTATGGCCCGCGCTCCGCACGATCCTGGTACGGCCGAGCTAGCTGAGATGTCGCCGGTCACGCGGCGGCTTCTCACCGCTAACGAGGAACCAGCAGAGGATCCTGCGTTTCTCCATGCCGTACTGTGCCAAGTGGCCATGCCCTACCGGCGCACCCCTTCACGCGAGTGGAAGCATCGCAACGGCCGTGCATTGCTGTGGATGGAAGCTGGTGCCGTTGAGGGGGAGGATGATGACATTGTTCGCGTTCCGCTCCCCTGGGGCCCAAAGAGCCGCTTGGTCCTAGCCCATCTCAACGCGGAAGCGCTGCGCCAAGGTGAGCGCACCATTGAAGTCGAGCGTACTTTACACGCTTTTACCAAACGCATTTTCGGTTATGCTCCGAACGGCCGGCAGTTGCGGGACATGAAGGAGCATCTAACGGCACTCTCCACGGCCACCGTGCGGTTATCCTATCGTCTAGAAGGTGGCGGACGGCACCAAACCCAAGGCCATATAGTTTCTGGCCTTGAGCTATGGGACCATACCGATGAACGTCAGCAAACGCTGTGGCCGTCACAAGTTACATTCAGCCTCGAATACTGGCAAAGTCTCGTAAATCATGCTGTTCCCCTGGACATGCGTCACGTGGGGGCACTGTCGCATTCGGCAATGGCACTAGATATATACGCGTGGTTGTCCCACCGATTGCACCGCGTTCGCTACGCAGATGGCCAATTCGTCCCATGGTCAAAAATAAAAGAGCAATTTGGAAGCACATATAAGCGATTGCCGAAGTTTCGCGAGGTTTTTCGGCGCGAATTCCGCCAGGTGATGGCAGTATACCCCGAAGCCCGGGTCTATGAGGAAATTGCCAACGACGGCACTCCGAACGGACTGCGCCTGCACACCAGCCCTCCACCCGTGCTTCGTAGAGGGTAGCCCGGCGTTCAGGTCCATGAGACATGCCTTCTTGTGGATAAAGCGGGGGCGGCACACAATTTTCCCCGGTCACTTTGGGACGGCTTCTCCGGTCACTTTGGGACACAACCCGATAGGACTCCTGATAGGACTCCCGATAGCTGCTGTAGCCTCAGCTTGTGAAAAAATCTCGTGCCCTAGGCAGCCCATGCGGAATCGGCGCCTTCGCGGCGGCAATAGATACAAGCGAGGGGGCAGATGCCCTTCGGCGCGCTATGCCGGTCAAGGTCCGGGCGCTGACGCGCCCTTTCCACCTTGACCGGCGCGCGCCTTCGGGCGGGGTGCAGGCATGGCCGTCAGGCCCCAAAGTGGCCTGACGGCCATCTTTCATGCGACATGCCCGCGTGTGTTTTGACCACGTGCGTCCTGCTGAGCGCGGCCACGGTCGAGCGGGATGCCTACCACGCCCCGGCAACCGGCCTTCGCATCCGTCAGGCCCACACCCGGGGCCACCGCGATCTCGGTACCGTCACCGACCCGGATATGCCGCTGATCGGCGCCGTACGGGGCAAAACCATCACCCGCGGAGGTGTCCCGCTGCCACCGTCGGCGCTCGCCGCTGTGAGCCAACGCTACCGGGCTGGCCGGTCACGCACGCACCACCCGGCCCGGATGCCCCCAGGTGACCAGCCAGGGGGTGATAGCATTGACGGCAAAAGCGCGATTTTTACTTTGTTTCGAGGGCTTAAAACACGTGCGATGACATCAAAACCTCCCTGGGAGGCGTGCACGGATGGCGTGGGCTCGAGGTGTCGCGGCGATGGTGGTGGGGGTGGCGACGCTTGTTTGCGGCTTGCAGCCGCACCGGCTCGCGCACGCCGAGACCATCCGCATTGCCGCCATGGAGCGCTGGCCGCCGTATTCCTCGCCCGAGCTGCCCAACAACGGCTTTTCCACGCAGATCGTCCAAACGGCGTTCGAGCGTGCTGGCTACGCGACCGAGGTGGTCGTCGTGCCGTGGTCGCGTGGCTTTGACGGCGTGATGAACGGCGCCTTTGATGCCCTGCCCAACACGTGGTACCGCAAATCCCGGCTGGACCGGATTTATTATACCAAGCCACATGGCAAAACAAAAACGGTCTTCGCCTCGCGCAAAAGCGATGCCTTTTATTTCCAGGACATCAGCGATATAAACGATAAGACCATCGCGCTGATCCAGGACTACAATTATCCCGATTACATCTCGGAAAACCAGGCCATCACCGAAGTCCGCACGACGAGCTTGCGGGCCTCATTGCGCATGCTGGCGGCCGGCCGGGTCGATCTGGCCCTGGGCGATCAGGTTGCCATGAAGTTTCAACTGCGGAACAAACTAAAGGATTTCAAGTCGGATATTCGAATTGGCCAGCAGTCCGTCAAAACGGAGCCGATTTACGTCGCGATCAGCAAAAAGACGGCAAACCATCGGGAGATCGCCAAGGCGTTTAACCGTCAGCTCGAGGCCCTGAAGGCAAGCGGCGCCTACGATCGCATCATGGCCGAGCACGGCTATCCCACGTACATGAGCATTCGCCGATAACCTCGCGGCCGCCGCCACGCGCGCCGGTAGGGGGGAGGCGGGTTGGTTAGGTCATGTTGGCGGGGGTGCGCTCGCCGGGCTGGGCGTCCTGGGCGGCCACGGCGCGGGCGAGCTTGTTGAACGCCATGACGACGCGGCCATCCGGGATCGCGGCGATGTGGCGCGAGGCCTCGATCACGCGCCGGGCCGACATCGCCGCGGCCGGCTGGGGCGGGGTGGCCGCGTCCTCGCCGAACAGCGTGGCGATGCGCACCTCGAGCGCCTCGGCGATGTGCTGCAAGCGCGCCACGGGGATGCCGGTCTCGCCGCGTTCGTATTTGTGAACCTGCTGTGTGGTCAGGCCCACGCGCGCGGCGAGCTGGGCTTGGCTCAGGCCCGCGGCCGTGCGCTGCTGGCGGATGTGGTGGCCGATGGCGGCGTTGACGTTCGTCGCGGGCATGGCCGGCCTCCTCACACCGTGAGCGTGCGGGCCCGTGTAAGCTTGTCCGCGAAATCACGCAAGCTGTGCGTGAGCCAAACACAAGCGCGTGCACGCGCTCACGGCGTGTGTCCGGCCGCACGCGGCGGGGCTGTGATGCCCGCATACCAGCCCGGCGCCTGGGTTTTGGGTGGCAAGCGCGAGCCGGGCCATCTCCCGGCGTGAGCACACACGCGCAAAGGTGATGGTTGATGCTGCGCCGGTTCGGTTTGTTGGCCTGGCTCGCCCTGGGGCCGCTGGGGGTGGCGTATCTCGTGGACCCCGTGCTGGGCGCGGGGCTGACGGGCCACGCCATGGTTTTGTTGGCGGCGTGGTTCGGGGTGAGCGTGGTGCTGATGGGCGCCCCGCTCGAGGCGATCAGGCCGCCCGCGGGGCGGGCGCGCCGTACGCCGTAGGGCCGTGGCGAGCGTGGCGGCGCGTGACCACCGCCGGTGCCCGCCGGCGGGATCCACCGATGGGCCGTGCGGCGCTCGCGCGTGGCCGTGGACCGGCACAAGACTCATCTCGCGCGGGACCTGATCAAATCGGGTCGTTGAGCTTGGCCTGCCAAGACACTCGCTGTATCGTAGCTCCCGGATCATAAAAGATGTTTGCGGGAGCTTTTTGATGAGCGATCACAACGAGGCCAAGACCCCGATGACCGAGATGACCAGCCGCATCGTTGCCGCGTATGTGGCCAACAACACCATCGATCCGGGGCAGATCTCCCAGCTCATCCACGACACGCATGCCAGCCTGACACGGACGGCGCGGGGCGGTGGCCCCGCGGGGGGCACGGCCGGCCAAAATCCCGCGGTGCCCATCAAGGACGCCGTCCAGCGCGATCGCGTCGTGTGCCTGGAGTGCGGCAAGGCGCTCAAGACCATCAAGCGCCATCTCAGCGCGCGTCACGGCCTCACGCCCGAGGGCTACCGCGAGCGCTGGGGCCTGTCCGCGGCGCACCCGCTGGTGGCGCCCAACTACGCCGCCAAGCGCTCGCAGCTGGCCAAGGATCTCGGCCTGGGCCGGCCGCGCAAGAGCTAAGGCGGGGGCGCCATGCCCATCCCCCGGGACCGCCGCGTGCACTATCCCGCCGACTGGCGCGGGCTGAGCCTGTGGGTGCGCTTTGGCCGCGCCGGGGGGCGGTGCGAGCACTGCGCCCGTCCGCACGGCCAGCGCGTGGCGTGCCTGCCCGATGGGCGGTGGTACGATCCCCAGCGCCGGGACTGGCGCGGGCCGGACGGGGCGCCCGCGCCATGGCCGGACATCGCGGAGCACGCCCGGCTGCGCCACGTCACCGTGCGGCTGGCGGCGTGCCACCGCAATCACGACCCGCGCGACAACCGGGCCGAAAACCTGCTGGCGCTGTGCCGGCGCTGTCACCTGGTCCACGACCGCCCGTATCACCTGGTCCGCCGGCGCTTGCGGGTGCTCCAGCGCCGGGCGCGGGGCGATCTCTTTCTGGGGCGCTATCCCACCACGCCCGGCTGGCCCGAGCTCCGCTTTCTGGCCACCCCACCATCGCCCCACGCGCGCTGAGCCGGCCGCGCAGCCCCGGCCACCCGCCGCGTGGCGGGTACGATGGGGTGACGGCGATGATGCGGGCCGTAGCTGTTGGTGAGAAACGGTCTACCCGCCGTACGGCGGGCGGATCCGACCGTAGGGAAAGCAGTGGCGTACCCGCCGTGCGGCGGGTGATAGAGGGTAACGGCGATGATACCGGCTGTAGCCGTTGGTCAGAAACGGCCCACCCGCCGTGCAGCGGGCGGATCCGACCGTAGGGAAAGCACCGGCGTACCCGCCGTGCGGCGGGTGATAGAGGGTGACAGCGATGATACCGGCTGTAGCCGTTGGTCAGAAACGGCCCACCCGCCGTGCAGCGGGTGGAAAGGGTCGACGGCAAACACCAGCGGCCGGCGACACACGGCATTTGAGCGGAAAGCTACCCGCCGTGAGAAAGGGCGTGCGCGCGCGTGAAGTTACGGGGTTGGGAGAAGGCGGATGACGACGCTCGTGGACGTGCTGCGGCAGGCACAGGAAGAAACGGCAGAGGCCATGCGGGAGCTGGCCGATGAGCCCGGCGGGCTGCTCCACCATCCGGGCCGGAAGGACGGCTACCTCGTGATCCGCGTGCGGCCAGGCAAGCGCCGGCTGGGATCGGCGTGGCATATAGTGAGAATGGTCTGGACCGGGACGCAGTGGCGCCGGCGGCAGCGGCATGTGCGTATGACCGACCGCGACGGGTACAGTGACGCCGCGATCCGAGAGGCGGCGCGACGAGCACCAGACCACGCGGAGAGCTACGTGGCCTGGGAGCACCAAGCGCGTGAGCTGCGCCGGCGCTACCGGCGGCTGAGCACCGCCCTGGCCCGGCTGGACGCGCGCGATGCCGCGGAACCGGACGCGGACATCGCCGAGGTGGGCGTCCCGGAGCCAGCGCGGATCGTGTTGCGCGAGCACGGTGTGCACCAGAAGTCGGACGTGGCCGTGTGGTCGGCGCGCGAGCTGCGGGCCCTGGAGGGTGTTGGGCCGGCGACCGTACAGCGCCTGAGCGCGTATGTGGGCGAGTAAGGGCCGGCGGAGGGCAGGGTCCTAGGGCGGTACCCAGAGCCTCGGCCTGTGGGCCGGCCACGGCCGCTGTGCGCCCAAGGCGCGGGCATGGCCATGATGAGGTCAGCCTGAATCAGGCTGGACGTACCATCATGCCCGGACAGCAAAGAGAAAGCGCGTGATGTGGCGGTCGGGGTGATCCTGACCCGTCTCATCACGCGCATGGCGTGGCGGCGTGGCCGCGCTACTGGCTCGCCGCGACGCTGCTGGGGCGCACGTGGGCCGGCCAAGCGGGCTGTGGTGCGCCCGCCGGCCGCGCGAGCGTGAGCAGGTGGCGCAGGGCCACCGCCGAGGGCGCGCCGCGAATGCGCTTGACGCCCTCGGCGGTCGGGACGAGCACGAGCGGCGCGCCGCGCCCGGGTGCTGCGACGAACAGCTTCATGGCGTTGTGCAGGCGGCGCAGCGTGGTGTCCGCGAGGGCTGCGGAAAACGTCGAACGCTCGCTGTGCAGCGCCTCAATGGCGCTGTGGCCTTGGGCGGTGATCGTGGCGGCGCGCTCGATGGGCCGCACGCGCGATGTGGCGATGGCCGCGATGCTCGGCCGGCGGATGGCGGAACACGCATCGGGACGGCGCGCTCGCCAAACAGGCACGGGAGAGCACACCAGCGCGCAGGCCACAGCGAGGCAGGTGGGGGCGATTGCCCGTCACCAACGCATCCGCGAGCGGCCCGTCGCCGCGCTGGCCCTGGCGCCTGATCGTTCGGGTGCTCCTTAGTAATCGGTCAAATTAGGTTGACGGTTATCATCGAACCAGTTTGACCGCTTACCGTGTCCACAATTGGACACACGGGGGTCGCCGCGCGCCCTGGCCGGGGGGGACGTGTCCACGGCTGGACACGTCAGCTTGCGACCGACGCCCAGCGACGACGGCGCGTGTCCACGGCTGGACACACGGGGTGGTGGCCGCGCATGGGCCGTTGGCCGTGTCCAGCCGTGGACCAGCCTCGTGGTCCAGATGTGTCCAATCCTGGACCAGGGATGTTCACGTGCCGCGCTGCTGGCGGCCAATCTCCGCTGAAACTGGCAGGCGATAGCTCGTGCTGCGGCCGCCGCTCGGGTTCTTCACGAGAAGGCCGCGGTCGAGGATGGCGCCGTATGCCCGTCGGCGGAGGCTGATTGGCGTAGAGCGCAGATCGCAGTATGCGAAAACCCCATACGGCGATGCCATGCGGCGGTAGGAAGAGGGAATTTCGCATATGCGGAAAGGCGTCACGGGATGACAGGGGGTTTTCCGCATAAGCAGGGGAACCACGGAGCGGACACATGACAGGGGAGAGCGACTGGGCATCAAGGCCCAAAGGAAGCGCTGAAAGCGCGCCAACGGTCCTACCACGCGGAGGCCGTCGCGCTTTGTGGCCAAGTGAACGATCACAGCCGGCAAATACGGCGGCTCCAGCGCGGCAGCCAACGGCCGCGATGTGCTCCGGCTCGCTGTCCGACGGCACGCGCACCACCACGCCCCTATAGCCGGCGATGGCGCTGGCGGCGGCCGGGTTCTGGCCCGCCCTGCTGCTCGGGCCCGGGGACGTCGCGTGGTTCGTGCTGGTGTGCATGCTCACCGGCGTGCCGCTGGGCTGCGAACTCACCCTGACCCCCTCAATGCAGACCGGCGACGTGAACCGTGACACCCTGGACACCGGCCGCCATCCGGCGGGACTGTTTTTCGCCGCCTGGGCCGTGGCGACCAAGATCCACTTGGCGCTGGGCGTGGGAATCGCGTTTCCGGCGCTCGATCTGGCCGGGGTCGCGCGCGAAGCCGCGACGCAAGCCCCGGCCGCCTTTCAAGCGCATCGATCTTGATCAGCACACGCGGCACGCCATTTCCCTATCGATTTGGACATCAAAGGAGGTCGACATGCATCGAACCATCGCCAGCACGCTTGCGGCCGCCACTGTCGCGGTCGCCACCACCGCTAGTGCCAGCATGCATAGCAAAACCATCGTCGATGTGGCGGCGGGTAGCGGGCAGTTCGATACCCTGGTCAAGGCTGTCAAAGCCGCCGGATTGACCGAGACGCTCAAGGGCGAGGGTCCGTTCACGGTGTTCGCGCCCACGGACGCGGCTTTCGACAAATTGCCTGAGGGCGCGCTGCAAAAGCTGTTGGACAATCCCGATAAGCTAAAAAAGGTGCTGACCTATCATGTTGCCTCGGGCAACGTTTCCGCTAGCGCTGTCATGGGTAACGAAATGACTGTGGAAAGCCTTGGCGGCGGGTCCCTCAATGTGGATGGCACCGGCGAGTCGGTCATGGTTGACGACGCCACTGTGATCAACGCGGATATAGAGGCCGAGAACGGCGTGATCCACGCGATCGATGCCGTGCTCATGCCTAGCGGTGGAATGTAAGCACGGCGACCTCATCGCGCCGGATAGGTTAGGCCGCCGAAGCTGCGTAGCCGCGCGCTGGGCGCCCCCAGCGCGTCACAAAGTTTCCCCTACACTCGGTTTTCTAAGGAAACCGCAGTGTGGGGGTAGCATTTTTGGCGGGTCGGCTGGAGCAGATCACCGAAAACCCCATCGGAATCACGCACGTGATCCAGCTTACTCGTGTGTGGGCACGCGAACGACGCCTGCGTCGCGGGCGCGGAAACTGCTTGCACAGCGACGAGGTAAGCATAACCCGTTGGTGGATGTCCGACGCCCGCGTCCCGAGGCGTGGTGTAACGTGGTGCCCGAGCCGCACCCGCGCGGGCGCGGCCTGTGGCGGGCTGTGCGCCGCCATGATCGACACCGAAGCGCCGCTTCCGCACCTCGTCGGGGCTGGGCCCGGGCGCGCACACTTGTGTCACCATTCCTTGATATACGCACACATATGTGTGGTTTTGGCCCATGGACGCGGCCGATTTCATACGTCGGGTGCGCAAGCTGGGCCGCAAACGCGGCATCGCCGTGCGCGTGGACAATGGAGCGCGGCAAGGGCAGCCACGCGGCCGTCACCGACGGCGAGCGCTGGACGATCGTGCCGGCGGGCACGCTGAAAGCGGGCATCTACCGCAAGATTTGCAAGGATCTCGGCATCGACCCTTACGGGCTTTGAAGGGGTGACACGATGACCACGCGCTTCGCCCACCCGCTCGACCTGCTGATCGAGGACGGCGGCGTGACCGTCACCCTCCCCGATCTGCCCGAGGCGGCGACCCGCGGCGACGCGCGCGCGGAGGCCCTGACCCGGGTCGGCCGGCACCTCGTGGTCTCGGTGGAAGACGCCGACGGCCGCCAGCCCGCATGAGAGCATGCAGTGGGAGACCTGTTGTAGCCTTCACCAGTGAGCGAACCGGTCGGGGCTTGGACGCTGGTCGCGGTGGGCCGGAGCGTCGCTCACCTCCTTTCCTATCGCGACCTGACGGCCCGGCCACCGCATTCGTGATCCGAAAGCTGTTCTTTCGTACTTTTCAAGCAGCAACATACCGTCCCGCCATGTCCTCGGCCGGTGGATGCGCTTCTACAACGCGCAACGGCCGCATTCGGTGCTGGCCGGACGCACGCCCGTGGAGAAGCACGGCGCGCCGGCCCGGGCGCGGCTCCAACCCCATCAGGAGTCAGGGGCCGCGCCCCCGGCACAAGCTCGGCGAAATGACGATGGACAAGGAGCTGTTGGAGGAAAAAGTCCGGCGCCTGGAGGCTCGCGCCACCAGCAACCAGCATCCAAGCGACGCCGGCCCGGCCCCATCGGGCCGGCCAGCGACGATGAGCTGGCTGACGCCATCCGCCAGGTCATCGCCTCGGCGCCGTCCTACGGAGAGGGGCACCGCAAGATCCACATGCGTCTGCGCCACCAGGGGGTGCGCACCTCCCGCCGGCGCGTGCGGTGCATCATGCGCGAGCACGGCCTGCGCTCGCCGGACCGCCCAACACCGCAGCCCGCCAACGACCACGACGGCTCCATCACGACCACCGACGTGGACGCCCGCTGGTGAACCTCCTTACTCAAACGCTGAGGTGTCCACGACAGCGGGCCAACTCCAAACCCCAACTTCCGGGCGATCTTGCGGTTGAGCGCGCTCGGCGCCCAAGATATGGTGTATGCATAACATGCATCACTCTGCGTGCGCTGCACCCGGGCAATTGCGATGGCCAAACAGCGAAAAGACAAGACACTCCGCCGTGTCACCGTCAGTGTCGATCCTGACGATTACGCGGCAATGGAACGATTGGCAGTGAACAGTGAGGTCACAGCCGCATGGTTGGTTCGTCGCGCCATGCGTGAGTTTCTCGTGCGTCACGAAAACGAGGCCAAACTCGAAGTTCCTCTGAGGCAGGTGTCTTCTGTGAAAAACGACTAATACGCAAGCGAGTGAGCGGGCTGTGGAAGACGAAATCTATCTCGATAACAACGCCACAACTGCGCCGCTCGACGCCGTAAAGAGCGAGGTTGTCGCGTGCTTGGAGCACGGATTCGGCAACCCGTCGAGCCCGCATGGGCGCGGCAATGCGTGCCGCGCCACCTTGACGATGGCCCGCGAGCGCGTTGCGGGCCTCATTGGCGCCAAAGCGGAGCAAGTCCATTTCGTTTGCAGCGCGACAGAGGGCAACAATACCGTCCAGCAAAGTGTCCTGCACTGCGGTGGTCTGAAGCGCGTGGTCACCACCTCTGTCGAGCACGCGTCGGTCTTGGACACAGCCGCTTTCTTGGAAGACCGCGGGATCGAGGTCAGCTATCTGCCGGTTGATGGTGCTGGTCGGGTGCGTCGTTCAGACTTAGAAGCTGCATTGCAGGACGGTCCTGCGCTCGTCTCGATCCAGTGGGCCAACAGCGAGACGGGTGTTGTGCAACCCGTGGAAGAGTTTGGTGAGCTGTGTCACGAGTACAGGGCGCTGTTCCACGTCGATGCAGCCCAGGCGGTCGGGCGCATACCGGTGCACATGGACGCGCTTCCGATCGACTTCCTCACCTTTACGGGGCACAAGCTCCACGGGCCGCAGGGGACGGGGGTGCTTTGTGCCAAGAACCCGAATTGGCTTGTGCCCCTCCTCCACGGCGGCGACCAAGAGAAGGATCTCCGCGCTGGAACCGAAAACGTGCCAGGGATCGTCGGCTTAGGCCGTGCAGCACATGAGCGTTGCACCAACTTCGACGAAGCTGTTCAGCACATGCGTGACCTGCGCGACAGGTTCGAAAGCGCCATCCTGGACCGCGTGGACGGCGTTTCCGTCAACGGCGATCCTGAGCACCGCGTGTGCAACACCACCAACTTGCGTTTTGCGGAGATTGAGGGTCAGGCCCTCATGGCGCAGCTCGACCGTCGTGGCATCCTATGCTCGCAGACGTCCGCCTGCACCAGCCAGAAGCCGGAGCCGTCCTACGTGCTTCGTCGGATGGGGCTGAGCGAGGATGAGGCCTTTGCGAGCGTTCGATTCTCGTTTTCGGTTCTGAACACCCGTGAAGAGGTGGATCGCGCCGTGGAAGCGATCGACGAGGTCGTCACGCGCCTGACACGGTTTGCGCGAATGGCGGGGTAAATGGGCATGCGGTTTGGCGGACACGAGACATTTCCGGTGCGTGAGGGCTGGCTCAGCAAAGGGCTAGGCGTTCTCGATGACGACCCGGCGGCGTTCGACGATCCGTTCGTCTCGGATCGGTTGGGTGTCGGTCGGAACATGGGCAAGGCCATTTCGCACTGGCTCCGTGTCACGGGGCTGATTCGCAAGCCCGGACGCGGCGAGTTCCCGGAATTCACCTCGACCGCCCAGATAATCTATCAACAAGATCCCTACATGCTGCACATCGGCACGTGGTGGGCACTTCACATAAACCTGATTGCACAAGAGAAAGAAGCGATCGCATGGCCGTGGTTTTTCAACCGGTTTGCGCGCGAGCGGTTCGAGAAGTCGCACTGCATCGAGCAGTTGCGGCAGTACATGACAATGCTCGGCCAAAAACAACCCGCATCAAAGACCCTGACAAGGGACGTGACGTGCCTTTTGTTGAGCTACGCGCGGCCTGTTCCCCCTGAGAGCGACGACCCTGAAGACGGACAGGATTGCCCTTTTCGCCAGCTTGGGTTGCTGACGTATTTCCGGGAATCAGACACCTATCAGCTCAATCGCGGCACCAAGGACGTTCCGCCGACACTGTTGGGCTATGCTCTCGCCCTGACGTGTGACGACGGTGGGCAAAACGATTGGCTCGAAGTGAGCTTCAGCAACGCGCTCACGCGGCCGGCGGCACCGGGGCGTGCTTTCGCGCTGACGGCCGAGGCGCTCGCTGACACCATCAATCACGCGCGTGAGACCCTTGGCGAGGAGGTCATCCAGACGCGCCTCATGGGGAGCGACCGGGTGATCCAGGTTGTTCGCCGGGAGCCGTGGGAATGGCTCGACACCTATTACCGAGGGTAACCGCATGAGCGGCGCGATCGACCAGTTTCTGCGATCCATTAACCTGCGCCTGGATTTGGCGCATCCGGAGCGGTTCGCGCACTTTCAGCCCACGGCGAAGAGCGCGGAGGTGCTTCAGGCGATTATCGGGGAGACATCGAACCCGGCATCGCTTGTGGTGGCCGCCTACGGCTCCGGGAAGTCGCTCGCGGCGGGTGCTGGCGCCCTGATGGTTGCCAATCCAACCGCGGCCCGAGGCACGCTGACATGCATTGCCAACCGCCTCGATCCGGTCGCGCCGCACCTCGCGAGCTTTGCGCGGGAACGACTCGAAGAGGGTGGCTGCGGTGGAGCCCTGATTCTGGAAGGACATCACAGTGATCCGGTGTCCGCGCTTCAAGGCGAGGCCCAGACACGGTTGGGATTGGGCGAGGCGGACATTGCCAGCGCAAAAAATGTTGTTTCGCTCTTGGACAACATCGCTGCCGAGGCAGCACAGGTTGGATGCGACCGCCTCACGATCATCTGGGACGAGTTTGGACGCCACCTGGAGGCGCTCGCAGCGAACGGCCGGGCGGAAGAACTGGCAGTCGTGCAGCAGATCGCCGAGTGGGCAGCGCGTCAAACCAACCCGCGGGTGACGTTCAATCTACTCCTGCATCAGAGCTTCTTTCACTATGCTGGCAAGCTGAGCCAGTCGGCGCGGAACAGTTGGCGCAAGATCGAAGGGCGGTTTGAGGCTGTCCGCTTTGTTGAGGACAGCCGGGAAATGTACGAACTAATCGCTGCGGTCGTCGCCCAAGCGCGGACGATCAAGACCCAACCTGACACTTCAGCGTTCGACGAGACAGCAAGACAAGCGCGCAGGAACGAGCTGTTCACACAGTTCGAGTCGGAGGAAGCCCTGACACAGGCGCTTGAGCAAGCCTATCCGCTCGCGCCGGCCGTCTTTTACACGCTCCCGCGCTTGGCCGCGCGTCTCGCCCAGAACGAGCGCACCGTCTTTTCTTTCCTTCACGACACGGATCTCAGCCGCGTTGTCACGCTCAAAGACGTGTACACCTATTTCAGCGAGGCTATGGAGGCAGACACTGGGGTGGGCGGCACCCATCGGCGTTGGCTTGAGACGGAGAGCGCGCTGTCCAAGGCTGCCAGCGAAACTGAAGAAGAAACCCTTGCGGCTGCGGCTTTGCTTGGGCTTGGCGTCTCTGGCGAACGCACGCGCCTTAAGCGCGCCACACTGACGTTTTCGCTAAGCAGCTCTGGGATTGTGGATCGCGATACTGCCGAAGCGACGGTGCAGGAACTCATTGCGCGCAAGCTGTTGCTGCATCGGGAGCGCAACGATGATGTGTCCGTCTGGCACGGTACGGATCAGGATCTCAGGGGCCGGCTTGAGGAGGAAAAGCTCCGCCTGACGGGCAAGTTCGATCCCGTGCAGTTCCTTCGCCAGGAACATCCCGCGCCAACCTGGCGGCCCGTCGCGCACAACGTCCGCTTCTGTGTTCGTCGCTATTATACGGGCATGTATGTGCCCGCGAGCGAGCTTTTGGCCCGGAGAGATCGGCACCCCGCTTTCGCGCTGGAAAGCGGTGAAGATGGCCGGGTCATCTACGCCGTCGCGAGCAGCAATGAAGAGGTGGAAAAGCTGCGCACGTTTGCGCTGCGGGAAATGCCCACGGACCCGTCGATCGTCCTCGTCGCCCCGCACACGCCCATTCCCGTACAGGACATCGTCCTCGAAATCGCGGCACTGCGCCAGCTGCAGCAGGATCACGAGCTCACCGCAAGCGACCCGTTCGTGTTGCCCGAGCTTCAGCATATGCTCAACGCGGCCCGCGAGAGCCTGTCGGACCGCCTCCAGCGGCTGATCGTGCCGGGCGGCGACGATGGCCAGTGGTTCGCGCAGCGTCGTCACCTAGTGGTTCAGAACGACGGCGACTTACGTGCCGAACTCTCCAAGCTTGCGGATGAGCGGTTTCCAGACACACCGAAGATCAACAATGAACTTGTTGTCCGCAACAAGATCACCCGGCCGATGGTAAATGCACGCAAGAAGGTCCTTCTCGGGGTGCTTGAACGATCCGGCACCGAAAACCTCGGGTTCGACGTGCAGGACTCCGCCTCGCATGTGGCCCTATATCGAACCGTGTTGGTGCGGACCGGTTTGTACCGCCAGCGCGGCAATACATGGGGATGGGCGTCTCCCCAAGAAATCAACGATGCGGGGCTGCGCAAGGTATGGAAACTGCTTCGAGGGTTTTTCACAGAGCCGGGAACCAAGTACGTCGCCAACCTTATCGATGAGCTGCGCTCACCACCCTACGGTGTGCGTCCTGGTGTGATCCCCCTGCTCGTTGGCGGTGCGCTCCAGGCCTTTGGCCAAGCAATTGTCCTGCGCCGCGATGGCGCCTACGTCAGCGACATCCTGGCGAGCGAGATCGAAGATCTTTGCGCCGAACCAAGTCGTTACAGCCTGGGGGTTCTGAAGCTCGACGAAGAGCGGGCCGTGTACCTCCGAGACATTGTCGAGCAGTTTGGCGGAACGCCGCAGCTTCAGGGAGACCTCATCCGCCAGTGCTACGACGCCATCGAGGCATGGAAGGTCCAGCTCCCGGCCGCTGCGCTGCGCACGACAAAGGTTAATGCCCAAGCCCGTGAGTTCCAGAAAGCGCTCCGTCAGGCCAACGATCCCGCGGACCTTCTGCTTCTTCTACCGCTCACAGCTGCCGCACAAGCC
>CAJXKW010000078.1 GCA_913055855.1 uncultured Limimonas sp. | reverse complement strand
GCGAGGTAGGGGCTCGCGGCGACCTCGTCGATCGCGTCGGCCACGCGGGCGGCTCCCGTGGGTGTGCCAGCGGCAACGAGGAGTGCCGTCCCGAGGACGGCGAGAGACGCCACGGCGAGGCCGACCCAGACGTACCAGGCGTCCACCGGCGTGTCGAACATGGGCGGTCTTGGTCCCGGTCTGGGCCTTAAACCTCAGGCGACCGTGGACGCGAGGGCGTAGGCGACCAGCATCGTCGTCGTACCCAGAAGCAGCGCACGGCCCACGCGATGGGCCACCAGCGGCCCGTCCAGCCCGCGGCGAAGGCCGATCGAGAGGGTGGTCAGGATCGCGGCCATCGCGAGGACGTACCCGCCGACGACGAGGCCGAGCCACGGGAGTGGGTCGCCGCCACCGGGGACGAAGGCTCGCTGTCCCGCCATCCCGTCGGCCAGGGCCACCGTCGCCCCCGCGACGAGGGGGCCGAACAGGCCGGCCGTCGAACGAAGCGTGCTACAGACCGCGTCGAGGTTGTGCCTGGCCCGCTCCTCGACGGCCTCGAGGTCGGCGAGGTGACCGCCCAGGGCAAGGAGGGCCTCCCCCGCTGGGGATCCCTCCTCGGCCGCCCTGGCGAAGAGGGCCGCACTCCCCGCAACGCGTGGACTCGGGACCCGACGGGCCGCACCGTTCCGGCCCAGGAAGGCCTCCCGGAGGCCGGCCCCGAGTTGCCGTTGCTGCCGCGTGGCTTCCGACAGGACAGTCGCGATCTCGCCGTCGAGTTCGGCTGCCGTGTCCCGGACGGCAGCCTCCGCTGCCTGTCCCGCCGCGACCCGTCTGCCGACCAGCGAGAGCGCGTCGCTCAGGCCCGCCTCGACGGCCCGGATCCGCTCGTAGACGCCGACGAGTGGGCGGTAGCGGACCACGAGCCAGGTACCCACGCCGTATCCCACGACCGCGATGGGCCCCGCCCAGCCCGGAAAGGCGACCGCGGTGCCGACCCAGGCCAGGCCACCGGCACCCAGTGCAGCCACCGTCGCCACCGGCGTATATAAATCCGGATCCCGGGCACGCCCGCGACGGCAGGCAACGACAACCGACTTACCCTCGGACGACCCACTGACACGCGATGGAGGCTCGTTCGTGAGCGAACCCACTACGCTCGTCTACGTGCTGGCGCTCGTGCCGGCCGTGCTGGCGACGTAGTGCAGCCAGTAATCCAGGGGATAGTTGCGGAAGGTATGGCCGCCGTACGCGTGCTCGCCCGCGTCCTCCATGCCCGGCGTCCAGCACAGCAGGAACACCGCCCGGGATTGCAGAAACAGCGCGTGCGTGCCGAGATAGATATCCTGCCCGCCGAAGTCCCAGAGCTGCAGCGGCGTCGGCTCGCTATTGCCGTCAGGGGCCGGCAGCGCGGCCGAGGTCACGACAGCGCCGTGCGTGGATTCGGCGTCGGGGTCGAACGCCTCGCCGCGCAAACGGCGCGCGATCTGCGTCTTGCCCACGCGCCCGTTGCCGAGCAGCAGGAGTTTGACGTCCGTGACGCGTTCGGCGCCGCTCGCATAGAGATCGCGGTAATGCGCGCGTAGGCGGGGGAGGCTGTTATCCCCTGAATCTTGCGAAAGCACCTCTGGCGGCAGGCCCGGTATGTCTGCGCGGTCCAGCATGACCCGTTCGAGACGCGGCAGGAACCAGAGATCAGGGTCCGCGCTCGTGATCGGATTGCCCAAGAGTTCCAAGGTTTCGAGTTGCCGAAGCTGGCGCAGCGGGCGCGCATCGCCGATGTGGTTGTCCCTGAGGCTGAGTGACGTGAGCGCGGTCAGGTTGTTGGCGATGGCGTGGGCGCCCTCGTCGCTGATGTTGTTGAGGTTCAGGTCCAGCGAGCTAAGCGCGGTTAGGTTGGCGGCGATGGCGCGGGCGCCGTCGGCGCCGATGTCGTTGGCGGCCAGGTTCAGCGAGCTAAGCGCAGTCAGATTTTCGGCGATGGCGTGGGCGCCGTCGGCGCCAACCTTATTGGCCATGAGGTCCAATTCGCGCAGCCACCACAGCTCGCCAATCTCGCCGGGCAGCTCGGTGAGTCCGAGTCCTACGAGGTCCAGCGTCTTCGATTGCTTTTCCTTGCATTTGCGAATGCGGCGACGGGCTTCCTCGATGTCTGGTTTGGCTTGGAAATCGTCGGCCATGGCGTCCCGGCGGTGTGCGGTGGCGATGCAGGCGGCAGTCTAGAAACGCCGCCCCACGGCGCGCAATGCGCGCGGGTTGCCGGATGGGTCGGGTTTGGCGCGCCCTCGGCGTAGGGCGGCACTGCGCCGCAAGGTGCGTGCCGCCGCTCGGCGTGGCCTGAAAGCCGGCGGGTTGCGTTGCGTGCGCAAAGCGAACCGGCCTACGCGGCGTGTGTTGGTCGTGAAGTCGTGTTCACGCCGCGCGTGGCGTCAGCTTGCGCGCGATGGGTCACGAGTCATGTTCCGTCGCCTTCCAAACCTCGCGCATCCTCAAGGACGCCGTACAACTGGTTTGCCAACAAGCCTTCGATAAGTTTTTCCATTTCCGAAACATCTAGCTTGTTGTTGGCGGCCGCCGCATCCGCGGCGTCGATCGCGTCAAAATAAGGCTGGCGGTTCTGGGCGATCTGGTATGGGATGGTGTTGCTGCCCGGTAGCCGATAACCGAGCCGCACACACAAGACCAAGTAGGAAACGGCGCGTGACGTTCGGCCATTTCCGTCGGCAAAGGGATGAATCCAGTTGAGCCGCCACATAACGTAGGCGGCGAGATGAACAGCTGAGGCAGCTTCCCAATTTTCGTTCACATAATCGCACATGTCCTCAACGTATTCGGCGACAAGATGCGCCGGCGGCGGCTGATGCTGACTTTGCTTGATCTCCACGCCGCCGGGGCGGAAATTCCCCGCATAGGCGCTTATGCCGTCGAGGGCGAGGCGCTGAAGGTGAAGGATCATGGACAGACGAAGGCGAAACGGGCGTTCCGGATCGAGACAGGTGTCGATCATGTCCATGAGCGCGTCGGTTTGCCGAAGCCCGTTCCGGGCTTCGGCTTCCTTACGTGCCCATTCGTCTTCGACGACTTCGGCTGAAAAGGCCTGACTATGCCGGCGTTCCGCCTCGCCGTCGTCTTCGCTCATGACGTGTTACGAATTCTTGTTAACGTCGAGAGATTCCGCCTGCTCGTCCACGATCTCACGGGTGATGTATCGATTTTCGATATGCGTGTTCCCGTAGGCGAAGGTGCGGCGTTGCTCTTCGCGGTCCGCGGCGGACATTTGTACCTCGCGGGCCCGCTCCACCAACGCACGCAAACGATCGGTCATGGCGCTCTCCGTTTCTCCGTCGGCGGCGACGGTCGCGTTGCCCCGTCGTCCCGTTGCGCCGTCACCGCATCATCAAGGTGACACCGAGGCGGATTCGGGGCAACCGATGGGGCCGCGTCGGTTTTGGCCTATCGCCGATAAGCCGGGATGGCGGCGCAGGAACACGAAAGCCGGGCTGCGACCCGCAATGCGCGCAGCCTGTCTCCTCCTTTGGGATTTGCGTGCCCTCGGCGCCATGCCGACGGTGGCACGCGCTTTCCGGCGCAGTGCCGCCCTACGCCGCTTGCACCCCCTACACCGCCGCGACCGACACCACGGGCACGGCGACGGTGGCCGCCAGGGTCACGGCGAGCGCGGCGGCGATGACGAGGCCGTCGGCGCAGAGCAAGCCCAGGCCGATCACGGTGATGGCGGCGGCCACGGGCATCACGCCGAAGGGCACCAGGGCCAGCGGATACATCAGCACGGCGAGCGCGCACAGCCCCAGCACCACCACGTGCAGCGCCGGCTTGGCCAGCAGCCAGGGCCAGCGCGGCCGCGCCACCCGGTCGAGCCAGCGCAGGCGCGGCTCCATCGCGGCGATGGCGCGCCGGCTGCGCGCGCCGTCCACCGCGACCCGGCGCAGCCGTTCGGGCAGCCACGGCCGGTGCGCGCGCAGGCTCATCTGGACCGCCATGAGGATGATCAGGGTGGCCAGGATCACCGACGCCCCCGGGATCGCGCCCAGGGGCGAGATCGCGATCACGCCGATGCTGAACAGCAGCGGGCCGTAGGTGCGCTGGCCCAGCTCGTCCACCAGGGTGCCCAGCGACACCCGCGGTGCCTCGGCCGCCGCCTTGAGCTGGCCCAGCGTGCCGGCGACGCTGTCGCGGGCCGGTGTGCCCTGACGTGCCGTGCTCCGTTGCTCGGCCATGCGCGCCTTCCGACCGGGTGAGTCCCCGCCCCAGGAATTCCGGATGCGACACGCCGGCGTCAAGGCGTGCAGCCGTCGCGTCCGTCGCGCCGCCCGGGATCAGGCCGCCGCGCTGCGCGCCATGAGGCGGCGCATCTCGCCGTACACCCAGTCGATGTGGTCCTGCGACATGGGGAGCTGGAGCGTGGTGCCGTCGCGGTCCTTGCGCGCCACGCGCGCGTCCATGCCCTGGCGGAAGCCGTCGATCTTCAGCGTCACGCGCTCGCCGACGTCGCCCGGGACGTGGTCGTGCACGGTCACGTAGGACGGCGCGATGTGCAGCGTGCGCGTGCGCATCTCGCGGTTGTCGCGCACAACCGTGGCTTCCGTGCGGAAGCTCGCCGCCTCCAGGCGCTCGGCCTGGTCGTCGCTGCCCTGGACGGAGGTGAGGAAGGTCTGGACCTCGCGGCTGAGCACGTCGGCGTCCTCGGACAGGTCCTTGGCCGTGTCCTGTACCGCGCTGGCGCTCTGGCTGGCGTCGCTGGTCTGTTCCTGGAGCCCGCGCACGCGCTCGGCGATGGATGAGGCGCTGTCCGCCACCCGGGTGATGTTCTCGGCCATCTCGCGCGTGGTGGACTCCTGCTCGTTGATCGCCGAGGCGATCCCGCTGGTGTATTCGCGGACGTGGCCGATGCTCTCGGTGATCTCGCCCATCGCGTCGGCCGTCTCCCTCGTGGCCGACTGGATCTCGCGGATCTGGCCGCTGATGTCCTCGGTCGCCTTGGCTGTCTGGTTCGCCAGCGACTTGACCTCGTTCGCCACCACGGCGAAGCCCTTGCCCGCTTCGCCGGCGCGCGCGGCCTCGATGGTCGCGTTCAGCGCGAGCAGGTTGGTCTTCTCCGAGATGTCCTGGATCAGGGTTACCGCACTGTCGATGGATTCGGCCGCCTCGCGCAGCTTGGTTACCCGCTCGGCCGAGTCGTTGGCCTTCTGGCGCGCGGTCTCGGCCGTTTCGTCGGACTGCGCGACCTGCCGGTTAATCTCCTGGACGGAGTTCACCATCTCCTCCACGGCCGCGCGCAGCTCCTGCGCATTGCTGGAGGTGTCGTCGCTCTCCCGGCCCACGGCCTGGGTGACGTCCTCGGTCTGCTGCGCCACGCCGAGGAGTTTCTGCGCGCGCTCGGTCATGCCGCGCGTGGCGTTGGTCACGGTGTCCATGACGCCGCCGATGCTTGCGCCGAAGATGTCGATCACCTGGTTGCGCGCGTCCTGACGGCGCTCGCGGGCGCGCTGGGCCTCCGCCTCGCGTTCCTCAAGCTCGCGCTGCTTTTTCAGGTTGTCGCGGAACGTGCCCATGGCCGCGCCCATGCGCGCGACCTCGTCATTGAACGGTGCCTGGGGGATTTCCGTCTCCAGCTCACCCTTGGCCAGCCGCGTCATCCCGTCGGTCAGGCGGTTCAACGGCCGGGTGATCGTGCGCGCGATGAGCAGGCCCAGCGCGACACCCACGGCGAGCGCGAGCACCGCGGTCACGCTGACCACCCGGACCGCCTGGCGCTCGTGGGCGACGGCCAGCCGGGTGGACTCGGCCGTGGCGTCGCTGATCGCGTCGAACAGGTCGGTGAGTTTGCCGTCCAGGTTGTCCTGAATGGTCGCGAGTTTCGCCGCCTGGTCCGCGAGGGCCGCGGCGTCGGCGCCGGATTCGGCCTTGTCCAGGAGCTGGCGTGCCTGCTCGTTGTAGACCGTGTGCTGCGTGGCGATGCGCGAGAGCTTGTCCTTGACCGTCTTGAGCTCGTCGCGCGCGACGCCCTTCTGGCTGTCGGCGAGTGCGGTGTCGACCAGCTCGCGCGCGTGCGCGATCTCCTCGTCCACTTTTGCCGAATAGGTTTCGAACTGGTCGCGCGCCTCGCGGAAGGTGGTCTCGGCGTCCGCCGTGTCAGCGCCGATGCCGCGCACGCGCAGGGCGCGCTCCATGTTGACCGCCTGGAGCAATTGATGCTCGGTCGCCAGGCGCAGGTCGTGGGTGATCGGCAAATCCTGCTCGGTAATTTCGGTCATCTCCTGCCCGATTTGCGCGAACCGGACGATCGAAATCCCGGCGACGACAACGATCGCCGCACCGAGCAGTGCCACGATGGCGAGAATGCGTTGACCGATGGTTCGGTTTCGCCACACCGACATGATTCCGCGACCTTGTTCAATTGGCAGGTTCGGCGAGGGAGCACGCAATCAACGTGCCGGCGCTGTGACAATCACAACACCGTGTCCGTCCGACCCGGCCCGGCCGACGGGATGAGGCGGCGCGGACACCCTGCGCCGATCGTGATGATCCAGCGGATCGGGAATTAGGCCGCGCTTTGCGCCCCGTTGAGGGTCCGTGCGACGGCGTCCTGAAGCTCGCGGTGGGTGAACGGCTTCTTCAGCACGGTGTCCGCCTGGCTGCGCGCGAGCATCAGGGCTTCGTCCTTGTCCACCTTCATGCCGCCGCCGGAGATGGCGATGACCTTGGGCGGCCGGTCCATCTTCCGGATGGCGAGGATGACGTCGTTGCCGTCGACCTCGGGCATGATGATGTCGGTGATGACGATGTCGTAGCGCCCGCGCTCGAGGCGTTGCAGCGCGGCTTTCCCGTTCTCCGCGACCTCGAGCGTGTGCCCGGAGTTCTCCAGCATGATTTCCAGGGTCTGCCGCACGCCTTCCGTATCTTCGACGATCAGAACGTTCGCCATGGCCAAATCTCCGTTTCCCGGCCCCGATGACCGTATCCGCCAACATTTCACAAAACGTCGGCGAAATCTACCCAAAACGTGATTGCGCTATACACAAGATCAGGTATGCATAACCAGGACAGTGGTAGCGTTCGCCGTGCAGGACGACGCCAATGCGTCGCTTTTCTGCGCCAAAGCGACAGCTATGCCGCTCAGGTCTCCGCATTTTTTAATTTCGAAACGCGACCGCGTCGCTCGGCCGCGCCCCGGCACGTGGCCGCATCCGCACGGGGCCGTTCGCTGTAACGGGGCCCTCTTGAAACCGCGAGCGCGCGTGCAACCTGACAAACGTGTCTTGCGGCGCACGCATTTGGATGAGGTGAGGGCATGGAGGAAACGCGCAACGTCTTCGGGGATCGGATCGCCCCCTGTTCCACGGATCCCATGACGGGGTTCAAGCGCGACGGCTGCTGCAGCGCGGATCCCTACGACGGCGGCAATCACGCCGTTTGCGCCCTGGTGACCGAAGCCTTCCTGAGCTACACGGCCGGGCAGGGAAACGACCTCAGCACGCCCCGGCCCGAACTCGGCTTTCCCGGGCTCAAGCCGGGCGATCGCTGGTGCCTGTGCGCCGGGCGCTGGCTGGAGGCCGCACGGGCGGGCAAGGCGCCGCCGGTTTTCGCGCGCGCGACCAGCGCCCTTGCCCTCGAGGAAATTCCGCGGGATTTCCTGCTCCAGTACGCCGTCGATCTCGACGCGCCGGCCGCGGCGGGCCAGGGTCAGTAGGGGCCGGCCGCGCATCCGGAGACGCCCATGGCACGCAAATCCCGACCGCCCGCCCGACGCGAGACGCAGACCAGTGACGTCGACACCTTCCTGAAGCAGGTGGCGGCCACGCCGCAGGTTCGCCGGCCGCAGGACGTGGGCCGGCTGGTTTTCGCCATGGACGCCACCGCCAGCCGCGAGCCCACCTGGGACCGCGCCAGCGACATCCAGGCGAGCATGTTCGCCGAGACCGAGCGCCTGGGCGGGCTGGAGGTGCAGCTTGCGTATTACCGGGGCTTTGGCGAGTTCGACGCCAGCCCGTGGTGCGCCGACGCGCGCAGCCTCCTGGGGCGGATGACGGCGGTGACCTGCCGTGCCGGGCGGACCCAGATCGCCAAGGTGCTGAGCCACGCGCGCGACGAGGCGCGTCGGGGCCGGGTGAACGCGCTGGTCTTCGTGGGCGACTGCATGGAGGAGGACCCGGATTACCTGGGCGAGCTCGCGGGGCAGCTCGGCCTGCTGGGCGTGCCCGCCTTCATGTTCCACGAAGGCGGCGACGAACGTGCGCGCAAGGTTTTCACCGACATCGCCCGGCTGACGGGCGGGGCGTGCTGCCGCTTCGACGCGAACAGCCCCAGGCAGCTCCGCGACCTGCTCGCGGCCGTGGCCGTTTACGCCGCCGGCGGACGTGCGGCGCTGGGCGAACTCGCGGATGCGCGCGGCGGTGAGATCAAGAAGCTCACCCGGCAGCTTTCGTGAGGCCCGGAGGCCGCGGGCCGTGATCGCCTACTTCGTGCTTGGTATCGGGCTTCTGGTCGGGGCGCTTCTCCTGATCAAGTGGTTCACCGAGGTCGACCCGCGGCGGGTCGGCCGCGGGCTGTTGTGGGGTGTTGCCGGCGCCGCCCTGGTGTTCGGCGTGGTCCTGCTGTGGATCGGCCGGTACCAGTTCGCCTGGCTGGTTTTGCCCGCCCTTGCCGCCCTCGCCGGGCGCTGGCGCGAGATTCTGCGGCTGATCCGGCAGGCCCGCGGTGCCGGCGGCGGCCCGGGGACGGCGGGCGACCAGCGCAGCAGCACGGTGGAGACGGATTTCCTGCGCATGACCCTGGTTCACGAGACCGGGGTGATGACGGGCGAGGTGCGCGCCGGCCAATTCGCCGGCGAACGGCTGGAGGATCTCTCACTCGAGGCCTGCCGCGCGCTTTGGGCCGAGATCCGAGCGGCCGGCGATGACCAATCGCGGCAGGTGCTTGAATCCTATCTGGACCGGTTTCACGGGGCCGGCTGGCGCACGCGCGCAGATGCCGGGGGCACCGGCGATGCCGGCGCGGGGCAGGGCTCGGCTGAGGGCGCGCGCGCGTCGGATGCCATGTCCCCGGGCGAAGCGCGTGCGGTGCTGGGCGTCGGCCCGGACGCCGACGCGGATACGATCCGCGCGGCGTATCGCCGCCTGATGAAACAGGTCCATCCCGATCATGGCGGGTCGGACTACTTTGCCATGAAGCTCAACGCCGCGCGGCGGGTTTTGCTGGGCGAGTGATCGGGCCGGCGCTTTGGCCGCAATCCGCCCCTTCGGCGTGCACCCGAGGGTGTAACCCGGGGGGCGCTTGTCTCGTTCGTGGCAGTGTGGCAAGAGGCAGCATCATTCTGTCGACCATCGAGCGAGGCCGCCGTGACGACGACGCGCGTGCGCAAGGCCATCCTGCCCGTGGCGGGGCTGGGGACCCGGGTGTTGCCTGCGGTCAAGGCCATTCCCAAGGAGATGCTGCCCATCGTCGACCGGCCGGTCATCGAGTACGCCGTCGATGAGGCGCGCGAGGCCGGTATCGAGGAGTTCATCTTCGTCACCGCCCGCGGCAAGGCGTCCATCGAGGATCATTTCGACCGCGCGCCCGCCCTGGAGGCGACGCTGGAAGGCCGTGGCCGGAAGGCGGAACTGGAGAGCGTGCGGAACTCCACGCTGACCGACGGCAACGTGACCTTCACCCGCCAGCACACGCCGCGCGGGCTGGGCCACGCCGTGTGGTGCGCGCGCCATGCGGTGGGGGACGAGCCCTTCGGTGTCATTCTCCCGGACGACCTGATCCAGGCCCCGCGGCCCTGCCTGGGCCAGCTCATCGAGGCGTATGAGCGCGTAGGCGGAAATGTCGTCGCGGCCGTGGACGTGCCGCGCGAGCACACCAACCGGTACGGCGTGCTCGATGTGACCTCGGACGACGGCCGGCTCGCCGCAGCCAAGGGCATGGTCGAAAAGCCGGACCCCGAGCACGCGCCGTCCACGCTCTCCATCATCGGGCGCTATGTCCTGGACCCGGCGGTGATGCGCCAGCTCGACCGGCAGGCGCCCGGCCGCGGCGACGAGATTCAGCTTACCGACGCGATTGCGGCGACCATCGGTGATGTGCCGCTGCACGGGCTGCGCTTCGACGGCCGGCGCTTCGACTGCGGCAACAAGGCCGGCTATGTCGAGGCGATCCTGGCCTTCGCGCTGGAGCATCCCGAGACGGCGGATGCCACGCGCGCGCTGCTGCAGACCTACGCCGCACGGCGGGCGTCGTGAGGCGCCCTGCCGGATAGGCGCCGCATCCTTCGACGGGGCTCGGGATGAGGCGGATTCCGGCAAAACGGCCTCTTGGTGAGCCTGTCGAACCATGAGGCCGGGCGATTGCAATCGCTGCGGGGGACGGAGCACCGACAATGAAAATCGCCATGATCGGGACGGGCTACGTGGGGCTCGTCTCCGGCGCCTGTTTCAGCGAGTTCGGCACGCACGTGGTCTGCGTCGACCGCGACGGCGACAAGATCACGCGCCTGAAGGACGGTGAGATCCCCATCTTTGAGCCGGGGCTGGCGGATCTCGTCGGGCGCAACGTCGAGGCGGGACGACTGAGCTTCACCGACGATCTCGCCGAGGCCGTGCGCGGCGCGGATGCGGTGTTCATCGCCGTGGGCACGCCCACCCGGCGCGGCGACGGTCACGCCGACCTGACCTACGTTCACCAGGCGGCGCGTGAGGTCGCCCGCGCAGCCGGCGACGGGACGGTCATCGTCACCAAGTCCACGGTGCCCGTGGGCACGGGACGCGAGGTGGCGCGTATCGCACGCGAGGCGGCGCCGGATACCACGCTTCACGTGGCCTCCAACCCGGAATTCCTGCGCGAGGGCTCGGCGATCGCCGACTTCATGCGTCCCGACCGGGTCATCATCGGCGCCGAAACGGAAACGGCGCGCGAGGTGCTGCACGCCCTCTACCGTCCGCTCTACCTGATCGAGACGCCGGTGATCTTCACCACGCTGGAGACGGCCGAGCTTTCCAAGTACGCGGCCAACGCCTTCCTGGCGACGAAGATCACGTTCATCAACGAGATCGCCGATCTGTGCGAGCGCGTCGGCGCGGACGTCCACGACGTCGCGCGCGGCATGGGTCTGGACGGCCGCATCGGCCGCAAGTTCCTCCACCCGGGGCCGGGCTACGGCGGCTCGTGCTTTCCCAAGGACACCCTGGCCCTGGTCCGCACGGCGGAGGAGGCGCAGTCGCCCATGCGCATCGTGGAGACGGTTGTCTCCGTCAACGACACGCGCAAGCGCGCCATGGCGGACAAGATCGTCCGGCAGTGCGGCGGCAGCGTGACGGGCAAGACGATCGCCGTGCTGGGCGTGACCTTCAAGCCCAACACCGACGACATGCGCGAGTCGCCCAGCCTTTCCATCATTCCGGCGCTGCAGCAGGCGGGCGCACGGATCCGCGCCTTCGATCCCGAGGGCATGACCGAGGCGGCGAAGCACCTCCGGGACGTCGACTGGGCGGCGGATGCCTACGACGCCATGACCGGTGCCGACGCCGTGGCGATCCTGACCGAGTGGAACCAGTTCCGGAACCTGGATCTGGCGCGCATGAAAGGCATCCTGAACGCCCCCGTGGTGGTGGACCTGCGCAACATCTACGATCCGGCGGAGATGGCCGCGTACGGCTTCCGCTACGACAGCGTCGGGCGCGCGGTGGGCGCGGACAAGCCGGACGCCGGGGCGGGCTCCCACGTCGCGGAGGCGGCGCGATGACGGCGCATCGCTTCGATCCCAGCATCCTGCGTGCCTATGACGTCCGCGGCGTCGTGGGCGAGACCCTGACCCTAGCGGACGCGGCGGCGCTGGGCCGGGCGTTCGGGACGGTGGTGCGCGGGAACGGTGGCAGCCGCGTGGCCCTGGGCTATGACGGCCGGCTGTCCTCGCCGGAACTCGCGGAGTCGCTGGCCGACGGCTTGGCGCGGGCAGGGGTGGATGTCGCCTGGATCGGGCGCGGGCCGACGCCCATGCTGTACTTCGCCGTGCACCACCTGGAAACCGACGGCGGCATCCAGGTCACGGGCTCGCACAATCCGCCCGACTACAACGGCTTCAAGATGATGCTGGGCACGCGCGCCTTCTTCGGCGACGACATCCAGCGGCTGGGGCGCATCGCGGCCGAGGGCGCGTTCGCCGAGGGCGCAGGGGCGTACCGCGAGCATGTCGTGCGCACCGCCTACGCCCGGCGCATCCTGCAGGACAAGGCGCCCATGCGCCCGCTGCGCGTGATCTGGGATCCGGGCAACGGCGCCGTGGGCGACGTCCTGCCCGAGGTGGCGGCGGAGCTGCCGGGGAGCCACGACGTGCTCAACGGTGTTGTCGACGGCACCTTCCCCGCGCACCATCCCGATCCCACGGTGCCCGCGAACCTGGAACAGCTCCGCACCGCGGTGCGCGAGCGCCGTGCCGACCTGGGCTTCGCCTTCGACGGCGACGGCGACCGGATCGGCCTGGTCGACGCCGAGGGTGAGATCCTCTGGGGCGATCAGATCCTTGCCCTGCTCGCCGAGCCGGTGCTCGCCGAGCGGCCGGGCGCGCGCGTGATCGCGGACGTCAAGGCGAGTGCGATCCTGTTCGACCGGATTGCCGAGCTGGGCGGCGAGCCGGTGATGTGGAAGACGGGGCACTCCCTGATCAAGGCGAAGATGGCCGAGACCGGGGCGCCCCTGGCCGGCGAGATGAGCGCCCACCTGTTTTTCGCCGATACCTGGTACGGCTTCGACGACGCGCTTTACGCCGCGCTGCGCGTGCTCAACGCGCTGGCGCGGCGTGGCGGCAGCCTGGCCGATTTCCGGGCGTCCCTGCCGGCGGTCGTGAACACCCCGGAGATCCGTTTCGACTGCCCTGCCGAGCGCAAGTTCGCCGTGATCGACGAGGTGCGCGCGCGCCTTGCCGAACGCGGTGCCGATGTGGTGGGCATCGACGGCGTGCGGGTGAACACAGAAGACGGCTGGTGGCTGCTGCGCGCATCCAACACCCAGGACGTGCTGGTGGCGCGCTGCGAGGCGCGCGACCCGGCCGGGCTGGAACGCCTGAAGACCCTGCTGCGCGACGAACTGCACGCCAGCGGCGTGGCCGTGCCCGACGCCTTCGCCTGAGCCTTAGCCTGAGCCTGAGCTGGCGCTACCCGCACCGCTTGCACCGCAGGGGGACGACGGTTATGTGACCTTCCCGATGGTGCCCGGTGCCGGGTGTGGTCTGCCGTCAGGGTCAGGGAGGGTGTCGGGATGCTGTTCTTCTTCTACGGCACGCTCATGGACGACGAGGTCCGCGCCGATCTGCTCGGCCGCGCCGTGCGCGATCTTGCCGTAACGCCCGGCGTTCTCCTGCACCACCGGCGGCGGTGCGCCCGGAATGGCTATTATCCCGTGCTGGTCCCCGAGCCCGGCGGCCGTGTCGCGGGGATTTTCGTCGACGGGATGACGCGCCGGCTGGCGATCTGGGTGGCGCATTTCGAGGGCCCTGCCTATGCGCCGGGCGCGGTTACGGTCCAGGATCCGGCGGGACGGTGCGTGCCGGCGTGGAGCTTCCTGCCCCTGAGCCGGAACCATGCCAGCCGGCACGCCTGGGACCTGCGTGTCTGGCAATGCCGGCACAAGCCCGCGGTGCGCCGGGCGATCGCGGGATGGCGGCGTGAGGCCACGGCCGGACATCCCTTGTCCCTGGACGCGCCCTGGCGGGTGCGCCGGCGCATCGACGCGATCGCGGCCTACGGCGAGACGCCGGCGGTGCGCCCCTCGGCACCGGCGATGGATGGGGCGTGGCCGAGCCGTCTGGTGCAGACGCCCGATCCGGACGCCTCCGCCGCGTCAGCGCGCGAGCGCGCGCGCACGCTGGGCGTGGCGGCGCAGTAGGCTACCCTGTGCGCCAGATGGCCGCCCGCAGAGGCCGCGCGACGACGGTCCGCCGGCCCGTGCGCGGTCACTTTTCGTTGAACGCCACCTCGACCCCGCCGCGCGGCCGGATCACCAGGCAATCGTGCTGCTTCGATTCGAGCAGCCGGCACGCCTGCTGCGCGCGCGCCTTGGACAGGCCGCTGAGACGGGCGCGATAGATCGCATCTGCTTCGTGGCGGAATCGGGTGACCGCGAGCCGGCTCGTGCGCAGCAGGCGCGGCACCCGGTTCAGCGCCTTGACGGCGGCGTCGTGTGCCCGGCTGGCGCGGCTGTAGGCGCCCACCTGGATGGCGTATTCGCCGTCGGCGCGGGCGAGTTCGCGCGCCGCGGCGCGAATTGCGGCGGGCCGGTGCGTGGCGGGTGGCACGGGCATGCCGGCCACGGTGCGCTCGCCGGTCAGGCCGTCGTCGGTGTGCTGGCGGGGATCGGCGTCACCCATGGCGACCACGCGATCGTCGCCGTGGATACGCGCAACCTGGCGCCGGATCGCGCGCACGGGCTTGGCCTCGGGCGGCCCCACGACCTCGATGGTTTCCAGGCGCTCCAGCCGGCGGAACCCCTTGTTGAGGAGCTTGACCATGTGACGGTCGCGCGATTGCGCCGAGCGGCCGCCGAAGACCACCCCGATCAGACGGTGGCCGTGCCGTTTCACCGAGGCCACCAGATTGAAGCCGGAGGCCCGGATGTAGCCGGTCTTGATGCCGTCGGTGCCGCGGTAGCTGTCCAGAAGATTGTTGTGGTTGCCGTAGGTCTCGCCCTGATAGGTGAAGCGCTGGGTGTCGAAGTAGTCGTAGTATTCGGGAAAATCCTCGATCAGCGCCCTGCCCAGCTTGGCCATGTCGCGCGCCGTGGAGAGTTGCCCGCGATTGGGCAGCCCCGAGGCGTTGCGGAATGTGGTCCGGCTCATGCCCAGCTCGCGCGCCTTGCGCGTCATGTCCAGGGCGAACTGGTATTCCGTCCCACCCATGGCCTCGGCGAGCACCACAGCCGCGTCGTTGGCCGACTTCGTGACCAGGGCGAGGATGGCGTTTTCCACGGTGATCGTGCTGCCCGCGTCCAGGCCCAGCTTGGACGGCGTCATGCCCGCCGCCCGCCGGGACACCGAAAGCCGCTCGCGCAGGTCCAGACGCCCCGCCTCCAGCGCGTCGAAGGTCATGTAGAGCGTCATCATCTTGGTCAAGGAGGCGGGGTAATTGCGCGTGTTCGCGTTCACCGCGTGCAGCACCCGGCCCGTGTCCAGATCCATGACATACGAGGCGTAGCGCGCATGGGCGTGCTGCGCGCCGGCCA
Organism: uncultured Limimonas sp.; assembly: GCA_913055855.1. Lineage (GTDB taxonomy): Bacteria > Pseudomonadota > Alphaproteobacteria > Kiloniellales > Rhodovibrionaceae > CAJXKW01. Next base: position 2,179 of record CAJXKW010000078.1, on the reverse strand, counting down.
TGCTCCCGGCAAGCAGGGTCAGCACGGCAAGCACAAGGCCGGCGAGACGTGCCTGCAACGGACGCACGGCGTCCCGGCGGCCGGCCCGATTCGGCGTGAGGCGGCGGATGGCGAGCACGGCGGATCCCCCCGATGGTGCGCCACGACGTGGTGGTAGTCTACGCGCCGCCCGGCGCGCGGTCTAGAATAATCTTGCGGGCGTTTCTAGGGGGTTAAGCCGTTTTCCTGACGTGCGGTTTGAAGCCCCGGCGTTCCCCGTGACCGGCCCCGCGCCGGTTCATGCCACCAATTATACCAGGGTCTGGATTACCGGACGGTTACCCGGCAGCCGCAGCGGCCGGCCGCGAGTATGCTGCGCTGCACAATAAATCTTGACAAAGGCGCTGGCATCATTATCTTACCGGTAGTTGTGCAGCGCAGCATGACGCCGGAACAGCAAGACAAGGAGACCGATCTCATGGCGAGCCAGCAGAACCAGACCGAGACCCCGGTGGTCGCGCCGTCCCTGCAGACCCTGGTGAAGACCAACACCGAGCAGGTCGCCGAGACCATGAAGGCGAGCCACGACATGCTCGTGCAGAACGTGGACACGGCGACGGACGTCGCGCGCAGCCAGATCGCACAAGCCTCCAGCAGCCTGCTCACCAACGCCACGGACACCACCAACTTCAGCAAGTCCCAGGTTGACGCCGTGGTCGCCGCGAGCACCAACATGGTCGAGGGCGTTGAAAGTCTCAACCGCGAGTTTGTCGACTTCTCCAAGGCGCAGCTCGACCAGCACGTCGAGGTCACGCGCAAGGTGTTCGAAGTGAACAGCGTGCGCGAACTCTTCGACCTGCAGACCCAGGTCGCGCGCGAGAGCATGGACGGCATGCTCAGCCAGGGCGCCAAGATGACCGACATGGCGTTCAAGATGGTCAACGACGTGCTGCAGCCGCTGCAGACTCAGGCCACGAATGCGATGGACCGCGCGGTTACGGACAAGACCGCGGCGTAAGCACCGCGTGTCGCGTCCCTGAACCCGCAACAAAGGCCCGCGTTTCCCGGACACCGGGAACGGGGCCTTTTGCATGCCGGGCGGCGCGCCGCAGCCGTGCCGGTGCGCCGGCTACGGCGCCCAGAGCGCCGGATCCCGCCACGGCGGAGGAACCGCGAGGGTTCCGCGCGGCCGTGGCCCATCGCCGAGCATCCGGCACTGCCATCCGTCCCGATACACGGCGGGCAGGGGATAGGGCGGGACGACCGCCGTTGCCGGCGAAAACCCAAAACGGCCGTAGAAATCGGGGTCGCCCAGCACGAACACGGCGCGTGCGCCCGCCTCGGCCAGACGCGCCAGGCCGGCCCGAACCAGGGCGCTCCCCAGGCCGCGGCCCTGCCATCGCGGCGCGACCGCCAACGGGCCCAGCAGCGCCACCGGCCCGCCGCCGCCAGACGCGCGGCACGGCGTGAAGGCGATATGCCCGGCGAGGCGGTGGTCATGGACGCCCACCAGCGAGACCACGCCAGGGGTCCAGAGCAGCCCCGCCACGAGCCGCGACAGATCCTCCTTCGGGAACGTGGCGACATAGAGGGCCAGGATCGCCTGCCGGTCCGCTGCTGTGCTTGGCCGGATCGCGAATGCCGCCACTCGGCCCCTCCTTCGCCGACCACATCAAGGCTTCCCACGGCCGCACCCATACTGCGGTCACCGTCTTTCGTGCCAAGGTGACCCATGACCGGTGCCGTGTCGCGCGTACAATGCCGCATGGGGCGGCCGACGGGCGTTCTGCCCGCGTGGGCGGGAATGGCGGCGGCCTGTTGCTTTTCCCAGCCCCGGCGCACACATGACTCATGCCGAAAGGCCACGGCTGGGATGCCTCGGGGCGGTGATGCTAGATTTTTGCCACGGTACCAGCCTATCCTTGCCTCGGCTGCGGCAGATCGAGAGGATTCCGCAAGAGACCCGCCCGGTGCGCGCCGGCTTCGCAGCGAAAGCGGCCGGTGCGCGATGGGCCGATCGGAGCGGACCGATGGACGAGCTTGCAACCCGGTCACAGGACAGGGACGGCGACCCCGGGACCGGCGTGGTGGTCAAGCCCCGCGCGAAAACGAAAAAGCCGTCGATGTACAAGGTGCTCATGCTCAACGACGACTACACGCCGATGGAGTTCGTCGTTCATGTTCTGGAAAGCTTTTTCGG
>CAJXKW010000077.1 GCA_913055855.1 uncultured Limimonas sp. | reverse complement strand
ACGGCTGCGGCAAGTCCAACCTCGTCGAGGCGCTGCGCTGGGTCATGGGCGAGAACGCGCCCAAGCGCATGCGCGGCGGCGAGATGGACGACGTCATCTTCGGCGGTTCCGACCGCCGGCCCGGGTACAATGTCGCCGAAGTCGGGCTGCTCCTGGACAACCGCGACCGTACCGCGCCCGCGCCTTTCAACCATCAGGACGAGCTGGATGTGGTCCGGCGCATCGAGCGCGCGAAGGGCTCCGTCTACAAGGTCAATGGGAAGGAGGTGCGCGCGCGCGACGTCCAGCTCCTCTTCGCCGACCAGGGCACCGGGGCGAATGCCACCGCGCTGGTGAGCCAGGGCCGCATCGGCCACCTCGTCAACGCCAAGCCGTCCGAGCGCCGGCACCTCCTTGAGGAGGCCGCGGGTATCGGCGGCCTGCACGCCCGCCGGCACGAGGCTCAACTGCGCCTGAACGCCACGCAGACCAACCTGGAACGCGTGGACGACGTCATCGCCACGCTGCGCGAGCAGCACGCCACGCTCGAGCAGCAGGCAAAGCAGGCACGCGAATACCGGCGGCTAAGCGACAAGATCAAACACGCCGAGGCGATCGGGCTGCATTTGGAGGCGGCGGCGGCCAAAAGCGCGCTCGCCCAGGCGCGGGAACAGCTCCGCCAGGCCGAGGAACGCGTCGAGGCCTGCACCAAAACGGCGAGCCAGTGCAGCACGGCGCAGACCGAGGCCCACGAGGCCCTGGCGCCACTGCGCGAAGCGGAAACGCAGGCGGCGGCGGAGGTGCAGCGCCTGACCCTGGCGAAGCAGCGCGTGGAGCAGGACGAGCGCCAGGTGGCTCAGGACCGCAAGCAGGCGGGGGCGCGTCTGGCCCAGATCGACCGCGACCGCGAGCATGCCCAGACCCAGCTCGCCGACGCCGAGGCCGCGGTGGCAAAGCTTCGCGAGGAAGCGCAGGCGCTCCGGGACGCACAGCAAGGCGAAGACGACGCCATCGCCGCCGCCGAGCGCGCGCATACCGAGGCGCGCGAGGCCGCCGACGCCGCCGAGGCCGACCTCAACCGCCTGAACGAACAGGTCGCATCGGACGAGGCGCGTGCCAGCGCGGTGGACAAGCGTCTCGCCGATCTCCGCAAGCGCCACGACAAGCTGGCACGTCAGCTCGCCGACGCGAAAAGTGAGCGCGAGCGCCTGGAATCCGAGACGGCGCAGAGCACCCAGCGCCTCGCGGAAACGGCCGAGGAGGTCGCCGCCGCGGACGCGGCCGTGACCGAAGCGCGCGAGCGCGCCGATTCGGCGGCCAACGCCCTGACCGAGGCGCGCAACGACGAAGCGGCGGCGCGCGACCGGCTGCAGGAAGCCGAGACGGCGGCCAACCGGCTGCAGGCCGAGATCGACGCCCTCGCGGGCGTGCTCGCCGGCGGCGCGGACGGACAGGATGCGGGTGCGCCCGTCCTGGATCGGATCGCCGTGCGCCCTGGCCTGGAAACGGCGCTGGGCGCGGCGCTTGGCGACGACCTGAACGTGCCCGAGGGCACGGAAGCGGCGGCGCGCTGGACCGACCTTGGTCCCCTGCCCGCGGATGCGCCCGCGCTTCCGGACGCCGCAACGCCGCTCCACGACGCCGTGGACGCCCCGGCCGCGCTGACGCGCCGGCTCGCCCAGGTTGGCGTGGTGCCCGACACGGCCACGGGCGACGCCCATCATCCCATGCTGGCCCCCGGCCAGCGCCTGGTGACGGCCGAGGGCGACCTGTGGCGCTGGGACGGCTACGTCGCCGCGGCGGACGCCCCCACGGCGGCGGCACAGCGCCTGGCGCAGCAGAACCGGCTGGCCGAGCTGCGCGCCCAGATGCCGCCGCTGGAGGACGAAGTGGCGCAGGCCCGGCAGACGCACGAACGTGCGCGGGCGGCCGTGGAGGAGGCCCGTGCGTCGGAAAAGGCGGCGCGCGAGGCGCTCGCCCAGGCCCAGAAACGCGCCGATGCGGCGCAGAAGGCGCATACCCAGCTTGAGCGGGAAAGCTCCCAGGCCCAGGCGCGCCTGCAGAACCGCCGTGAATCCGAGGGCAAGCTCGCCGAGGAGCTCCAGGAAGCCGCCGACGCCGTCGCGCAGGCGGAATCGGAAAAGGCCGAACTCCCGGACCTCCAGGACTCCCGGACACGGCTCGCCGAGGCCCGGGCCACCCTGGCGGAACGGCGCGAGACGCTGGCCAGCACAAAGAGTGCCGTGGACGAACGGCGCCGCGCCGCCGCCGCGCGCGCCGAGCGGCTGCAGGCGATCGACACCGAGGTCGCCGCGTGGCAGCGCCGCGCCGAAACCGCGCGCGGCCACGTCGCCGAACTGGACGAACGGCGCCGTTCGGCCGAAACCGAGATCGCCGAGCTGGATGCGCGCCCCGCGCAGCTTACCGAGCAAAAGAGCCAGCTTGACGCGAGTCTGCGCGACGCCGAGGCGCGCCGCCAACAGGCCGCGGACGACCTGGCCGCCGCGGAGACCCGGGCGCGCGAGGCGGACAGCGCGCTGCGCCAGGCCGAATCCGAGCTGGCGGGCGCGCGCGAGGAACGCGTGCGCGCGGACGCCGCCGTCCAGCATGCCGAGGAAGAGCTGAACGGCGTGGTGGCGCGGGTGCACGAGCGCTTCGCCTGCGCCCCCGAGAAAGTTCTCGAAACCGCAGGGCTCGACCCGGACGGCGACCTGCCCAGCAAGGCCGCCAACGAGCGCGACCTCAAGCGCCTGATGCGCGCACGCGACGACCTGGGGCCGGTGAACCTGCGCGCGGACACCGAGGCGGAAGAGGTGCAGGCGCGCCTGGACTCCATGCAAGCCGAACGCGACGACCTGGTGGCCGCGATCGACCGGCTGCAGCAGGGAATCGCCGACCTCAACAAGGAAGGCCGCGAGCGTCTCTCGGCCGCGTTCGACCGCGTCAACGACCAGTTCGGCCGCCTTTTCACCCGCCTGTTCGGCGGCGGCAGCGCGCACCTGGCGCTCACCGACCCGGACGACCCGTTGACCACGGGGCTGGAGATCATGGCCTCGCCGCCGGGCAAGCGCCTTCAGGTGATGTCCCTGCTCTCCGGCGGCGAGCAGGCGCTGACGGCGCTGGCGCTGCTGTTCGCGGTGTTTTTGACGAATCCCGCGCCCATCTGTGTGCTCGACGAGGTGGACGCCCCCCTGGACGACGCCAACGTCGACCGCTTCTGCCGGCTGGTCGAGGAGCTGGCGGCGGAGGGGCGGACCCGCTTTCTCGTGGTCACCCACCACCGCATGACGATGAGCCGCATGGACCGCCTGTTCGGCGTCACCATGAGCGAGCGCGGCGTTTCCCAGCTCGTTTCGGTGGATCTCACGGCCGCCGAGGGCCTTCGCGAGACGGCCTAGCGCGCACCGCGTAAGCCCCTCGGAATCCGGGATTTTTGCACCGCACGCGGAGACCAGGGCGGACTTGACAGGGTGGGGGCGCGCCCGTATGGTCCGCTCGCCTTGTGCGGCGCGCACGCCGCGTTACCGGGGGATCGTGAGCCGGGATCGGGGAACAGCATGAGCAACCCCAACGACCGCGACCGGCTTGACGACCTCGGCAAGCGGATCGAAGCCGCCAAGGAAAAACGCCGGAATCGCCTGGGGGACACACACGCAAAAAGCGCAAGCGGTCTGGGCGTCGGCATGCGCATCGCGACGGAACTCGTCGCCGCGCTCGGCGTCGGCGTTGGGATCGGCTTGCTGCTGGACCGCTGGCTCGGAACGACGCCGTGGTTGATGCTCTTGTTCTTCATCCTCGGCGCGGCGGCCGGCTTCCGGAATGTCGTGCGTGTCGCCCAGAATTACGATGCCGCGCGTCAACGCGAACGGAACACAACCGGTGAGCGGGCTGACCGCGCGCACCGTAACGGGGACGAAGAGGGCTGACTCGTGGCTGAAGGAGCTCCAGCGGGACATGGCGGCACGGGCGGACTGAACCTTCACCCGCTGTCGCAGTTCGAGATCACGCCGCTGATCCCCATCCAGGTGGGCGATCTCAACATCTCCTACACCAACTCGTCGCTGTGGATGACGATCGCGGTGGTGATCGTCTTCGCCCTGATGGCGCTGCCCACACGCGGGCGCGCGCTCGTCCCGGGGCGGATGCAGTCGGTGGCCGAGATCCTCTACGAGACCACCGCGAACATGCTGCGCGAGAGCGCGGGCCGCGAGGGACGGCAGTATTTCCCGTTCATCTTCGCGCTGTTCAGCTTCCTTCTGGTGGGCAATCTGCAGGGGATGATCCCCGGCTCGTTCACCTTCACCAGCCACCTCGTGGTGACCTTCGCGCTCGCGCTGGTGGTCTGGGGCGGGACCACGGTGATCGGGTTCGCCCGGCATGGCGCCGGGTTCCTGAAGTTCTTCCTGCCGCCGGGCGCGCCCACGTGGGCCGCGCCGCTGCTGGTCCTGACCGAGCTGATTTCGTACCTGTCGCGGCCGGTGAGCCTGGCCCTGCGTCTGTTCGCGAACATGCTCGTCGGGCACACGCTGCTCAAAACGCTCGGCGGCTTCGTGTTCGTGCTGGGCGTGGCCGGGGTGGTCCCCCTCGCCGTGAACGTCGCGATCACTGCGCTCGAATTCCTGGTGGCGGTGTTGCAAGCGTACATCTTCGCCATCCTGAGCTGCATCTATCTCAACGACGCCCTGCACATGCACTAGGGGAGCGTTCCGCCGCGCCGGGCCCGCCGCTGCGGCCGGAGCCCGGCTTGGTTCACCTGCAATCGCGTGAGGACGGAAGTCATGGAGCTTGAAGCCGCTAAGTTGATCGGTGCCGGTCTGGCCACAATCGGCGTCATCGGTGCCGGTATCGGCGTGGGCAACGTCTGGGCCGGGTATTACACCGCGATCGCCCGCAACCCCTCCGCCAAGGACGACATCGGCGCGAACATCTGGATCGGCTTCGCCCTGACCGAGGCGATCGCGCTGTACGCCCTGATTATCGCGCTGATCGTCCTGTTCGCGTTCTAAACACCACGTCCGGCGGCATCGGGCGGGCCGCCCGGCGCGGTGCCGGCGGGGACCATGCGCCCCGTTCACGCGCGGCCCCCTTACAGGACCATTTGCGAATGCGCGTACGACCCGGGACGCCGCCGTCGAATCGGCGGCGTCGGCCGCCGGTCCTCCCACGGGGAAAGGCCGGCGCCGGGCGTTGCGGACGAGGAGGCGGTGATGCCGCAGTTTAACCCCGAGTGGTACGTCAGCCAGATCTTCTGGTTGATCGTCACCTTCGTGGTGCTGTACTTGCTGATGAGCCGGATCGCGCTGCCGCGCGTGGCGCAGATCCTGCAGGAGCGCCGCGAGAAGGTCAGCGACGACCTCGCCAAAGCCGAGCGCCTGAAGGCGGAAGCGCAGGAGATCTACGACTCCTATGAGTCGAGCCTGCGCGAGGCCCGTGAACAGGCCCAAAAGGCCATGCGCGAAGCGCGCGAGGAAATCGACCAGGACCACGCCAAGCGGCACGCCGAATACACCCGCGAACTCAACCAGCAGATCGCCGACGCCGAGGGGCGCATTGAGGCGGCCAAGCAGGAGGCGCTGCAAAGCCTCCAGAGCGTTGCGGCCGAGATCGCGCAGGCGGCGACGGGCAAGCTGGTGGGCGCCCAGGTGGAAAAAGAGCGGGCCGAGGCGGCCGTCCGGAACGTGACGGAGGAAAGCCGCTGATGCTGGCCAGTGCGAAGTTCTGGGTCGCGGTCGCCTTCGTCATCTTCATGGCGATCGCGCTGTACTACGGGCTCCGCCCGGTCCTGCGGGGCCTCGATCGGCGCGCCGAGCGGATCCGCAAGGAGATCCAGGAAGCGGAGCAGTTGCGCGAGGACGCGCAGCAGCAGCTTCAGGAGTCCAAGCGCAAGCAGCGCGAGGCCGCGCAGCAGGCCGAGGAGATCCTTGAGCACGCCAAGGCCGAAGCGAAGACGATGCGCGAGCAGGCCGAAAAGGAGATCCAGGCCCAGATGGAGCGGCGCGAGCGCCAGACCAAGGACCGCATCCGCCAAGCGGAGCAGCAGGCGGTCCAGGAAGTCCGCGACCGCGCCGTCGACATCGCCACGGCGGCGACCGCGGACCTGCTGCGCAACAACTTGACCGAAGCCAAGGCGAACGAACTCGTCGACGACGCGATCAAGGACCTGCCGCAGCGGGTCAACTGAACGCAGTCGGCCCCTTTGCGGGGCGCGAGCGCGATGATCGACCGGCCGGGGCCGTGTCCCGGCCGGTTTTTTGTTCGCTGCGGTGCCGGAAGCGCCATTCGAGGCTTTGGAAACGGCGCGCCGCACGGCGTATCATGGCAGCCGCAACCCGGGAGGAGCGCGGGCGCCATGGCCACGACTGCGGGCGTACATCCCAGCCACAGCCTCGCCAACGTCGAACTGTTCCAGGCCTGCAGCGAGGACGAGCGCAAGCGCGTGGCGGCCCGCTGCCGCTGGCGCAAGTTCCAGGATGGCGAGATCATCATCGACCGCGGTGCCGATACCCACGAGGTGCATTTCGTTGTCTCGGGCCAGGTGCGCGTGGTCGATCACGGACGCAGCGGCCGCGAGGTCTCCTTTGAGACCATCGATGCCGGCGGCATTGTGGGCGAACTTGCCGCCATCGACGGCGGCGAACGCTCCGCCTCGGTGGTCGCAGAACAGCCCACGGTCACCGCCGCCCTGGACGCGCGCACCTTTGTCAACGTGCTGGCGGACCATCCCGACGTCGGGCTGGCGATGATGCGCCGCCTGACCCGGATGGTGCGCGCGGCCAGCGGGCGCATCATGGAACTCAGCACGCTCGGCGCGCACAACCGGGTCCACGCCGAGCTGCTGCGCCTGGCGCGCAGCAAGGCCGGCGCGGATGCGGCGAGCGCCCGACTGTATCCCATTCCGGTGCACGCGGAGCTGGCCGCGCGCGTCGCCACCACGCGGGAGACCGTGGCACGGGTGATGAGCGATCTGACCAAGAAGGGGCTGCTCCAGCGCGACGGCAACGCCCTCGTCATCCCGGATCTCGCCAGCTTGGCGGATCTGGTGACCCGGGTGCGCGACAACTGAGCGCGCTGTGACGGCGCGCACAGCCCGGCGCGCAGCTTTCGCGCAGGATCGCACCCGTCGGCAGCGGACCAGCACCCCCCTTTCGTACCGCCGCCGACCGCCGGGCTCGAGCCGGCCCGGCACATGGTGTCCCCGCACCCGGCGGCGGCGGGGCGGCTCCGGCCCCGCCGCCGTTTCGGCCGGGCGCACGCGGGCCGGTGCCACCATTGCCGCCGGGCGCCTGCCCGCCTAAAGTCGCGCCCGCCATGACCGAGTCGTCGACAGCCCCCGACAACGCCGGCGCCGCCGCAAGCCCAACCCCGAACCGGGCGTGGCAGCGCATGCTCAGCGGCCGCCGCCTCGACCTGCTCAACCCCTCGCCGGTGGACGTGGAGATCGAGGACATCGCCCACGGCCTGTCGCGCGTCGCGCGCTGGAACGGCCAGACCCTGGGGGACTGGGCGTTTTCGGTGGCGCAGCACTGTATCCTGGTGGAGGAACTGGCGCGGCGGCTGAAGCCCAACCTGAAGCAGGACTGGTGCCTTGCCGTGCTCCTGCACGATGCACCCGAATACGTTGTGGGCGACCTTATCACCCCGTTCAAATCCGCTGTCGGCCTGGACTACAAGACCCTGGAGCGGCGCCTGATGAGTGCCGTGTTCATCCGATTCGGCCTGCCCGGCGAGCTACCCCCCTCGGTGCAACGCCTCATCAAGCGCGCCGACGCCGTCGCGGCCTACCTGGAGGCCACCCAGCTCGCCGGCTTTGGCGCCGAGGAAGCACGCCGCATCTTCGGCCGGCCGCGGCACTTCGACACGGTCGCCGGGGACCTCACGCTCCAGCCGTGGCCGCCGCAGGACGCCAAGGCGCGATACCTGGCCCGCTTCGCCGAACTCGCGCCGGCCGCGGCAGGAACCCGTGTCTAGCACGCAGCTTGCAAGGCTGCTACGGTCCGCACCAGCAACCGATTCCCAAGCGCAACGAGACAGGCCGACGGTGGAAACGCCTTCCGGCAAGTGGGCCCAGGACGAGAACTTTCCCGTAGGGTCCCGCCTTATCGCGCCGGCGCTGCGCCCGCACGTCGTGCGCTACTACGCATTCGCCCGCGCGATCGACGACATCGCCGACAATCCCGACCTCGACCCGGACGACAAGGTCGCCCGGCTGGACGCCTTTGACCGTGCGCTTGTGGACCCGGCCGCGGACGCCCCCGGCGTGGCCAAGGCCAGGGCGCTGCGCCAGACCTTCCACGAGCTGGACCTTCCGGCCGACCACGGCCGCGATCTGATCGTCGCGTTCAAGCAGGACGCCACCAAGGGGCGCTACGCCGACTGGTCCGAGCTGCTCGGCTACTGCCGCTACTCCGCGGAGCCCGTGGGCCGCTTCCTGCTCGACCTGCACGGCGAGGACCGGGCGCTCTGGCCGTATTCCGACGCCCTGTGCACGGCGCTGCAGGTCCTCAACCACCTGCAGGACTGCGTACCGGACTACCAGAAGCTGGACCGGGTGTACCTGCCCCAGGACTGGCTGGCGCAGGCTGGCGAAGACGTGCGCGCGCTCGAACGGGCGCAGAGTTCGCCCGCGCTGCGGCGCGTGATCGACCGCTGCCTGGCCGGCACGGAAGAGCTGCTTACGCCCGCGGGGGCACTCGCCGGCCGGCTCCGGAGCCCGCGGCTGGCCGCCGAATCCGCCGCGATCGTGCGGATTGCGCAGGTTTTGACGGGCGAGCTTTATACCCGCGATCCGGTCGCCGAGCGGGTCGTCCTCAGCAAGCCGCGCAAGGCATTGGTCGCGCTGGGCGGAGCCTTCGGCATGATGCTACGGCGCTGGCGCGGCCCCGTGGCCGACCCAACCGCACCCGTCCGGGAGGCCGCATCGTGACCGACATCAGCGTATCCAGTGAGGCCGCGCCCGCAGGCGACGATGGGCGACGCCGCGTCGAGGGGATCGTGCGCGCCTCCGGTACGTCGTTCTTCTGGGGCATGCGGCTGCTGCCCGAGCACCGGCGCCGGGCGATCTTCGCCGTCTACGCTTATTGTCGCGCCATCGACGACATCGCGGACGGCGATGCGCCCGCCGCGACGAAGCAGGCACAGCTCGCGGGCTGGCGCGAGGAGATCGCACGCCTGTATGCCGGGCATCCGGGCCACGCCATCACGCGCGCCCTGGCCGAGCCGGTGCGCCGGTTCGCACTTCCCCAGAACGAGTTCCTGGCCCTGCTCGACGGCATGGAACGCGACGCCCGGGGTGGCCCGATCGCGCCCACCGACGCCGATCTGCGCAGCTACTGCCGTCAGGTCGCGGGCGCCGTGGGCATGCTCGCCATCCGCATTTTCGCCGAGGACGATCCCAACGCCGATCCCGAGACCTGCGAGGCCATCGCGGTGACCCAGGGCGAAGCGCTGCAGCTCACCAACATCCTGCGCGACCTGGGCGACGACGCCGAACGCGGGCGGCTCTACCTGCCCGACGCGCTGCTCGACCGGCACGGCGCGGCAACGCGCGACCCCACCGCCTTGCTGCGCGACCCCGCCCTGCCCGCGGTGTGCCGCGAACTCGCGGACGAGGCCGAGGCGCGCTTCGCCCGCTCGTGGCGGCTGCTCGCCACGGTCGACCGGCAAACCGCCCGCCCCTGCCGCCTGATGCTCGGGGTTTACGAGCGTCTTCTCCGCCGCCTGCAAGCCACCGGCTGGCGCCACCCGGAGCGGCGCGTGCGCGTGCCCAAGTGGGAAAAACTCTGGGTCGTGGCGCGCCACGGTCTCCGCTAGTTCCGCCGCACAATGGCCCACGTCCACGTCATCGGGGCCGGCCTCGCCGGCCTGTCCTGCGCCGTCCGGCTGATCGAAGCCGGGCACACGGTTGCGATTTACGAGGCGGCGCCGCACGCCGGCGGCCGCTGCCGGTCGTATTACGACAGCAAGCTCGAGCGCACCGTCGACAACGGCAACCACATCCTCCTCTCCGCCAACACCGAGGCACTGGATTTCCTCAGCGTTGTGGGCGGGCGCAACCGGATTTCCGCGCCGCCGGGGGCATATTTCCCCTTCGTCGACCTCGCCAACGGCGAGCGCTGGACCATGCGGCCCAATCCGGGGCCCATTCCGTGGTGGATCCTGTCGCACGACCGGCGCGTGGCCGGGACCAGGCCGTACCACTACCTGCGCGGCCTGCGCCTGCTCGCGGCGAAGCCCGACAGCACGGTCGCGCAGGTGCTCTACAGCCCCGACGACCCGCTCTGGGAGCGCCTTTGGAAGCCGCTGACCGTGGCCATCCTCAACACCGAGCCGGAGCACGCCTCGGCGCGCCTGCTGCGCCGTGTGCTTCTGATGACGCTCGCCCAGGGCGGCGCCAAGAGCAAGCCGCTGACGGCCACGGTCTCGCTCTCGGACACCTTCATCGATCCCGCATTGGCCTATCTCGCCCAGGCCGGCACGCCCATCCATTTCGGCCAGCGGCTGCGCCGGCTCGAGGGCACGCGCGCGGGGATCGCCCGGCTGGACTTCGGCAAAACGCAGGTTCCGCTCGGCCCGGACGAAATGGTGGTGCTGGCCGTCACCGCGCCCGTGGCGTCCCAGCTCCTGCCCGCGCTGAAGGTGCCCGAAGCGACGCGGCCCATCGTGAACGCGCACATCCGGCTGCCCCACCGCGCGCGCCTCGCCGAGGGCATTCCGTATCTCGGCATGGTGGGCGGCACGGCGGAATGGCTGTTCCTGCGCCAGGACGTGGCGAGCGTGACCGTCAGCGCGGCCAATGAGCTGGTTGACTACGGCGCCGAGGACATCGCCCGCATCGTCTGGCGCGATGTCGCACGGGCGCTTACCCTCGACCCGCGGCTCCGACCCGCCACGCGCGTCGTCAAGGAACGGCGCGCCACCATCGCGCAGACGCCGGCCGACCTGCGCCGCCGCCCCAAGCCGGGCACGCCCGTGCCCAACCTCATCCTTGCGGGCTCGTGGACGTGTACAGGCCTTCCGGCGACCATCGAGGGTGCGATCACCTCAGGGCGTACGGCGGCGAAGCTCGTCACGAAACGCATGGGCCGGTACCCGCACCGCAGGTGATCCAACGGCGCCGATCCGGCGTAAACGGGGATAGCTTGCGGCGGTCTTTCATCCCGTCCCGTCCGGCCGTCGCAGGCCGGGGGTGATCCCCCGAAGCCGAGCCGCCCGTCGCGTGTCCGTGCCCGTCCACGCGGCGGGCGGTGCCATTTTCCCGACTCCTTCGTTTCCGGGACATACCGGGAGACGAAACGCTTTGGGCGGGCGCCCGACGGCGCCCGCCCGTTTTTCCCGGATCGAGCGGGTTGCTGCGCGGCGTGCTACCCGCGCAACTGGCCGCCGGTTTCCTTCGTCACCTTGTCGATGACGGCCTGCCCGACGGCGTCGATTTCGGCATCGGTAAGGGTGCGCTCCTGTGGCTGAAGCGTCACCTTGATGGCGAGCGACTTCTTGCCCGCGCCGATCTTGTCGCCCTGGTAGACATCGAACAGGTTGACCTCGGTGACGAGCTGCCGGTCCGCGGCGCGTGCCGCGCGGAGCACGTCCTCGGCGGCCACGTCCTGGTCCACGATAAAGGCGAAGTCGCGCGCCACCGGCTGGAACGGCGACAGGGTGAGCCCGGGACGTGCCTTGCCGCCCTTGGGCTTGGGCACGTTCTCGACGAACACCTCGGCCGCAACCACGGGCCCGCGCAGGCCGAACCTTTCCAGCAGCTTCGGGTGCAGCTCGCCGAACGCGGCCAGCACGTTCTTCGGTCCCAGCCGCAACACGCCCGAACGCCCCGGATGATACCAAACCGGCGCCGCGCGTGCGGTCTGTAGGTTCGCCACGGGCGCGCCCAGCGTCTCCAGCACGGCCACGGCGTCCGCCTTGGCGTCGAAGGCGTCCAGTGGCCGCTCCGCCAGCGCCCAGTGCTGCAGGTTCGGCCGGCCCGTGCGCAGGGCGGCGGCCACGGTGTCCTGCCCGTCCGTCTCGGCGGTGCGGTACTGCGGCCCCACCTCGAACAGCCCGACGTCGGGGAAGCCCTTGTCGGCGTTGCGCGCCACCGCCTCGACCAGGGTCGCCAGCACGGCCGGGCGCATGACGTCCAGCTCGGACGAGATAGGGTTGGCCAGGCGCAGCTCGTCGGGGACGCCGCCGAACGCCTCGGCGTGGCGGCTGTCGGTGAAGGAGAACGTCACCGCCTCGTCCAGGCCCTGCCAGGCGAGCGTGGTGCGCGCCATTTCCACCCGGCGCTGCACGGGCGAAACGGCGGGCTGCGGGATGGTTTCCGTCTGCGGCAGCGGCTCGGGCGGGATGTGGTCGTAACCATGGATACGCAGGACCTCCTCGATGAGGTCCGCCTCCTGCCCGACGTCGCCGCGCCAGGACGGCACGCCCGCGCGGATCACGCCGGCATCGTGCCGGGTGTGGAAGCCCAGGCGGTCCAGATAGGCGGCCGCCGTGTCCGCGGAAATCTCGACGCCGCCCAGTTGGCGCAGGCGCTCGGGGCGCAGCGTCACCAGGGACTCGGTGCGCGGGATCTCGCCCGCGTGCACGGCGTGGCTCGGCTCACCGCCGCAGATCCGGCGGATCAGGTTGGTGGCAACGTGCACGCCCCAGTCGCCGCTCTCCGGGTCGACGCCGCGCTCGAAGCGGTGCCGCGCGTCCGAGTGGATGCCCAGCTTGCGCCCCGTCTTGGCGATGCGCACCGGATCGAACAGCGCCACCTCCAGGAAGACCTCGGTCGTGGATTCGCTCACGCCCGAGGCCGCACCGCCCATCACGCCGCCGATGCCGTGAACCTGCCAGTGGTCGGCGATGACCACCATCTCGCTGTCCAGGGTGTAGGTCCGCTCGTCCAGGGCGTCGACGGTCTCGCCGTCTTCGGCCAGGCGCATGGTCAGATCGCCCGCCACCTTGTTCGCGTCGAAGACGTGCAGCGGCCGCCCCAGGTCGAAGGTGACGTAATTGGTGATGTCCACCAGCGCCGAGATGGGGCGCAGCCCGATGGCGTTGAGGCGGCGCTGCATCCACGCCGGGCTCTGCCCGTTGGTCAGGCCGTGGAAGTGCCGCCCGGCGACGTAGGGACAGGCGTCGTCCGCGCCCTCGGGCAGATCGCGGCGCCAGGCCATGGGCGCTGGATAACTGCCGTGGTCGGGCTCCAGGTCGGGCAGCGGCTTGAGGGTGCCCAGCCCGGCGGCGGCGAGATCGCGCGCCACGCCGCGCACGCCCAGGCAGTCGGCGCGGTTGGGGGTCAGGCCGATCTCGATCACGGGATCGTCCAGCCCCATGACCTCGGCAAAGGGCTGGCCCACCGGGGCATCTTCGGGCAGGTCGATGATGCCCTCGTGATCCTCGGACAGGCCCATCTCGTGCTCGGAGACGAGCATGCCATTGGACGCCTCGCCGCGGATCTTGCCCGCCTTGAGGGTCATGTCGAGGCCGGGGATGTAGGTGCCCACGGGCGCGAACACGCCCTTCATGCCCGTGCGCGCGTTGGGCGCGCCGCAGACGACCTGGTGCGTGCTGCCGTCACCGGTCTGGACCTGGCAGAGCTTGAGCTTGTCGGCGTTGGGGTGCTGCTCGCACGCGGTGACATAGCCGACGGTGAACGGCGCCAGGCGCGTGCCCGGATCGTCGATTTCTTCCACCTCAAGCCCGAGCATGGTCAGCGTGTGGCTGATCCGATCGAGCGTGGCGTCGGTGTCGAGATGGTCCTTGAGCCAGGACAGGGTGAACTTCATGGCGTCACAGCCCCCGTACGGGTGCGGGGATGTCCACGGGCAGGAAGCCGTAGTGCTTCAGCCAGCGCAGGTCGGACTCGAAGAAGGTGCGCAGGTCGGGGATGCCGTACTTGAGCATCGCCACGCGCTCGATCCCCATGCCGAAGGCGTAGCCCTGCCATTCGTTCGGATCGATGCCGCAGTTCTCCAGCACCTTGGGATGCACCATCCCGCAGCCCAGGATCTCCAGCCAGTCCTCGCCGCCGCCGATCTTGAGCTGGCCGCCCTCCTTGGAGCAGCCGATATCGACCTCGGCGGAGGGCTCGGTGAACGGGAAGTAGCTGGGCCGAAAGCGCACCGGCAGGTCGTCCACGCCGAAAAAAGCGCGGCAGAAGGCGATCAGCGTGCCCTTCAAGTGGGCGAAGGTGATGTGCTTGTCGACGACGAGTCCCTCGATCTGGTGGAACATCGGGGAGTGCGTGGCGTCGTCGTCGCTGCGGAAGGTGCGGCCCGGCACGATGACGCGCAGCGGCGGCGCGTGGGTGCGCATCGAGCGGATCTGCACGGGCGAGGTGTGGGTCCGCAGCACTTTGCGCTCGCCGTCGTGCGCACGCGCCTCCAGGTAGAAGGTATCGTGCTCCTGGCGCGCCGGGTGCTCGGGCGGGATGTTCAGGGCGGAAAAGTTGTGGAAGTCGTCCTCGATGTGCGGGCCTTCCGCCACCTCGAAGTTCATCTCGCCGAAGATGGCGATCATCTCCTCGACGGTGCGGGAGATGGGGTGGATGTGCCCGATTTCGCGCGGCCGCGCCGGGAGCGAGACGTCGATGGTCTCGCGTTCCAGCCGCGCCTGCATCTCCGCCTCGGCAAGCACGGCCTTGCGCGCGTCGATGGCCTCCTGGATGGCGTCCTTGATGGCGTTGAGCTGCTGTCCCGCCGCTTTGCGCGCCTCGGGGTCCATGCCGCCGAGCTGCTTCATCTGCGCGGTGATGCGCCCTTTCTTGCCGAGCGCGCTGACGCGCACCCGCTCCAGCGCATCCAGATCGGCCGCATCCGCGACCTCCTGAAGGATCGTCGCCTTCAGTGCATCGAGGTCCGACATCCCCGTCTCCGTTCGTCGCGCTTCCCAGTCACACCGCCGTGTCATGGCCGTGTCGCTGCGTCGAACGCCGCGTAGCTCGATCGGATGGCCTGCATCCATTGCGGCCGCGCCAGCGGGCCTTCCCCGCCACACCCAGAAGCACATCTTTCGACAAGCTCAAGATGAGGCCCTCATGCTGAGCTTGTCGGACACGCAGTCGGTGGCCGAAGGCCACCTAGCATGAGGGCCTCGATCGCATAGCCGGCGCGGCATTGCGCAGGTGCGCGGCCGTTTTCCGAAATCGGACGCACGACCGGCACGCAACGCAGCGTTTCCGGCTCACCCTCGCGCGGCCTGCGCCTGCTCGACCAGGGACTGGAACGCTTCCGGCTCGTGCACGGCAAGGTCGGCGAGCACCTTGCGATCGACATCAACACCGGCCTTGTTGAGACCGTCCATGAACTGGGAATAGGTCAGCCCGTTCTGGCGCGCGCCGGCATTGATGCGCTGGATCCACAGGGCGCGGAACTGGCGCTTGCGCTGCTTGCGGTCGCGGTATTGATACTGGAGGTTCTTTTCCCAGCGCTGGCGCGCGATGCGGATGGCGGTCTTCGACCGGCCCCGCGCGCCCTTGACGGCCTTCTGGACTTTCTTGTGCTTGGCTTGCGCGGTCACGCCGCGCTTCACGCGTGCCATGGCGACACTCCCTTTTCGCGATCCGGATGAGGTGGGCGGATAAGACGGCCGGCGTCAGCTATTGGGCAGGAAATGCTTCTTGACGATGTTGCCGTCCGTCGTGCGCAGGGTCTTCATCCCACGCGTCTGCCGTTTCATCTGCTGGGGCCGCTTGCGCAGGTTGTGCCGCTTGTAGCCGTACTGGACGCGGACCTTGCCGCTGCCCGTGATCTTGAAGCGCTTCTTCGCGCCGCTCTTGGTCTTCAGCTTGGACATTTGCACCCTCTCTTGACGTGCGAAGGCGCGACCCGCGCAAAAAGGGGGCCGCGCCGTTTTGGCGATCCGGCTTCCGGGCATGTCCAGGGGCCACGGTCGCCGGTGTGCGGTGGATCGGGGTTGTAACGGGGCGTGCCCGCGTTTGCAAGCCACGGCGTTGGGCCGTCGACGTCGCATCTCAACGACCGGGGCGAACCCGCCCGGCAACACGCCCGCGGTGAGGCCTCATGCTGAGCCCGCCGCGCAGATGCCCGGTGGCCGGCGGCCACCTGGCATGAGACCGGAAAAACGCGAGGCCCAGTTGGCCGCCTCACACGCCCCGGGGGGCGATGACCATGATCATCTGACGCCCCTCGACTTTCGGGCTGGATTCCACCTTGGCCTGATCGGCCACCTCATCCCGGACCTTCTCCAGCAGCTTCTGCCCGAGGTCCTGGTGCGCCATCTCGCGGCCGCGGAAGCGCATGGTGACCTTGACCTTGTCGCCCTCGTTCAGAAACTTCTGAATCGACTTCAACTTGACGTTGTAGTCGTGGTCGTCGATATTGGGGCGCATCTTGATTTCTTTGACATCGATCGTCTTTTGCTTCTTCCGCGCCTCGTTGGCGCGCTTCTGCATTTCGTACTTGTAACGACCGAAGTCCAGAATCTTGCAGACCGGCGGACTCGCGGTGGGCGAGACTTCGACGAGGTCCAGCCCGGCGTCCGATGCGCGTTCTATCGCGTCACGCGTCTCCACGACGCCCTGGTTTTCGCCATCCTGATCGATCAGGCGAACTTCCCGCACATTGATCTGGTCGTTCACGCGCGGACCCGTGTTGCGCGGGGCGTTATCGCGGGGAGGCCGTGCTATGGATACCGCTCCTTTTTCCGTTTTCCTGCCACCACCGCGCCACCCAGTTCGCCCGCTCTGCGGACCGGTAGGCGGCACGGCGTGTCATCCTCTTGGCACGAATGTGGCACGAGGATGACGACGGCAGGTTCGTTGCGTCAAGGCTTCACGCGACGCGCGGCGGCGTCGCTTCTTCACCGAGTTTATTCACTGCCTCATCCAGCGCAAGGACCTCTTGCTGCTTCTGGCCCAGACGGCGCAGGGCGACGCTTGCCTGCTCCGCCTCGCGTTCGCCAACGACGGCGATCACCGGGACCTTCTGGTTGCTGTGCTCGCGGACCTTGTAGTTGATCTTCTCGTTGCGCAGGTCCGTCTCCACGCGCAGCCCCGCAGCCTTGAACCGGGCGGCAGCCTGCTCGGCGTAGTCCCGTGCCGCGTCGGTAATCGTGGCCACAACCACCTGCACCGGCGCCAGCCAGACCGGGAAGCGGCCCGCGTATTCCTCGATCAGGATGGCGAGGAAACGCTCGAAGGAGCCCAGGATGGCGCGGTGGAGCATCACCGGCCGGTGCTTCTCGCCGTCCTCGCCGATGTAGTTGGCGTCCAGGCGCTCGGGCAGCACGAAATCCACCTGCAGCGTGCCGCACTGCCAGTCGCGGCCCAGGGCATCGCGCAGCACGAACTCCAGCTTGGGGCCGTAGAACGCCCCCTCGCCCGGATTGTAGGTGTAGGGCAGCCCGGTCGCCTCGACCGCTTCGCGCAGCGCCGCCTCGGCCTTGTCCCAGACCGCGTCGCTGCCCGCGCGGTTGTCCGGGCGGTCGGAGAACTTCACCGCAACGTCCTCGAAGCCGAACGCGCTGTAGACCGTCTGCAGCATGTTGCAGAAGCGCTCGGTCTCCAGGTTGATCTGCTC
>CAJXKW010000076.1 GCA_913055855.1 uncultured Limimonas sp. | reverse complement strand
CCCAGCGCCACGCGCGCCGCGCCCGTCAGGGTGGCGAAGTCGATCACCACCTCGGGCGTGTCCTTGTCCGCGGCCGTCAAGGCGTCGGCGAGCACCAGCCGCCCTTCCGCGTCGGTGTTGCCCACCTCCACGGTCTTGCCCGCACGGGTGTTGAGCACATCGCCCGGACGGAAGGCGTTGCCGGCGACGCTGTTCTCTACCGCGGGAATGAGAAGGCGCAGGCTGACCGGCAGGTTCGCGTCCATAATCAGTTTGGCCAGCGCCAGGGCATGCGCCGCGCCGCCCATGTCCTTCTTCATGATGCGCATGCCCTGCGGGTTCTTCAGATCGAGCCCGCCGGTGTCGAAGACCACGCCCTTGCCCACCAGCGTGATCTGAGGCCCGCCGTTCGCATTCCAGCGCATGTCGATCAGGCAGGGCTCGCGCGAACTCGCCCGCCCGACGGCGTGGATGGCGGGGAAGTTCTTCTTCACCAGTTGTTCGCCCGAGGTCACCTGCACACGCGCGCCGTAGCGCTTGGCCTCGGCGCGCACCGCATCGGTCAGCTCTGCCGGGCCCATGTCGCCCGCGGGCGTGTTGATGAGGTCGCGGACCAGGGTAACCGCGCTGGCAAGACGCTCCACCCGTGGACGCTCGGCCGCCGCGGGCAAGATCAGCTTCGCCGGGGTGTCCTCGCGCGCCTTGTAGCGCTCGAATGCGTAGGCGCCGAGCGACCAGCCCAGCGCGGCGCGCTCCGCACCCGCGTCCTCCAGCTCGGCATCCAGGTGATAGGTCCCGGCAGGCAGCGCACCCGGCAGGCCGGCATAGGCCCAGAGATCGTCGCGCTGCTCAACACCCACGACCACACCCTGGAGGCCGCCCTCGCCATCCGGGATCAGCGCGTGGCTGCCCGCCTTGCCGGTGAAACCGATGCTGCGCAGCCACGCAGCCGTCGCCGCGGTCTGGGCGTCCAACCAGCGGCTGAAATCCGCGGCCGGCACCGGCGTGATGGGTCGGCTCGGTTCCTCGCTGTCGGCGGCATCGACAAGCACGTCCATGCGACAATCCCCGTCGGCTTGCGGCGCGCCCGGGAGCCGGGCGCACGACGAATCGATAGGCGAAGCATGCGCCACCTGTGTGTGTGCGTCCATCCCGGTTGCGGGCGTGCGCGAAGTGAGGGATGCGTCGGGACACGTCAGGCGCCTCCACCAGGGTTTTGCCCACTCCCCGCATCCCGGAACAGCTCCGCGATTGCCATCAGCCGGTCGGCGAAGGGGTTCGTCTGGCGCCAGATCATGCCCACGGTGCGCGACGGGCGCGGTCCGGGCAGGCGCGCTACGGAAACCGGGGCGGAACGGGTCTCGACCGGAACGGCCATCTCGGGGATCAGGGTCACGCCGATGTCCGCCCCCACCATCTGCACCAGGGTGGCCAGGGTGCTTCCCTCCATCAGGTTGCGCGGCAGCGCCGAGGCCGTTCGGCAGAACGACAGCGCCTGGTCGCGGAAGCAATGCCCCTCCTCGAGCAGGAGCAGCTTCATCTCGCGCAGCATCTCGGGCCCCGGAACCGGTTTCTCGGCGTCCCGCAGGGGACGGACCAGAACGAACTCCTCGTCGAACAGGGGGACCTCGGTAAACGACGGCTCGGAAATCGGCAGCGCGACGATCGCGGTGTCCAGCCGCCCCTCCAGCAGCTCGTCGATCAGCTTGCGCGTGATCGCCTCGCGCGGGCGCACGTCCAGGTCCGGATACCACCGGGTCAGGTTCTTGACTACGCTGGGCAGGAGATAGGGCGCGACGGTAGGGATAACGCCGATTCGCAGCGGTCCCACGAGCTGACTTTGCGACGCCCGCGCGAGATCGCCCAGCTCGTCCACGGCACGCAGGATGTCGCGCACGCGTAGGGCAAAGGTCTCGCCGAAGCTGGTCAGGCGGATCTCGCGTGCGCCGCGCTCAACCAGGGGCGCCCCGAGGAGCGCCTCCATCTCGCGGATCTGCACCGACAGCGCGGGCTGGGAAACGGAACAGGCTTCCGCCGCCCGCCCGAAGTGCCCGTGCTGGGCGAGCGCCTCGAAATAGCGCAGGTGGCGCATTGACAAGCCTTTCATAAGATTACCCTATCATCCCGATTATAAAATTCAAATTCAAGTTATGGCCGCGCCCTGTTATGACAGTGTGACGCGAAGCAACACGGCCAACCCGCGCGGCCATCGGCCTTCCCGGCGCATCCCGCGCCGGACGAGGCGCTCCGCCGGGCGGCCGCGACACGATGGGAGAGCATCATGGACGGAAGCGCTGGTACGAACGCCGGGCAGTGCCCGGTTCTCCACGGGGCCAATACGTCGGCCGGCCGGTCGGTCATGGACTGGTGGCCCAATGCCCTCAATCTGGAGATCCTGCATCAGCACGATACCAAGACCGACCCGATGGGGCGGGCCTTCAATTATCGCGAAGAGGTCAGGAAGCTCGACGTCGAGGCTTTGAAGCAGGACCTGCACGCGCTGATGAAGGACAGCCAGGACTGGTGGCCCGCCGACTGGGGACACTACGGCGGCCTGATGATCCGCATGGCGTGGCACGCCGCGGGCTCCTACCGCACGGCCGACGGCCGCGGCGGCGGCGGCACCGGCAACCAGCGCTTTGCCCCGATCAATTCCTGGCCCGACAACGTCAACCTGGACAAGGCGCGGCGCCTGCTCTGGCCGATCAAGAAAAAATACGGCAATAAGCTGAGCTGGGCGGACCTGTTCATCCTGGCGGGGAACATCGCCTACGAATCCATGGGCCTGAAGACCTTCGGCTTCGCCTTCGGGCGCGAGGACATCTGGCACCCCGAACTGGACACCTACTGGGGTTCGGAGAAGGAGTGGCTGGGCGCCAGCCGCTATGCGGGCGAGAGCCGCGAATCCCTGGAAAACCCTCTCGCCGCGGTCCAGATGGGCCTGATCTACGTCAATCCGGAAGGCGTCGACGGCAATCCCGACCCGCAGCGCAGCGCCGAAGACGTGCGCGTAACCTTCGCCCGGATGGCCATGAACGACGAGGAGACGGTGGCGCTGACGGTGGGCGGCCACACCGTGGGCAAGTGCCACGGCAACGGCGACGCCAGCGTGCTCGGTGCCGATCCCGAGGCCGCCGACGTCCAGGAGCAGGGACTGGGCTGGCGCAATCCCCAGGGTAAGGGCGCCGGCCAGGACACCGTGGGCAGCGGCATCGAGGGCGCGTGGACCACGCACCCGACCACGTTCGACCACGGCTACTTCCACATGCTGCTCAACCACGAGTGGGAGCTGCGCAAGAGTCCGGCCGGCGCCTGGCAGTGGGAGCCCGTCGACATCAAGGAAGAGGACAAGCCCGTCGACGTCGAGGACCCCTCGATCCGGCACAATCCCATCATGACCGACGCCGACATGGCCATGAAGGTGGACCCGGAATACCGGCGGATCCTGGAATACTTCAACCAGAATCCCGAGTATTTCCAGGATGCCTTCGCCCGGGCGTGGTTCAAGCTCACCCACCGCGACATGGGGCCGAAGACGCGCTACATCGGCCCCGAGGTGCCCGAGGAGGACCTGATCTGGCAGGATCCCGTCCCGTTCGGCCCGACCGACTATGACGTCGGTGCGACCAAGCGCAAGATCGCTCAAAGCGGCCTGTCCGTTGCGGAGATGGTCGCCACCGCGTGGGACAGCGCACGCACCTTCCGCCAGTCGGACATGCGCGGCGGCGCCAACGGGGCGCGCATCCGCCTCGCCCCGCAGAAGGACTGGGCGGGCAACGAACCCGAGCGCCTTCAGCGCGTGCTCGGCGTGCTGGAAAAGATCGCCGCCGAGACCGGGGCCAGCATGGCGGACACCATCGTGCTCGCGGGCAACGTGGGCATCGAGCAGGCGGCCAGGAAGGCCGGCTTCGACGTCGAGGTGCCGTTCAGCCCGGGCCGCGGCGATGCCAGCCAGGAATGGACCGACGTGTCCTCCTTCGAGCCGCTGGAACCCGTCAGCGACGGCTACCGCAACTGGGTGAAGAAGGACTATGCGGTCCAGCCCGAGGAACTGATGCTCGACCGCACCCAGCTCATGGGCCTCACCGCGCCGGAGATGACGGTGCTCGTTGGCGGCATGCGCGTGCTCGGGGCGAACCACGGCGGCACCAAGCACGGCGTGTTCACCGACCGCGAGGGTGCGCTGACCACGGACTTCTTCGTGAACCTGACCGACATGGGCAACACCTGGGAGCCCACCGGTAACAACCTTTATGAGGTCCGCGAGCGCAAGAGCGGCCGGACCAAGTGGACCGCCACGCGTGTCGACCTCGTCTTCGGCTCCAACTCGATCCTGCGTGCTTATTCCGAGGTCTACGCCCAGGACGACAACCAGGAGAAGTTCATCCACGATTTCATCGCCGCCTGGAACAAGGTGATGAACGCGGACCGCTTCGACCTGGAGGCGTAATCCACTCGGTTCGAAAGCGCGATTGACGCGCGAAGGCCCCCTTGCCGCACAGGCCCGGCACGGGGGCCTTTTTCGTTCGCCGCGAACACGGGCGTGTCGAGGGGCGTGGCACGAGTCCGACAGGTCCCGGAGACGCGGCGGGAATTCGCCTTGTGTTTCAGCCGGTTGTGTTTCCGGCGATTCCGGTCGTGACGGTGGGGGATCCGCGGCCGGCGACGAACCCCCGGACGGAAAAAAGGGCCGTGCCCATCGGCACGGCCCAAGTCTGGGGAGGTAAACGCTCATGAAGGGCGTTACGGCGCACGGCGGTCGCCGCTATGCCGCACCGCACAATCTGGCGCGATCGGCGACCGCTTTCAATGGGAAAATTTATCCCGTTGAATAATAAGCTCTTTTTGCCGCGACTCGAAGCCCTCGAACGCCCTGCAGCACGACACACTTTTCGCGCCGCACAGGAATCGGGAGCTGGCATACGGATTGCTAGCGGGGTGGTCGCATAAATGGCGGTATGCCCTGCCGTCGCC
Organism: uncultured Limimonas sp.; assembly: GCA_913055855.1. GTDB lineage: Bacteria > Pseudomonadota > Alphaproteobacteria > Kiloniellales > Rhodovibrionaceae > CAJXKW01. Next base: position 12,645 of record CAJXKW010000076.1, on the reverse strand, counting down.
AATCCCAGCAGCGTCCGGAGGCGCTTTGGCAACGCCACCTCGCCGCATTCGCCGCTCCGCCCGGCCCGCCGCCTGCCTCGCTGCGGCGGCAGCGTTGAGCGCGCCCGTGCCAGCGGCCGCGGCCGCGCCGGAGGGCGCCTGGCAGCGCTGCCAACAGGCCACGGCGGTGGTGGAAACGTTGCGCCCCGACCTGCCCGAACACCTCATGGCGGCGATGGCCAGGGTCGAATCGGGCCGCGCCCACCCGCAGAACGCGGCAGCATTTGCCTGGCCATGGACGATTCGCGCGCAGGGGCGCGGGCGCTATTTTCCCACCAAGGCCGCCGCCGTGGCCGAGGTAAAGCGCTTGCGCAGAAACGGCGTGCGCAACATCGACGTCGGCTGCATGCAGGTGAACCTGCACTATCACGGTCATGCCTTCGAGACCGTCGCACAGGCCATCGACCCCGTGCACAACGTCGCCTACGCGGCGGAATTCCTGCGCAAGCTCCGCCGGAGCACGCACACCTGGATGCGCGCCATCGGCTATTACCACTCGCGCACGCCCGCGCACTACCGGGACTACCAGGCGCGGGTGCAGGAGGCCTGGCGCCGCGAGCGCCGCACCGCCGAAACGGCAGACGCGGACCAGATCGCGCGGGCCGATTGACCGCGCCGATCACGTCCGCGGTGCTTGCGGCCCAGGACTTGCTGCCCAGGAGCCGCGTCGCCGTGCGGCGGCCGTGCTATCCGTTGCCGGGCAAGGGCCGATCCGGGCGCCACACGAGATCGACCGAGAGCAGGAGCATCTGCGCGCCGTCCGGGAAGTAGGCCCAGGGGCTCGCTTCGGTCATGCCGAAACGTGTGGCGCCGTTTCCGGCATCCAGCACGAACCCGCTGTTGTCGGACAGGCTGACCAGAAGCTCACCGCCCCCGGGATGATGAGCGAGGTTGTCGACGAACGCGGTCCCCGGCGCCGGTAGGCGACGGGACCAGAGCTTCCGCCCCTGGGCCACGTCGTAGAGCGCGAGCCGGGGATCGCCGTCCGGGCCGCGCCGCGCCACGGCGAGCCGGTTCCCATCGGGTGCGACGGCGGTGGCCGTGACCGGTCCGCTCGCGCCATCGGAGGGCAGCCGGTGCGTGCGGCGCGGCTTGAGGGTCTGCGGGTCGTAGATCACCACGCGGTCCGTGCCCCAGGCAGCCAGGGCGTCACCGCCGCGGATGAAAGCCACGCCGGCCGGCCGGTAGTCCGGGGTGGTGATCTGCCGATGGCTGCCATCGTCGCCGAGGAGGTGCAGGACACCGGGCTTGCCGCTGCCGGACGGCGGGGCGAGCGCAAGCACGCCCTGCATCTTGCCGTCGGGACCGGCCGCCACCCCGGTAACCGCTTGCGGCCGCGCGATGCCCGGAATCTCGTGGCGGAAGACCGGCGCGCCCCCGTCGCGCGCATAGCCCGTCAGCACCGCCGTATGCGTCTTGCGCGCGGCTGCATCCCCGGGGTCCGGGGTGCGCGTGGTGATCGCGCGCGCGGTGACAATCGGGCCACCAGCCGGGGCGAAAGCCACGCCGGCGGTACGCACCTCGCCCGCATCGGCGAAGTTGGACGTGCACCAGGCGGGCGACCGGGTTCCCATGCGATACCGGCAGAGCTGGCCGGTCTGCCACTCGATCAGGGCGATGTCTTGGCCGTCCGGGCTCACTGCCCCGCGGGCGGCAAGGTAGGCGGTGTCCTCGAACCTGCGCTCGGGCTGGAAGACGACGCGCCCCGCGTTGGCCAGCGGCGTGCACATGCTGGGTTCGATATCGATGCGCACGCGGCTCAGCCGGGGCTCGCCGCCGCGCACGACATGCCGGCTCAGCCGGCCCGTGGTGCCCGCCTGATAGCGGAGCCAGCGGGTGGGCGGCGAATCGAGCGCCAGGCCGTTGTGGCGGTATTGAATCAGCGCACAGCGCGACGCGTCGGCGGTATTGGTGACGAGCACGTCGCTAGGGCCGCCGTCCTTCTGGACGATCCGGCTGAGCACCAGCCCGCCGTTGCGCGCGACCGCCTCGCCAGGGACCCCGCTCTGCGCCGCCGCCGGAAACACCGGCCCTGCCACCGCGAGAGCACCCAGTGCGAAGCCGCACGCCCGCCTGCATCGTGCCATACCGTGCCCCTTGCCCGCTCCTGCGATCCATCCGGCCTGCGGGATCGACGACGCGTTTACCAGCACGCGCCCGCGCCCGCAAGCCGGGCCCGCGCGCGCCGCAACGCGCCCTGGCGCGCTCAGGTATCGCCGTACTTGCGCCGGGATGTTGGCGCCGAAGAACTGGCGGGCGAACGCGTCTTCCGGGCCGTCGGCATCCGGCGCGACCAGGCGGTCGAAGCCGGTACCGAAGGCGTTGAGCGGCTTGACGTAGGACGCCAGCACCGGGGGCGGCCGGTCCCATCCGAGGCCGCCCAGGTCGTGGTCCAACCAGACCTGCACCGCCATGGTCCGCACCGTGGCCAGCTTGTCCACCATGGTGCGAAAGCGCGGCTGGGGGGAGAGCTACGGGACCATGCTCGGACTGCACGACGGTGCCGCGGCGGCGGCGCTGCTCGAGGACGACCACGACGCCATGCGCGCATATGCCGCCCGCGTCCAGGCGCGCGTTTGCCACCCCTACGACGCGGTCAACATCCGGGTGCTTCAGATCCAGGCGCATCACAGCGCCGACGACGCGGGCCGCGCCGTTGCCGAGGGACTGGCCGCGCTCGCCAGCTTGTGGGTCCAGATCCCCGAACGGCCCGGCCGTCTCCGGGTCTATGCCGAGGCGCTGCAAACCGCACACGTGGTGCGGGCGCATGCGCCGGAAACCCAGCTCGAACAGGCCGCCATCGCCGATCCCCGGCTTTCGGCGACCATGGCGCTCATGATGGCCATTTCCGTCGAGAATGCCCACCTCTACGCCGACATGCAGCGCCAGGTCGCCGAGCAAACGGCGGACCTGGAGGCGAAGTCGCAACAACTCGGGGCCGCGCGCGAGGAAGCCGGGCGCGCCAATGCGGTGAAGTCGCGTTTCCTCGCCGCGATGAGCCACGAGATCCGCACGCCCATGAACGGCATCCTCGGGATGGCGCGCTTTCTGCTGGAAAGCGATCTGGGCGAGCGCGAACGCGAGTATGCCCGGAGGATCCACAACTCCGGGCAACCCTCCGGAAACGATCGAACACGCCGCCCAGGCGCTCAAGCGCGGCGCAGCGAGCCTGGGCCTCACCGCCCTTTCCGAACGCTGCCGCCGGATCGAGGCGTGTTGCCGCGCGGGTGAACCGGCCGGGGCCGCCGACCTGCAAGGCGACCTGGACGAGCTGGTGGCGCAAAGCCAGCACGCGGTGGAAACCTATCTCGACGAAGCCGGGGCACAAAGCAGCGCCTGACCCACCGGCGCGGTTCGCGCAAAATCCAACCCATCGAATACTGATTGTATCGCGGTCAACAATTGACGGATATTTGTCGTGGACTAGGCAAAATCGTTAAAAACGCGTTAACCCAACTGCGTTAACCTCGTTTCCAACATGGGAAACCGAGGGAGTGGACTCATGCACTGGCAAAGCCTGTTGGCGCGCACCCGGCCGGTGGCCGATCTGCGCCGCCTGCTGCGCGACAACCGCGGCAATGTGACCATGATTACCGCTTTTGCGATCCTGCCCATGATGGCGGGCGCGGGGCTCGCGACGGACGCGAGTCGGGCGTACATGGTGGAGAATCGCCTGTCCAAGGCGCTCGACGCCGCCGCGCTGTCGGCGGGACGCGTGCTCTTCGCCGGTTCCGGACAGGCCGAGGCAGAGGGCTTTTTCGACGCCAATTACCCGGACAACTACCTGGATTCCACAGTTACCGATTTCACCTACAGCGTCGGTCCGGATCAGCGCTTCATCACGGTGACGGCCGAGGCCCAGGTCTCGACCATGTTCATGCAGGTTCTGGGCGAGCAGACCATCACCGTCTCAAGCCGTTCGGTGGTCGAGCGCCAGAACCGTGGCGCGGAGATCGCGCTGGTCATGGACAACACGGGCTCGATGCGCGGCGGCAGCAAGATGGACGCCATGAAGGCCGCCGGCCAGGACCTGGTGGACATCATGTTCGGCGACGCCAGCGAACTCGACCACCTCTACGTCAGCGTTGTGCCCTACACGGCGACGGTGAACGTCGGCGACCACAACTGGGATTGGCTCAAGGCGGGCGACAAGTACCACGACAGTCCCAGCCCTTTCGACCCGACCTCGTGGAAGGGCTGCGTCGAGGCGCGTACCACCGACGACCGGGACGAGACCGACGACCCGCCCAGCGTGGCCCGTTTCAACTCCTTCCTCTACGAAGCCAATTCGATCGACAACGACTGGCCTGAGATCAAGGAGGAAAACTATCACCAGAACAGCGGCACCGGCCCGAACCTCGGCTGCGGGCCCGCCATCACGCCGCTGAGCAATCAGAAATCGACGATCTCCGATGCCGTGGCGGAAATGCAGCCGTGGCACCGCGGCGGCACCACCAGCAACCTTGGCCTGGTCTGGGGCTGGCGCACCCTCTCGCCGCGCTGGCAGGGCGTGTGGGAGCAGGAGACCCCTGCCGGCTTTCCCCTGGCCTACGACGAGGATCTCATGGACAAGGTCGCCATCGTGCTCACCGACGGCGTCAACCAGTTCTACGAGTGGAAGGACAGCGCGCCCGGAGGCTCGGACTACACGGCGTACGGACGGCTGCTCGACTACATGCCCAGCGCCAGCGATGAGGACGACGTGGTTCCCACGCTGAACGACAAGTTCGCCAAGACCTGCCAGGCGATGAAGGACGAGGGCATCATCCTCTATACCATCACCTTCGGCGGCAGCGCGTCCGGCAGCGCGCTCCAGGATCTGTACCGCAACTGCGCGAGCAATCCGACAAATTACTACCACGCCCCGGACAACGACACGCTGCGTGCGGCGTTCCGCAGCATCGGCGACAAGCTCAGCAACCTGCGGATCGTGGAATGATGTTGGGACGGCTTCTCTCCAATCGCGCGGGCACCAGCACGCTGGAGTTCGGGATCCTGGCGGTTCCCTTCACCGTGCTCCTGGTTGGCTTTTTCGAGATGGCCACGGTGGCGTTCCTCAGCGCCGCCCTGGAAGGCGCGGCGCTGCAAGCGAGCCGCTTCGGCACCACGGGCAGCAGTCCCGACGGGGCCACCCGCACCGAACAGGTCCGCGACGTCATCCAGGACCGCACCCTCGGGCTTCTCGACGCCGAGGAGCTGAAGATCGAGACCCTGGTTTACGACGAGTTCTCGGACATCGGCGAGCCCGAGCCCTATACGGACGAAAACGGCAACGGCCACTACGACAAGGGCGAGGCCTACACCGACGTCAACGGCAACGGGCAATGGGACAGCGACATGGGCGCCGCCGGCCTGGGCGGGCCGGATGCGATCGTGGTCTACCACGTGACCTATGCGTGGCCGCCCATGACGCCCCTGATGCGGCCGATGCTGGGCGTCATCGAGCTGTCCAGCACCGTGCCCGTGCGCAACGAACCGTTTTGAAGGAGGCCGGCATGCGCGGATTGTTCCGGCAGCTTCGCCGGGACCGGCGCGGCGTCGTCTCGATCGAGTTCGCGCTGGTCCTGCCGGTTCTGGTGGTGGCGTTCCTGGGCGTGACCGAGATCGGGCGCTACCTCTTGCTCGAAATGAAGATCCAGACTTCGGCGGCCAAGATCGGGGATCTGATGACGCGCGACCGCGATCCCTCGACGGCTTCGCTCACCGACGCGTTCAATGCCGTGCCCACCATGCTCCATCCGTTTCCGGCGGGCGGCAATTCGCGCACGATCGTCTCGGCCGTGATCAAGGAAGCCGCCGACAAACCGCCCGAGGTGGCCTGGCAGCTCGACGGTGGCGGCAGCCTCGCCGCGGCGAGCAAGGTGGGCACTACGGGCGGCGACGCGGACGTGCCCGCGGACCTGGTCACCGTAGGCGGCACCGCCGTCATCGTCGCCGAGATGGTGTACGACTACGACCCCTGGCTGCTGGGCATCATCGGCGACCGTCGCCTGCGCCACCGGGCGTACTTCCGCCCGCGCCTGTCGGGCATGCGCAACCTGAAGTGAGGCGCGGCGCGGCCTTGCCGCCCCTGCCCGCTCCCGGCATCGCGCCCCGCGCGGGCTATGCCGTTTCGGCTTGGAAAATGCGTTCCCGCGCGTGTCTGTACCGGCCGGGTTGACTGCGGAGCCACGCGAAGGCGTCACCCCAGTGTGCCTCCCGCCACGGCGCCGTCCTTATGCAAATGTCGGGACTCAATACCCTCTGACACCAACAGCCTATCCGAAATCGGTAGCAAAAAGGTTGCCATCATCGAGTATGATACCACTTTCTAAATAGTTGGTAACCGTTTTAGGCGAGACTCCACGGCGCCCCTCGGATTTGCGGGCCGCCGGAGACGCGAAGATCATGACAGGCACACGTCCCATACGCTTCATCGGCGCCGCTGCCGCACTCGGCGCGGCCGCCTGGGTCTGGTCGCCCCACGTCACGGGGCACGTAACCCGCACGGCCGTGGTCAACGCCCCGATGACCACCCTGACCAGCCCGTTCGACGGCCGGGTTCTGCGCGCCTCCCCGGCGGCGGGCGACGCCGTCTCCCCGGATGCCCCGGTGCTGCGCATCGTGCGCCGCGGGCGCGAGCGCGCGCTGGCCGCCGAACTTGCGGCCGAACGCGATACGCTCGGACGCCAGGCCAAGGTTCTTCAGCGTCGGCTCGAAACCCTCGATTCCCGGATTTCCGAGCTTGCGCAGCATACGCGCGAGCACACGGCCGCGAGCACGGCACGGCTTCGCGCCGAACGCCGCGCCGCCCGGGCGGCCGCCGAGCGGGCCGACGCGAAGCTCCGGCACGCGCAAAGCGACCGTCAACGCGTGGCGAAGCTCGCGGACAATGGGTATCGCTCGGGCGCCCAACGCGACGCGGCGCGCGCGGCGGTCGCCACGGCCAGGGCCGAGCGCGCCGAGGCCGAAGCGCGCGCCGAAGCGGCCCAGACGGCGCTGGAGGCCGTGCGGACGGGGACCTTCGTCGGGCGCGGCTTCGAGGACGTACCCTATTCCCGACGCCGCCTGGACCAACTACGCGTGCGCCGGCACGAACTCGGTACCGAGATCGACCGGCTCGCGGCCGAACGTCGTGCACTGGCGCAGCGGGTGACGCGCGTTCGCGCCCGCGTCGAAACCGCGCGAAGCTTCGCTCCTTTCGGCACCGGCGTGGTCTGGCGAGACTCCCCCGCCGCCGGCAGCCCGGTCGCCGAGGGCGAACCGGTGGCGCGCCTGATCGCGTGCAGCCAGCGCTTCATCGAAGCCCATGTCGATCCCGACGTTGCCGGGTCCGTGGCCGTCGGCGATCAGGCGCAGTTCCGGCTCGCCGGCACGAACCGCTGGTACAGCGGCGAGATCCGCGCCATCCGGGGCGCCGGGAGCCGCCATGCCCGGGACCGGCTCGCCGCCCAGGCACCGGAGCCCGACCCCGACGCCGCGCGGGTGATCGTGGCGCCGCCCGTTTCCGGCTTCGCCATGCAGGGCGCGCCGTTCTGCCACGTCGGGCGCATGGCGGAGGTCCGGCTGGACCGCCGGAATCCGCTGCAGAGCGTGCGCACGGCCGCGCTCCGGGCGGCCGAGGACGCGGCCGCCGTCTTCGATCGCGGCGCGGACGAACCCGCGGCCGGCGCCACCGTGAACATCCCCGAACAAACGGCCGACGTCACGGGGGATTCTGCGCCATGACGCTCGCCGACGGGGCGCCGTTTCTTTTCGTGCTGGGCCTCCACCTTGGGATCGCGCCGATGCTGCCGCGCCGCGCGAACACCGTGCGCGCGCTCGTGGTGGGCTTCGGGATCGCCGTGGTGGCGCGCTATCTGTGGTGGCGCTTCCCGGAAACCGTGCTGCCGGCCGACCCGACGACGGTGCAGGGCGTGTGGATCTGGGCCTTGTTCTTGATCGAAGCTCTGGCGCTTTTCGACGCCGTTGTGCTCTGGGTGACACTCGTCCGGCGGCGCGACCGGCGCGCCGAGGCGGACGCCCACGAGGCCCGCCTGCGCGCCCGGACGCCGGAGGAGCTGCCGGCGGTGGACGTGCTCATCCCGACCTACGACGAGGGGCGCGAGGTCCTGGAGCGCACCATCGTGGGCGCGACATGGCTGGCCTGGCCCAGGCACCGGCTGAACATCCACGTGCTCGACGATTCCGACCGGCCGTGGCTGCGCGAGCTCTGCGCGGCCAAGGGGGTGACCTATCTGCGCCGCGACGGGAATGCGCACGCCAAGGCCGGCAACATCAATGCCGCCCTGGCACGCACCCACGCGCCCTATGTGGCGATCTTCGACGCAGACTTCGTGCCGCGGCGCGACTTCCTGATGCGCATGATGGGCTTCTTCGCGGACCCCCGGGTCGGCATCGTCCAGGCGCCGCACGAATTCTTCAACAATGACCCGATGCAGTCGAACCTCGCGCTGCGCCACGTCCTGCCCGACGACCAGCGATTGTTCTTCGACGAAATCATGCCCGCCCGCGACGGCTGGGACTGCGCCTTCTGCTGCGGTTCAAACTCGATTACGCGCCGCGCTGCGCTGGACACCATTGGCGGACAGGTGCCCACCGGCTCGATCACCGAGGATATGCTTCTCACGCTGGCGCTTCTGCGCAAGGGCTGGATCACGCGGTTCCTGGGCGAACGCCTGGCGATCGGGCTTGCCCCGGAGTCCCTTGCCGCGCTGTTCGTCCAGCGCAGCCGCTGGGCGCGCGGGGCGATGCAGATCCTGCACCTCCGGGACGGGCCGCTCGGTCCCGGCCTGCCGTTCATCAAGCGGGTGCTGTTCCTGCCCCTGCACTGGATCACCCAGGCGCTGGTCCAGACGACCGCGCTGATCGTGCCGGTGGTCTACCTCTGGCTCGGCCTGGACCCGCTCCACGACGCGGAAGCCGAGGCCATCGTGCGCTACCAGCTTCCCATGATCGCGGTCATGATGAGCACCCTGCGCTTTTTCGCCACCGGCGCCTTCTTTCCGCTCGCCCAGACGGCGATCGGCGCCATGCAGGCGTTTCGCCTGCTGCCGGGTGTGTTCGCCACGCTGATCTCGCCGTGGAACCTGCCCTTCTCCGTCACACCCAAGGGCCAGGCCGCGCGCGCCGGCGGCAGGCACGCGCCAACGTTCTGGACCGCGGCGATTTTGCTCGCGCTCACCGTCTGCGGACTTGCGGTAAACGCGCACCCGGCGACGCGCATCGTCGACGAATCGACGCTGATTCCGGTGGTCGCCTTCTGGGCGTCGTTCAACGCCGTGATCCTGCTGATCGTCATCGCGTGCGCCGTGGCGGCGCCGGCGCGGCGGACGGAGGAGCGCTTCGATCTCGACGAGCCAGCCGAGCTGCGCCGCCCCGAGACGGAGGCCAGCGCGGCCGTACACCTGGGCGATGCCTCGCTGAACGGGGCGCGCATCCTGCCGGACCCGGCAGCACCGGCGCTCGCGCCCGGCGACGCGGTCCACCTGGGCATCCGCGGCGTGGGGCACGTTCCGGGTGTGGTGGCGCGCGTCGGCGGTGACGGGATCGGCATCCGTTTCGAACTCCCGGCGGACGACCCGCGGCGCGACTCCCTGATCCGCCGGCTGTTCACGGAAGGCCTGGACAACGCCACGCGGACCGAAAACGCCGCCGCGGTCGCGCGCGGCCTGATCGGCCGCATCTTCGCCCCGGATCCGGTCTGACTCCCCCGGCCCGGCGGTTGGATCCGGCGTGGCATGAAGGTGACGCGCGAAGCCGCCAACACCCGCGCCACCTGCGACGAAGCGGCCACGCGCCAACACCAAGCTGACGCTGGCGATTTCGATTTTCAGGAATGAACCGCGCGACGAGCTATGTTGGTGGAGCCGAGGGGGCTCGAACCCCTGACCTCCAGAGTGCGATTCTGGCGCTCTCCCAACTGAGCTACGGCCCCACGCGAGGAATACCGGACGCGGTTGGGAAGGCTACGGCGTCCAGCGTGTCGTGGCGAACGGAGCGTTGCCCCGTCTGCGGTCGTGGATATTGGGAATCACCCTCCCACCTGTCAAGCGCTTTGCAGCGTATCACCTTCCGGCCGCACCGCGCGGGGCAGCCCCGGCGCGCGCCGGGGCGATGCACACGCCTTGTCTCGCACCCCACCCGCGGCTAGGTTGCACGCGCCGCGGCCGCGGGCCGCGCCGGCACATCGGCACGCGCGGGCGCGCCGCGCGACAGGCGCGCCCGCCGAGCACCCGGGGGACCTCATGGACGTCGTGCTCATTCCCATCATCCGCGTCGTCAACATGGCGCTGCAATTGTATCTTTTCGCCATTATCGCCTCGGCCATCATGAGTTGGCTGATCGCGTTCGACGTCATCAACACGACCAACCGGCTGGTCTATACGATCGTCGATTTCCTGTGGCGAATCACCGAACCGGCTTTGCGCCCCATCCGCCAATTCCTGCCCAACCTCGGCGGGATCGATATTTCGCCGATCATCCTCATCCTGGGTATCATCCTGGTGCAGGATTTCCTGATGCGCCTGGGCCGAAGCGTCGCGCAGGCCGGCGCCGTGGGCGCGGGCATGTAAGCCATGCCCCCCTGGCAGCCGGTGTCCGACGGCGTGCGCCTGCGCGTGCGCCTGCAGCCCGGCGCCAAGGCGGCGCGAATCGACGGCCCGGTCTCCCTCGGTGACGGGACGCAGGCACTGAAGATACGCGTCAACGCGCCGGCGACCGAAGGCAAGGCAAACGCTGCCCTGATCCACCTTCTCGCCAAGCGCTGGAAACGGCCCAAGTCCGCCGTCACGATCACCGCCGGCGCGAACGCGCGGGAAAAGACGCTGCATATCGCGGGCGATCCGGCCGACCTCGCCGAACGCCTGCGCAGCGACATCGGCGAATCCAACAAAAAGGGAGGCGAATCATGAGCGGGTCCGAAGCAACCCTGATCGACGGCAAGGCGAGCGCCGCCGAGCTGCGCGAGGGCGTGGGCCGGCAGGTCGCCGACCTCAAGGCCGAACACGGCCTCATCCCCGGTCTCGCCGTGGTGATGGTCGGCGAAAACGAGGCCAGCCAAGTCTATGTGCGCAGCAAGGTGAAAAAGACCACCGAGCTGGGCATGGAATCGTTTCAGCACATGCTCCCCGCCGAGACGCCGGAACAGGAACTCGTGGATCTGGTGGAACGGCTCAACGGCGATTCGCGCGTCCACGGCATCCTCGTCCAGCTCCCCCTGCCCGAGCACATGGACCCCGAGCGGGTCATCAACACCATCGACCCGGCCAAGGACGTGGACGGCTTCCATGTCGTCAACGCGGGCCGGCTCGCCACCGGCCAGCGCGCCCGTGCGATGGTCCCGTGCACGCCGCTGGGCTGCCTGATGCTGGTCAAGAGCCACCTCGGTGCGGACCTGAGCGGCCAGCACGCCGTCATCCTTGGGCGCTCCAACATCGTGGGCAAGCCACTGGCCCAGCTCCTGCTCTCGGAGAACTGCACGGTCACCATCGCGCATTCGCGCACGCGCGACCTCCCCGCCATGGCGCGCCAGGCCGATATCCTGATCGCCGCCGTGGGCCGCATGCACATGGTCCAGGCAGACTGGGTGAAACCCGGAGCAACCGTCATCGACGTGGGCATCAACCGGCTGCCGCCGGAAAACCCGGGCGAGCGCGGCAAGCTCGTGGGCGACGTCGACTTCGAGGCCGTGCGCGGGGTGGCCGGCGGCCTCACGCCCGTGCCGGGCGGCGTCGGCCCGATGACCATCGCTTGCCTGCTCGCCAACACGGTCACGGCCGCCTGCCGGCAGGCGGGCATCCCCGAACCGGCGCGCTGAAAGGCATCGCCGGCGCAGCATTGGCCCGGCCCCGTCAGACAACACGCCCCCCGGGTGCGCGGGCGCTTGGCGTGTCCGTGCCGGCCCGGATCGGGCTCTCTGGCCGCCGCGATCTTTCGAAAACGTCAAAGGCGGGGGTTGTCACGCGCGCTACGGACACCATATAACATCTGTGTTCCCCCAACGTTCCGAGGTGCGGCGCGGCGTTCCGGTATCTCCGGGGGCCGTGTCGACGGTTTTCGACGGATCTTTCGCGTCGGACGCCACGATCAACGACGGAAAAGGCGGGACCACAGGCGCAATGAACCGGATGAACGCCATGAGCGAACGCAACGAAATGCAAAGCGAGATCACCTTGGACAGCCTCGGCGACCTGCTGGCGAAATCGCGGCAGGTCCCCATGCTGGACAAGGAGGAGGAACACGAGCTGGCGCTGCGCTGGCGTGATCACGGCGACCGTCAGGCCGCGCGCCGTCTCGTGGAGAGCCACCTCCGTCTCGCGGTCAAGATCGCGCGTGGCTTCACGGGCTATGGTCTGCCGCTCGACGATCTGGTGTCCGAGGCCCTGGTGGGTCTCGTGCAGGCCGTGCGCAAGTTCGACCCGGACCGCGACGTGCGCTTCTCGACCTACGCGCTGTGGTGGATCCGTGCGGCCGTGCAGGAATATGTCCTCAAGCACTGGAGCCAGGTCAAACTGGGCACGACTGCCTCGCAGAAGAAGCTGTTCTTCAACCTGAACAAGCTGAAGAACCAGCTCGGCAAGAACGCCGGCGAGGACCTGCTCCCCGAGGACGTGCGCAACATCGCCA
>CAJXKW010000075.1 GCA_913055855.1 uncultured Limimonas sp. | reverse complement strand
GGAAAAAGCGCGTCCACTGGTCCGCAGCGACGGCATCCGCCGCCCGGCGCCACGCGCGCAGCAGGTCGCGCACGGCGACCTCCTTGCCGGCGTTCATCGCTGTGGGCAGCAGATCGGTGCGGTGGATCGCTGACGCCGTCATGCCGTCAGTACCCGGAACGGCAGCGGATCAGTGTGGCCCTCGCCCGGCACCAGATCCAGGAAGCCTTGCAAGGTCAGGTAATCACACAGCATACGCACAAGATATGGAGAACGGAAGCGGAACGCAATAGACCCGCGGAGTAATACCGCCGCCGCTCCCATCGGCCAGCCCCGTACGCACCGCATCCATCCGATTGATCCCCCTAACACTCATGACCGATTCGACGGGCTGGCACGCGTGCTAATCTCGCGGTCACCCGTCCCTTCGCGCGCCGGGGGCGTGGCGTTTTGGATGTTTGGCGTCGATTCAGGCGCACGCGGCGGGGTATCGCGTTGACGACATGCATGGCGACGGAGAGGGCTCGCCCCCTGTGCGCATCTCCATGGCAAACGCACGATCCCATGCATCCGTTATCGGGCAAGGCATTGCGGCCATTCTATTGGGCGGAAGCATCGGCTGGCTGGTTGGGCTTTCGGTCTCCGAGACGGTTGCCAGCGTGGTCGCGGGGGTTCTCGGCCTTCTGGGCGGCGCGGGCGCCCTCGTCGCAGGCGGGAACGGGGACGTGCGCCCTCTCGCCGTCGACCTTCGGCCGGTGGCTGCCCTGGGGATCGGGATCGCGGTCGGTGCCACCAGTGGGATGGTAACCCGGAGCCACGGCTGGCTCACGCCCGAAGGGCACGTATCCAGCGGTCGTTCGCAACAGGCGGTGCTCTACGGCGCCATCGCGGATGCCTGCGCCGAACTGCGCGGCGGTGCCGCCGCCCTTCCCGATGCGCGGTTCCGCGACGTCGTGGTCGGCGAACTCGGGCCGCTCGGCCGCGCCTTGGAACGCGCGATCCCGGACGATCAACGCCTTCGCCAAGTCGTGACCGAATTATGCCGCGAATAGCAGCGATCACGACGGCCATGGCCGTCTTCACGGGGGTAACAGCGGTTTTCGCGGCGAACCCCGCCGAAGCCGCCGCGCGCTGTCCCGAACCGGCACCTGCCGCGGGCGAGGCAGCCGCCCATTGCGATCACGTTTTCCGCCTGCGGTGTCACGGCCCGAACCGGACCTTCACCGGCTTCCGCACCCGGGTTCGGGATCGCATCGGTATCGTGACCGCACTTCATGCGGTGGTCGATTGCAACCGGATCACGGCGAACAATCGGCGCCTGTCCCCGCCCAAACCGCTCGTCATTCACCTTGTCGACAAGGAACACGATGCGGCGTTCCTGACTGCGCCCGGGCTGGGGGATCAGGGCTTGGCAACGCGGGACGACCTCGGCACAGGCCGGCTCCGGGTCCTGGGCTACGCCCTGGGCGCCTTCGGCCAGGCAGCAAGTTACCTCGAACGGGAGATGCCCGCCCGCGGGTCGCTCAGGGCTATGCTCCCGACGGAACTCATCCCGAATCTCGCGCGACGGAACAGCCCCGCGATCACCACCGAGGTGATCCGCTTCAACGGGGCACTGAACCGCGGCCATTCCGGCGCGCCCATTCTTACACCGGCCGGCCATGTGGTTGGCTTCGGCGACGGTGGCCTTAAGCATCTTGGATCCGATCGGGTCTGGGCGATCCCGGTACACGTCCTCACGTGGTCTCCCGATGTCGAAAGCGTCCTGGCGGAGCTGTCGGGTCAGGAGACGCAACTGCTCGCGGCGCACGGCAGCGCAGCCGCACCAGTCCGTCTGCCGCCCGTCTACCTCGCCGACGCCGCCGACCGCACGGGGCCCATCTTCAAGCGCGTCGACGGGGACAGGACCATCGCGTTCACCTGGGGCGAAGGAACGATCTACAGCGTCGCCACAGCCCCCGATGGCCGGATCTTCTTCTCCAATCACAACGACAATCATCTTTACGAAATGACCGCGGATGGCGTGCGGCGGATCTACACGCACGACACCTACACCCGCGATGTCGCGGTGGATCCGGTCGGCCGTCTGTATTTCAGCGAATCCTCCGGCGCCGGCGGCGACGGGACGATATGGCGTCTCGACGGGAACCGTGCCCGACCGTACTTCCGGGTCCGACTGGACAAGGTCGATGGTTTCTGGGCGGGCCGATTCAATTTCGACCCTAACGGTTACCTGTGGCTGGCGAGCGGCAACGTCGTGCCTGCCAACCTCTATCGCGTGGCGAACGGCAATCCAGAACTCAAATTCACCGCGTCAAGTCCGATTGCCGGTTTCGATTTTGTTGATGAACAAACTCTCGTCTTCACGGATTGGCACCAGAACATGCGCCAACTTCGCCTACCGGGTATGACACCGGTAACGGCGTTCCCGCTTGGATTTGCGCGCCACCTCAGCGACATCGCCGTGATCCGCCATGGCGACCAAACGAAGGCCGGCGAGGTCATCGGCTATCTGATCGTGCCCGGCGGTTCGTCCGTCGAAACGGTCAAGGCGCTTCGCCCCGGCATGACGCTCTGCGGCACGCCCGGGGACCTCGCCCGTCTGGGCCACCACCCGCGGCTGCGGGGGTTGTCTCAGGTGCGCATCTCCGCCGGCGAGGTGTACCAGGCCCTCCAAACCGGCGCATGCAGTGCCTGGCTGGTGGCGGACGACAGCCGGATATCCCGCATCCTTGGCGGGGACGCACGCGCTTTCCGGCGGATCCCAATCCGGCGCTGATGTGCTTCGGGTGGCGCCGCATCGGGGCGATAATCCGGCCGCCGTGGCGTGCGCAGCGATCGCTGCATGCGTTGGCGCATGCAACCGCCAACAGAAATCAGACACTGTCGCCGGCGCCCAACGCCTCGGGCAGTTTCTCGAACGCGGCGATGGTGTCGGGAAGGGCATCGCGCGCGCGGCGGCCCAGCGCCAGGGCCTCGCGCGGGCGGCTGGCCACGGCCGCGTCGTTCGCCGCCGTGGCCAGGATGCGCAACCGCTCCGCGCCATAGCTGCCGGCGGTGCTCTTGAGCTGGTGGCACAGGCGCTGGACCTGGTCCACATCCCGGGCGTCGAGGGCCGGCCCGAGCTTCGCCTCCTTGTCGCGCAGATCGTCCAGGAAGGTCGCGACCAGCCGCGGCACCGTCGCCATGCCGAAATCGGCACCGAAACGTTCCATGACGGTGGGATCGCAGACGGGGCTGCCGGCCGCGATATCGGCCGCCTCCGGCGCGTCTTCCGACCCCGAGTCTTCCCATTCCGACCCGGCAGCCGCGTCCATGGACTCCGGTGCGCTATCCGCGCCGCCGCTGGCGGTCTCCGCCGGCCGGACCGCCACGCTATCCAGCACCGCTTGCAGGCGCGACTCCACCACCGGCTTGGCGATGGTGTCGTCCATGCCGGCCGCCCGGTATTCGGCCAGTTGCTCGGGTAGCGCGTTCGCCGTCAGCGCCAGGATGGGCTGGCGCCGCCCCGGCGACTCCTGCGCCCGGATGCGGCGGGTTGCCTCGGTGCCGTCCATGGTGGGCATCTGGGCGTCCATGAGGACAAGGTCGAAGGATTCGGTCGTCGCCATGGTGACGGCGTCCGGGCCGTCGTCGACCACACGCACCGCACACCCCAGCTTCTCCAGCATGAGCCGGACCACGAGCTGGTTCGTCGGATTGTCCTCGGCCACCAGGACGCGGATTTCGCGCCGGGCCTGCGCGACCGCGGCCACCCCCGAGGGCGCGCCGCCGGACTCCGCTGGCGCCTCGGCCACCACCGTCAGCGGCACGTCGAGCCAGAACAGGCTGCCCGCATTCTCGCGGCTCTGGAAATCGATGCGCCCGCCCATCAGGTCGGCGAGCCGCTTGGTGATGGCGAGACCCAGACCCGTTCCCTTGAGGCTGCGCCCGCGCGCGCGGTCGAGCTGGTCGAACTTGGCGAACACCCGCTGGCGCATGTGCTCGGCGATCCCCACCCCGGTGTCGCGCACGCTGAAGCGCAACCACATCGTTTCGCCCGCAGCAGGCGGCGCCGCACCTGCCGGGCGTTCGATCGCGACCGCCACCTCGCCCGTCTCGGTGTACTTCACCGCGTTGGTGGCCAGGTTGAGCAGCATCTGGCGAAGCCGGCCCTCGTCGCCGTACAGCCGCGCGGGCACGCCCGGATCGATGCGGCTGCTGTAGCCCAGCCCCTTCGCCGCCGCCTGCGGCCGGACCAGTTCGTCCACCCCACGCAGCAGGCCGGCGATATCGAAGGTTGCCGGCTCCAGGCTGAGCCGCCCGGCCTCGATCTTGGAATAGTCCAGGATGTCGTTGAGCAGGCTCAGCAGGGTCTGCGCACTGTCGCGCCCGCGCGCGGCCAGGGTGGCCTCCTCCGCGCCCAGGTCGGAATCGCTGAGCAGTTGCAGCGTCCCCAGGATGCCGTTCATGGGCGTGCGGATCTCGTGGCTCATCATGGCCAGGAACTCGCTCTTCGCCCGGTTCGCCGATTCGGCCTGGTCCTTGGCCTCGCGCAGCTCACCTTCGAGGCGCTTCTGCTCCGTGACGTCGAGGATGAGGCCGTTGAACACGACGTCGCCGTTGTCGCCGAACACCGGCCGGGAAACGCCGCGCCACCACTTCACCTCGCCCGAGGGCAGGATGAAGCGGCCTTCGAAGCTCCAGTCCCCGCCGGCGCGCTTGCTCTCCGCAAGGCTCTCGCGCCAGGCCTCCATGTCGTCGGGATGAAGGGGCAGCGCCGACGCGTCCGCTTCCAGGGCCGCCGCGTCCACCCCGAAGATGTCCCGGCAGCGCGGGCTGACATAGGAGTAGCCCTCGCGCCCGTCGGCCGTCTCGAACCACTGGTAGATCACCCCCGGCACGTTCGCCGCCAGGTCGCGAAAGCGCGCCTCGCTCTCCGCCAGCGCACGCTGCGCCGCCTTGCTCTCCGAGATATCGCGCAGGTACGTAGTGAAATAGCTCTCGCGGTCGATGTCGACGGGGATGACCGTCAGTTCCACGGGAATCCGCCGCCCGTCGGCCGTGACCGCCTCGACCTCGCGGCGCTGGTTCCACGTGCCCACATCCCCGTCCTCAAGGTAGCGCGCCATTTCGTTGCGGAAGGTATCGCGCTGCCCGGGCGGAAAAAGCAGCCCCGCCATGTCGGCGCCGATGGCGTCGCGGGCGACGTGGCCGAAGGTGGTCTCGGCGGCGGGATTGTACTCGACGATCCGGCCATCCTGGTTGGTGGTGATAATGGCGTCCAGGGCACCGTCGGTGACCGCCCGGCGCATGGCGATGTTGCGCCGGAGAATGGCCTCGCGCTTCTTGATTTCGGTAAGATCGGTGTGCGCGCCGACCAGCCGGATGACCCGGCCGAAGGCGTCGTGCTCGCAGGTCGCCCGGCTCAGGACGTAGACGCGGTAGCCGCGCGCGTGGCGGTAGCGCTGGACCATCTCCAGCTTGTCCACCTCGCCCGCGACATAGTCCGAGGTGAGGATCCGGAAGTCTTCCCAGTCGTCAGCGTGCATGGCGGCGCGCCAGGCCGCGATGGTGTTGGGAAACTCCGCGTCGGCGTAGCCGAGCTGGGCCTTCCATTGCGGTGAGAACCACACCGCATCCGTGGTCAGATTCCACTCCCAGAAACCGTCCTGGGTCGCGGCCGTGAGCAGCTCCAGGCGCTTGCGGCTCTGCTGCAGCGCGGCGTCCGCCGCAGCGTGGCCGCTGACGTCCCGGCCCACGACGACGCGTACACCCGCACCTTCGACGGCTCGGCTCGCGCTGCGCCACTCGATGGTCCGCGTGCGCCCGCCGGGCATGTGATACGTTATTGTGACGGGCTCCGGCGCGGGCGCATCCAGGAACCCCAGCACCTCCGCCTCGGCGCCGGCGGCCGCGGCACGGCCCAGGAGCGCATACAGGTCGGGCCACCGGGCGCGCGTCCCGTCGCGCTCACGCAGGAAAAGCTGCGCCTCCCGATTGCACGCGCGCAGGCGGCCGTCCGGCATGGCGAGCACGAGGATCTCCCCGAGCGCGCTGAACACCGCCTCCAGGTCCGCCGAATCGAGCGTGCCGCCCCCGTCGCCGGTCCCCAGGACGCGAACCGTATCACACGCAGGTTCCGTCCCGACGACGCCACTCGCCTGGCTGCGCTGGCGCTCCCCCATTCGACTCGCTCACTGCGGCGGGCGCGTTGCGCGGTTGCGGTTGAAAACCCAGTTCACGCCGCCGGATGCGGGCCCGTGGCGGCGTGCGCGATGAGGGTAAGGCAATGGTATCCGAAAGGGAAACCGTTGCGTCGGCGCCGGGGTCGGGATCGCCGCCCGAGCGCCCTGCGGCATCGAATCACACTTGGGGTTCGTCCCCGTAGCGCCGGCGCCACGACTGTTTCTTGCGGTAGATTGTCGAGGTGGAGATGTTCAGCGCCTGCGCCGCGCGCGTGATATTGCCGTCGAAACGCGCGATGGCGGTGTCGATGGCCAGGATCTCCAGGCGCTCCAGCGGCTGGACCAGCACGTCGTCGATCGCCGCCTGCTCGTCCGCGACCGCGCCGTCCGGCTCGGCGGCGGCGCCGTTGGCCTGGGGAACACTGCCAGCGTCGCGGATATAGTCGGGCAGCATGTCGCGCGTGACCACGGAACCCGTGTTGAGGACGGTCACCGAGCGCACCACGTTTTCCAGCTCGCGCACGTTCCCCGGCCAGTGATAGGCCGCCAGGGCGCGCATGGCATCGTCGCTGAAGCCCTGGAACGGCTTGCGCTCGACCGTGGCGAAGTCGGCCAGGAAACGTTGGGCGAGCACGCGGATGTCGCTCTGGCGCTCTTTGAGCGGCGGCAGCGCCAGCGGCACCACATGGAGCCGGTAGTACAGGTCCTCGCGAAAGCGGCCCGCGCGCACCTCGGCCAGCGGGTCGCGGTTGGTGGCGCAGACGAAGCGGATATCCACCTCGCGCTCGTGGGTATCGCCGACGCGCTTGAACGTCCCCTGCTGGACCAGACGGAGCAGCTTGGCCTGGAGATCCAGATCCATCTCGCAGATCTCGTCCAGGAACAGGGTCCCGTGATCGGCCAGGGCCGCCGCGCCCTCACGGTTTTCCACCGCGCCGGTGAACGCGCCCTTGCGGTGGCCGAAGATCTCGCTCTCGATGAGTTCGCGCGGGATGGCGGCGCAGTTCAGCGGCACGAAGGGCCCGTTGCGCCGCGGCCCGCCCTCGTGAATGGCGCGCGCGCACAGTTCCTTGCCCGTGCCGGAATCGCCGGTGATGAACACCGGCGCCGAGGACGCCGCGGCGTTGTCGATCAAGGCGAAAACGTTGCGCATCGCCAGGGATTCGCCGATGAACCCGGACGGTCCGCGACTCGGCCGGCCCGCCTCGCCGCCACTCACGGGCGGCCCATCCGAGGGCGTCCAGCGCACCACGGCCTGCCCCACCGCCTCGGAGAGCTTGTCCGCGCTGCACGGCTTCATCAGGAAATCGGTCGCGCCGGCCTGCATGGCGTCCACCGCACGCTGGACCGAACCGTTGCCGGTGAGCACAACCGTGGGCACCATCGTCCCCGCCCCGCGCAGGCTGTGCAGCAGGTCGAGCCCGTTGCCGTCGGGAAGCTGGAGGTCCAGCAGCACGGCATCGGGGAGCGCCCGGCCCAGCTCATCCTGCGCCGCCGCCATGGTTTCCACGACGCGCACGTGGTGTCCGTCGCGCTCCAGAATAACGCGGTACATCTCCGCGTTGCTGGGGATGTCCTCGATGAGGAGAACCGTGGCCATGTCGCCGCCGCTCAACACCCGTGGCGCAGGAAGAAAAACCGGTCCCCGCCGATTCGCCCGGCGTGTTTATTCGATCGGATGAGAACCGGCCCTTTAGATAGGCCGCACCCCATGCACGATGCAATATGGTCTTGCGCCTACCGCGCGACGATATCCTGCAAAACGGGACGGACGGGCCGTGCGTTACGAGCCCCTGGCAGACAAGGCCGGCTGGTCCGCCGGCGCCGCAGGCGCGCCCAACCAAAGCGCCGGCCGGAATCTGCCCGATGCCGGCCGGCCGCATGGTGTCGTCCGGTGTGAAGGCGGGAAGGCGATGACGCCCTAT
Organism: uncultured Limimonas sp.; assembly: GCA_913055855.1. Lineage (GTDB taxonomy): Bacteria > Pseudomonadota > Alphaproteobacteria > Kiloniellales > Rhodovibrionaceae > CAJXKW01. The sequence continues at coordinate 10,005 of CAJXKW010000075.1, read as the reverse complement.
GCGGCGTTCTCCATCTCCACGCCCTTCTGCTTGAGCGTGTCCTGGAGTTCGCCGGACTGGGACATCTCGCGGATGATGTCGCAGCCGCCCAGGAACTCGCCCTTGACGTAGAGCTGCGGAATCGTGGGCCAGTTGGTGAAGTCCTTGATGCCCTGGCGCAGCGCCGGGTCGTCGAGGACGTTCACGCCGTGGAACTTGACGCCGAGCTGGTTGAGCACCTGCACGACGGCGGCGGAGAAACCGCACTGCGGGAACACCGGCGTGCCCTTCATGTAGAGCACGACGTCGTTGTCCTTGATTTCCTGGGCGATTCGGTCCTGCACGGTCTGCTCGGTCATGGCTCGCTCTCGCGTCCTTCTCGCCTGTGCCTGGAAAACGTCTCGCGCGCGGTTCAGGACTTGGGCACCGCGGTCTGCAGCGCCAGGGCGTGCAGCTCCTCGCCCATTCGGCCCTGAAGCGCCTGGTACACCATCTGGTGTTGCTGGACCCGGGACTTGCCCTCGAACGCCGGGGACGTGACGTAGACCGCGTAGTGCTCCCCGTCGCCGGCCATGTCGTGGATCTGGACGGTCGCGTCCGAGATGCCCTCCTTGATCAGTTTCTCGATTTCGTGGGCCTGGATGGCCATCACCACCTCCAAAAGCTTGACGTCCGACGCGCACCCGCGCCCCGCGGCCGGTCAGCCACCGTCGCCGTCCATGTAGCCGGGCAGCCAGCCCTCGTGCGCCTCGCGCAGGTCGCGGATGCGCACGCTGTGCCCGGTGGACAGGCTCACGCGCTTGCCCCCGGTGCGGCCGATGGCCCGGGCCGGCACCCCGGCGTCGCGCGCGGCGGCCAGCACCGGTGCGGCATCCGGCGCTGCGACAAGGTAGCGCCCCTGGTCCTCGCCGAACAACCACGCGCATGCTGCGGCCATGTTCGTGCCTTCCGGAACGGCGATCTCGGCGCCGATTTTGCCCCGCGCGGCCATGGCCATCTCCGCCACCGCGACCAGCAGGCCGCCGTCCGAGACGTCGTGGCAGGCGGTTACGGTTCCGTAGGCGATCAGCCGCCGGACGAGATCGCCCGTGCGCGTCTCCGCGGCCAGGTCCACCGGCGGCGGCGCGCCGTCCTCGCGCCCGGTGCGCTGCTGCAGGTAGAGCGACGCGCCCAGGTGCCCGTGGGTTTCGCCCAACAGGACGACGGCCTCGTCCGCCGCCTTGAAAGCGATCGTGGCCATCCCCGACAGGTCGGCCAGCAGCCCCACGCCCCCCACGGTGGGCGTGGGCAGCACGGCCGTGTCGCCGGTCTCGTTGTAGAGCGAGACGTTGCCCGAGATCACCGGATAGCCGAGCGCTTCGCCCGCCTGGCGCATGCCCTCGACCGCGCCGACGAACTGCCCCATGACCCGCGGCTTTTCCGGGTTGCCGAAATTCATGTTGTCGGTCATCGCCAGCGGGGTCGCCCCCACGGCCGTGAGGTTCCGCCAGGATTCGGCAACCGCCTGCTTGCCGCCTTCCACGGGATCGTTGAGGCAGTAGCGCGGGGTGCAGTCGACCGTCACGGCAAGCGCCTTGTTCGTGTCGTGCACGCGCACCACGCCGGCGTCGCCGCCCGGGCGCTGGACCGTGTCCGCGCCCACCATGTGGTCGTACTGCTCCCAGATCCAGCGCCGTGAGGCGAGCGCCGGGCCCGCCAGCATCTCTCGGAGTTCCGCGCAGGGATCTTCCGGCGGCGGTACCTCGTCCGCGGTTATCATCGGCTGCGCCGGCGTGGGCTCCCAGGGCCGGTCGTACTCGGGCGCCGATTCGGCCAGCGGGTCGATGGGCAGATCGGCGATGGCCTGCCCGCCGTTCTTGCGGATCACCATGCGCCCCGTGTCGGTAAGCGTGCCCACCACCGCGAAGTCCAGGTCCCACTTCTCGAAGATCCGGCGCGCGTCGGCCTCCCGGCCCGGCTTCAGCACCATGAGCATGCGCTCCTGGCTCTCCGAGAGCATGATCTCGTAGCCGGTCATACGGGGCTCGCGCGTGGGCACGGCGTCGAGGTCGAGTTCGACGCCCGCGCCACCCTTGGATGCCATCTCGAACGACGACGAGGTCAGCCCGGCCGCACCCATGTCCTGGATGCCCACGATGGCGTCGGTGGCCATGAGTTCCAGGCAGGCCTCGATGAGCAGCTTTTCCGTGAACGGGTCGCCCACCTGCACGGTGGGGCGCTGGTCCTCGCCCTCTTCCTCGAAGGACGCGGACGCCATGGTGGCGCCGTGGATGCCGTCGCGCCCGGTCTTGGAGCCCACATAGACCACCGGATTCCCCGCCCCGACGGCGCGCGCGTAGTGGATTTTGTCCTGGTCCGCCACGCCCACCGTCATGGCGTTGACCAGGATGTTGCGGTTGTAGGTGCTATGGAAGGTCACCTCGCCGGCGACCGTGGGCACACCCACACAGTTGCCGTAGCCGCCGATGCCGCCGACGACGCCGGAGACCAGGTGGCGCGTCTTGGCGTCCGACGGATCGCCGAAACGCAGCGCGTTCAAATTGCATACCGGGCGCGCACCCATGGTGAAGACGTCGCGCAGAATGCCGCCCACGCCCGTGGCCGCGCCCTGGTAGGGCTCGATGAAGCTGGGATGGTTGTGGCTCTCGATCTTGAACACCGCCGCCTGGCCGTCGCCGATGTCGACCACGCCGGCATTCTCGCCCGGCCCCTGGATGACCTGCGGCCCGGTCGTGGGCAGCGTCTTCAGCCACCTCTTCGACGACTTGTAGGAGCAGTGCTCCGACCACATCACGGAGAAGATGCCCAGCTCGACGAGGTTGGGCGCGCGCCCGAGGATTTCCTCGACCCGGGCATACTCATCCGGTTTGAGGCCGTGCTCGGCGACCAGGTCGTGCGTGATCTCGGGATCGGGTTCGGGGGTGTGTTCGGCGGTATCGGTCATGGCCCTGCGGATCGTGCCCTCATCGCCTCATCTTTCGACAAGCTGAAGATGAGGCGCCCATCCAAAATGACCCGACCGCCTCATCCTGAGCCTGTCGAAGGATGAGGCGATCCGTTCGCGTCTACGCCAGCGCCGTTACGAGGCTGTCGAACATCGTCCGGCCGTCGCTGCCGCCCAGCGCCGGATCGGCGAGGCGCTCCGGATGCGGCATCAGCCCGAGGACGGTGCGCTGCTTGTTGAACACGCCGGCGATGTTGCCCACCGAGCCGTTGGGATTCGATTCCGGCGTCACCTGCCCCTTGGCGTCGCAGTAGCGGAACGCGATCTGCTCGCGGTCCTCCAGCTTGCGCCGCTTGTCTTCGGCGACGAAGTAGTTGCCGTCGGCGTGGGCGACCGGGATGGTGATCGTCTGCCCCTCGGCATAGCCGTCGGTGAACATGCTGCTGGCGTTTTCCACGCGCAGGCTTACGTCGCGGCAGACGAATCGCAGCGACGCGTTCTGGAGAAGCGCGCCGGGCAGCAGCCCCGCCTCCGTGAGCACCTGGAAGCCGTTGCAGATGCCCAGGACGGGCAGCCCCTTGTCGGCGCGCTCGCGCACGTCGCGCATGATGCTGGAGTGCGCGGCGATGGCGCCGACGCGCAGGTAGTCGCCGTAGGTGAACCCGCCCGGCAGCACCGCCAGATCGGTATCCGCGGGCAGCGCGCTGTCTTTGTGCCAGACCATGTGGGGCGTACGCCCCGTACTCTGGCGCAGCGCCACGGCGACGTCGCGGTCGCAGTTGGAACCGGGGAAGACGAGGACGGCGGCCTGCATCAGGCGGACAGCTCGATGTCGTAGGTCTCAATCACGGTGTTGGCGAGCAGGTCGCGGCACATCCGGTCGACCCGCTCGCGCGCCTTTTCCGGGTCGCTCTCGGCGATATCCAGCTCGAAGACCTTGCCGGCGCGGACGTTGTCCACGCCCGCATAGCCGAGCTGCGAGAGGGCATGGTGGATGGCCTTGCCCTGCGGGTCCAGGACGCCGGATTTCAGAGTGACGTGAACGCGGGCTTTCATGGGCGGGCGGCCTTCACGGGCGGTGATCCTCCGGGCGCCGATCGCGCGCGACCGGCGCCCCGAAATTGCGGTGGAGCCTAGCCCCGGTGCCGCGCCTTTACAAGCGGACGCATCTCGGGGACAAGGCGCGCGGCAAACCTCGGCCCCGCCAGCGAATCGCGAGGCGCACGGACGTGAACATCGTCTTTTTCGCCCTGGTCGTGATCGGGTTCGTGGTCGCCGCCGTGCGCCAGGCGACCTGGACGCCGCCGGAAGACGCGAAAGACCCGACGCCGCCCATGGAGGCGCTGGGCACGGGCATCGTGGACTCGGCCGAATCGGCCGTGACCCTGGCCATCGGCCTCGTGGGCGTAATGGCCCTGTTCCTGGGCCTGATGAAGGTCGCCGAGCAGGGCGGCCTGATGCGCGTGGTCGCCAAGGCCCTGCGACCGGTGCTGGTGCGCCTGTTCCCCGAAGTGCCGCCGCAGCACCCGGCGATGGGGTCCATCATCATGAACCTCTCGGCCAACATCCTGGGCCTGGGCAACGCGGCGACGCCGTTCGGCATCCGGGCGATGCAGCAGCTCGACCAGCTCAACCCGCACAAGGGCACGGCCACCAACGCCATGGCGCTGTTCCTGGCGATGAACACCTCCAGCGTGACCCTGCTGCCCACGGGGGTGATCGCGCTGCGCGCCTCCGCCGGCTCCGAGGACCCGGCGGGCATCGTGCCCACCACCCTGGCGGCGACGATCATCTCCACCACCGTCGCCATCACCATGGCCAAGCTGCTCCAGCGGTACTGGGCGGCCCCCGCGCCCGATCCGGCCCCGGCCGCAGCGGATGCGCCGGCAGCGGGCGCGGCGCCGGCGGGCAACGGCGACCCCATCCTGACCAGCTTCGGCGGCGACGGGGGCGAGCTGCCCGAGGACCCGGGCTCCTACCCGTTGTGGGTGTCGCTGCTCATCTTCGCCGGCGTGGCCGCGCTGATCCCGCTGACGGTGGTTTACGGCCGCGAAATCGCGCCCTGGATCATTCCGGGACTGGTGGTGCTGCTGCTGGGCTACGGTGCGATGGCGCGCGTGCGCGTCTACGAGGTCTTCGTCGAGGGCGCCAAGGACGGCTTCAACGTCGCCCTGCGCATCATCCCGTACCTGGTGGCGATCCTGGTCGCCGTGGGCATGCTGCGCGACAGCGGCGCACTGGAGCTGCTCATCGACCCGCTGAGCCGCGTCACCTCGACCTTCGGCCTGCCCGGCGATGCCCTGCCCATGGCCCTGCTGCGCCCGCTGTCGGGCTCCGGGGCGTACGGCGTGCTCGCCTCGATCATCCAGGACCCGGGCGTCGGACCGGACAGCTATACGGGCTATCTGGTCTCCACGTTCCAGGGCTCGACGGAGACCACGTTCTACGTCCTGGCGGTGTATTTCGGCGCCGTGGCGATCCGGCGCATCCGGCACGCCCTGGCAGCGGCACTGTGCGCGGACGCCGCCGGCATCGCCGGCGCGGTGGCGGTGACGTCGTATCTCTACGGATGAAAGCGAGCGAGCGATGTACGATCCGGTCCCAGCCAAGCAGCAACGCCCGGGCAGCGCCGACGGCGACGACAAACTGCCCAAGATCGTCTACATCCTGTACCTGCTATTCTTTCTGACGGGAATCATCACGCCCATCATCGGCGTGGTCATCGCCTACGTCTACACGGACGACTCGCCGGACTGGCTGGTCAGCCACTATCGCTTCCAGATCCGGACGTTCTGGATCGGGTTGCTTTATTTTGTCGTCGGGTCCGTGCTGGCGATCGTGCTGATCGGCTGGCTGGTGCTGCTGTTCGCCACGATCTGGTGGATCGTGCGCTGCGTGAAGGGACTGCGTTTCGCCCACCGGGGCGAGCCCGTTGCGGACGTGGAGACCTGGTTGTGGTGAGGCGCGCGCCGACGCACCGCCGCAAGGGACGGGGCGCCGACGGCCACACGCACGCGGATCAGTTGAGCGGCTTGACGAAGGTGAAGGCGCCGCGCAGCTCGCCTTCCGCAAAGCCGGTCGCCGCGTCGGCGGGATAGCTGGCGTCGATCGCCTTCTTCAGGTCACCCGAGACGTCCGAGCCGTGGCAGGTCAGGCAGACGTTGGCGGTGGGAATCGCCTTCATGTAGTGCAGATAGCGGCGATTGCCCTCCTGGATCACCGTGGCGTCCTCCATGCCCTTGAGGGACTCGCCGCCGTCGTGGCGCCGCTTAAAGTCCATGAGCACGGCGCGCTCGCGCACGCTGGGCGAATTGCGCGGATTGCGCACCTTCAGCGCCGTCCGGCCCACGGCCCAGCCGCTCTTGGTGGAGAGCTTGCCCGAGATGCCGGGGGCGACCTCTTCGCAGACATCGATGGCGTGGACGGGGCCGCCTTCCTTGATGGCGCTCTGCAGCTCGCCCTTGAGGTTCTTGAAGAACTGCTGGGCGAGTTGGCGCGCCTCCTGGATCTGGGCGTCGCTGGGCTCGCTCGTGGACGCGGCCGCGGCACCGCCGCCGGAGACGGCGAGCATCAGCACGGCGGCAACACTGGCACGGAGGCTCGTCATGGTCTCTCCCCTTCGTGATGGCCGGATTGTTTTCGCAGACGCTAATATAACCGTCCAGCCGAAACCGACCAAGGGGCGCCGCGACCGCGCGCCGCGCGTTTCATGATTCCGAAATAACGAAAAGGCCTACTGCACCGTCTTCGGCCCCTGCACGTCCGCCGGGCCGGCCTCGGGCATGACGCCCAGGCGGCGCGCGACCTCCTGGTAGGCCTCCTCGATGCTGCCCAAGTCGCGGCGGAAGCGGTCCTTGTCCATGCGCTCGCCCGTGGTGACGTCCCAGAGCCGGCAGGAATCCGGGCTGATTTCGTCGGCAAGGACGATGCGCATGTCCTCCTCGGTATAGAGACGGCCGAACTCCAGCTTGAAGTCAACCAGCCGCATGCCGGCGCCCAGGAAAAGCCCGCTCAGGAAATCGTTGATGCGCAGCGTCAACTGCAGCATGTCGTCGATATCCTGTGTCGTCGCCCAGCCGAACGCCGTGATGTGCTCCTCGGTGACCAGCGGATCGCCCAGTTCGTCGGACTTGTAGTAGTATTCGACGATCGAGCGCGGCAGCGGCTCCCCCTCCTCCATGCGGAAGCGCTTGGAGAACGACCCGGCCGCGACGTTGCGCACCACCACTTCCAGCGGAATGACCTCGACCTCGTGAACGAGCTGCTCGCGCATGTTGAGCCGGCGCAGGAAGTGCGTCGGCACCCCAATGTCGTTGAGGCGGCTCATCAGGAACTCGGAGATCCGGTTGTTGAGCACGCCCTTGCCCGTAATGGTGCCGTGCTTCTCGTTGTTGTAGGCGGTGGCGTCGTCCTTGAAATACTGCACGAGCGTCCCCGGTTCGGGCCCCTCGAACAGAATCTTCGCCTTGCCTTCGTAGAGCCGCCGACGTCGCATGGGTCTCGGGTTCCGGTTGCCGTTGGGCCGGGCGCGCCGCGCTTGAGCCGCTGCGCCGGGCAGATCGCCGCATATAACAACGCCCGGGCGCTAGGACAATTGCGCCGCCACCGGTACGGACTCGAATGCGGTGCAATCCGGCGGCCCAGGGGCGAACCACATGACCGGCGGCCGCGGCGTCTCGTCCAGGCGCTGCGGCCGCGCCGGCAAGGCCACCAGCGTCGAGCAGACGGTGCCGAAACCGTTGTCCAGCCGGAAGGTCATGCCCGCGGCCGGGTCGCCGTCGGCTTCGCGGCTCCCCAGGAGCGCCTGCCACGCCGTCCAGTCCCCGGCGTCCGGATCGGGCGCCGCTGCCGCCCGGAAGCGCGGCAGGTAGCGCGCGATTCGGGGCGAGGCTTCGGTGTCGTTGCGATCGCAGGCGGTGATCATGGACACGCCCGGCGGGATGGGCTCGACCGTCACGCGCGCCGGCGCGGGCGTGGCCTCGCCGGGATGGCGGACCCAGTAGGCACCGCGCGGGTCCGCGACCACCAGATGGAATCCGCGATACGACCGGGGCTCGATGTCGGCCAGCGCCTCGGCGGCGTGGCCCGCTTCCGCATGGTCGAGCGCCTCCAGGACCAGTTCGCCCCGGCTGCGCTTGTCCGGCGCCGATCCCAGGGTATCCGGCTGGTTGAGCACGGCGGCAAGCACACCCCAGGCGTTGACGCCCAGCCAGGAGCCGCCGGAGAGGGAATCCAGGCCGGCGACCACCTCGGGCCGGTCGGGCCAGTGCGGGCCGGGCGCACGCCAGGGCCGGCCGGCCATCTCGTCGCGGTTGGCGCCCAGAACGATCGGCCAGGCATGACCCGGCCGGTTACAGATGACGACGCTGCACATAAGCTCGAAAGGCCTTCCCGTTTCGAAGCGGTTCACGTTCTGGCATCGTGCCGTTATATATCTGTCGGCACACGCGCAGCCGGATGCTGCGCGCTGGTGCATGCCGCGCACAGCATCCGGAACGAGAGCACCTCTGGAGGGGCCCATCAATGACGTTCAAGGATCGCGAAGAAGCCTTCGAAAGCAAGTATAGGCATGACGAAGATATTCGCTTTCGCACGCATGCGCGGCGCAACAAGCTCTTCGGCCTTTGGGTCGCCGAGCAAATGGGCCTCCGCGACGACGACTCGCAGCACTACGCCCGCACCGTCGTGCAGTCCGATATCAAGATGCCGGGCGACGAGGACGTGATCGCCAAGGTCAAGAACGACCTGGACGCGGCCGGCGTCGAGGTTTCCGAGCACCGCCTGCGCAAACGTCTCGACGAGTGCTTCGAGGAAGCCAAGCAGCAGATCATGCAGGAATAACGCGGGCCCGCGCCGCCCTTCGTCGCCGTCCCACCCTTCGCGCGGGAAGCGCCTTCCATGACCGATTCCGCTGCGTGCGTCGCCACGCGCGACGACCTCGACGCCCTGCTGGGCCGGCTGCACGGCATCGCGGCCGACGCCGGTGCGGCCATCCTGGCATACTACCATGCCGCCACGGAGATGGAGATCCAGCACAAGGCCGACGATTCGCCGCTCACCAAGGCCGACCTCGCGGCGGATCGGTGCATCACCGAGGCGCTCGAGGCGTTCACGCCCGACGTGCCCGTGGTCTCCGAGGAAGGCGTGGACGCCGGGCGCGTACCGTCCGTGGGCCGGTGCTTCTGGCTGGTCGATCCGCTCGACGGCACCAAGGAGTTCATCAGCCGCAACGGCGAGTTCACCGTCAACATCGCGCTGATCAAGGACGGCCGACCGGCGGCGGGGGTGGTCCACGCGCCCGCGCTGGACGCCTTCTGGCTGGGCGGGGGAGCCGACGACGGCGCGCGCATCGCGACCTACGTCAAGGACGCGAACACGGCACAGCCCATCGCCGCGCGCGCGGTCCCCGACGACGGCGCCATCGTGGTGGCCAGCCGGCGCCACGGCGACCCCGAGGAGATGAAACGCTTTCTGGGCGGCCGGGACATCGCCGACACACGCAATGCCGGCAGCTCCATCAAGTTCTGCCTGCTCGCCGCCGGCGAGGCGGACATCTACCCGCGCTTCGGCCGAACCATGGAATGGGACACGGCAGCCGGGCACGCCGTCCTGGACGCCGCGGGCGGGCGCGTGACGGACACCGCGGATTCCCCCCTGACCTACGGCAAACCCGATTTCGCCAATCCCGAGGCCGGCTTCGTGGCCTGGGGCAAGGGCGTTTAGGCGACACGCATTTGCGCGACACGGTGACATGAAGGATAAGCGCGCGTTTGTCAGAAATCTTGATTCGGTTGAGCGCGAAACGCGCCTTCAACTCGTTCTCTGTAACGTGCGGCGGCAACCCTTTTGCAAGCAAAAGTTACGAAGACGGTAAAAAGAGGCAGAATGCGTTCCTGCGACATGATATTTACCAGCCAAATTTTCTTGCCTGCCCGGAAATAAAAGGAATCTTGAAATGGAGATTCAGTTCACAAAAAAGACAAAGAAGTATCTGCGCCAGCTACCTAGAGCATCGTACACTTATTCGTCCACATAGCCGGTGGCTTTGAAGAAGTTCCAACACTCGGTTTCGTCGTAGAGGT
>CAJXKW010000074.1 GCA_913055855.1 uncultured Limimonas sp. | reverse complement strand
CCACCCCCGCAACCAGCGCGTATCAAGCCCTTAGCCAACATCGGCTAAGGGCGTTGACGTTCTTGGAAATCGACGCCGGGGCGTAAAATCCGCCCGGTAATGAGAAAGCGCCGACGAGGGCTGCTCAGGCCAAGGTACCGCCGCACGCGCGACACATCACACCAAGCACCTTCAGACCTCGATCAAACGACACGTAAATGCCGCTCCGCCACGAGCGCGGTTCTCGACACTGAGGTCGCCGCCCATGAGTTCGACCAGTTGCCGGGAAATGGCGAGTCCGAGGCCGACGCCGTTCTTTTGCTCGGCGATATAGGCTTCGCTGGAAAGCTGGTTGTAGGCGTCGAAGATAGCTTCGTGTTTCTCGGCTGGCACGCCGGGCCCCGTGTCCCAAACGGCCACGGCAATCCAGGGCCGGCCGTCCGCGTCGCGTTCGCGGCTCGCATCCACGCCGATCGCCCCTTCGGCGGGCGTATACCGAATGGCGTTTTGAAGGAGGTTCACGAGAACCTGCCGCAGGCGTGTGGGATCGGCCCGCACACTGGCATTGATTCCCGCGCTCACGCTGTTCGTGTCGAGGCACTTCTCGGCGGCCTGCATCGAGACGATGCCGAAGGCGTCACGGACGGCATCCGCCACGCGAACGGTTTCCGGAGCGATCTGGACGCTGTCGTTCTCAAGCGCGGCGCAGTCCAGCACCTGGTTGATGAGCTCCAGAAGGTGGCGTGCGGATCCGCCCATCTCGGATATGATGCGCGCGTACCGGTCCGCGTCGCCGGGCAGGGCACCGCCATCCACGGCGTCCGCGTAGCCGATGATCCCGTTCAGCGGCGTGCGCAGCTCATGACTCATGGTCGCCAGAAAGCGCGATTTGGCCGCGCTGGCGGATTGTGCTGCTTCCAGGGCGGCGGAAAGTTCCTCATTCCGCTCGCGAAGCTCGGCGCGGGTCTGATCGAGACGGGTTCGTACCCGCTCGACCCGCGTGTGCAAGACGTCGGTCTGGGTCAGGTCGAGGCCGGTGCCGCGGAAGCCCGCGAAGTCGCCCGTCCCAGGGTCGAACACCGGCACGCCGGCGAGCGTTTGGCGGCGTTCGGCACCCTCCCGGTCAACCACGGTCATTTCGAAACCGCGAAACGCCCGGCGGCGCACGAAGCTGTCCGTCTCCGCCAGATCGTCGGCGGCGGGTGAAGCCCAGGCCCCGATGTCGGCGAATCGCTGGCCCCGCGCCTGCTCCCGCGTGATCCCAGCGAGCGCCATGAAACGGTCCGAAATTTCGACGAGCCGACCCGCGGTGTCGACGGACCAGGTCCAGTCCGCGGTGGCGCGCAGAAGCTCGCGCAGCCGGTCGCGTTCATCACGTACCCGCGCCACACGGCCGGCCACGGCCGAAAGGTCCGTCAGGTGCGCCGCCACTCTCGGCACACCGTCCACCGTCGCCACGCGGTAGCCAACGGAGAACGTACTCCCGTCCGCGAGCGCGATGACGCTTTCCCGTTCCGGCACCTCGGTGAGCGTTTCCGCCCGTGGCGGGTCCAGCCGGCTGGCAAGCGCGGTTCGCGCCGCTGGAGCGGGGAAGCGCGCCTCCAGGGCGGCGTTCCAATGCAGCAGCTGGCCGTCGCTGCCGAACACGGCCACGGGGCGCGGATCCACGAGGTTGAGCCCCGGTTCCGCCTGGGCATCGTGGGGCGGCGCGTCCCGGCGGACGTTCGCCCCGAGGTCGAGCTGGTGCACGCGCCCAGTCATTCCACCGTCCTCGCGAAGTCCCGCACGCGTTGCCGGCGTGCGTCCACGGCACTGTCGAGGCGTTCGATGGCGCGAACGTAGTCGCCGTTGCGCTGCCAGTGGGCCACCACGGCCCGTGCGCGCGTCTCGCCAACCCGGTCAAAGAATGCGAGCACTTCATTCAGCACAGCCGGGTCGGTGGCGCCGGCGCCGCGAAAGCGCCGGGCAACCAGCACGAAGTTGGCGAACTCGCGCCGGTCGAAACCCACGGCCCGGGCCAGGATCGCCAGGCTTTCGCCGCCCGCGTCGATGAGGACGTGGCGCGTCAAGGGCTGTGTGATTCCGCCAAGGTTCGCCAGCCCCGCGACGGCGGCCGGAACCCGCCCCTGACGCAGGAGAGTCAGGACCAGCCCGGGGGTGAGCCGGTTTTCGCCGTTCAGGGAGCTTGCCAGCTCCGCGGAGGCCTCGCCGACCGTGCTGCTCTTCGAATGGCTCGCTGCCGCCGTTGCGGCTTCGAGCGCGCTGTCCAGCTCCGTCTGTTCGACGGCGAAGGTTTCCACGATGTAGCGGCGCCAAGCGGCGGAGACGAGCCAGTACAGGTTCATCGCCAGATCCGCCGGAAGATCGTGGCGGCGCAGGAGCGGCTCCTGGAAACGGTCGAAGCGTTCGGCCTCGGCCACGAGATAGGTCATGGCAGCGCGCGAAAGTTCGGCGCCGGCATTGTTGAGCAGCGTCTCGATTACGTCGGGATCGCCGTTTTCCACGAGCACGTCGCTAACATCCTCGGAAACCGTCTCCCGCGTCGCGACCACCAGGGCGTGCTCGCGCCCGCGCTGGCGGACGATCTCGATGAGCTGGGCGTCCTCCAGCAGGCGCGTCGCGAGCAGCACCGGCCGCGCCACCTCGACGCGGTCGTTCGCCACCACCTCGACGAGCTCGGCCGGGGCGTCCGGCATCTTGGCGAGGCGCTCGGCCAAATCACCGCGAACGGCCACTTCCACCTCGCTGACGAGGCGGTCCAGGATGCCGGCCATGAGCGTGCGTTCGCGCTCGCTGAGCCGGTGGTCGTCGGCAATGAACAGCTCGACCACATTGTCGAACAGCTCACGCCGGCTGGCCTCGCTGCGATCCTGCGCCAGCCGCAACAGGCTTTGGACGTTTTCCGCCGGCGCGGCGCTCCCGTCGTCCTCGGCCATAGCCCCCGACCTTTCGCCTACTTGGTGTTTTTTAACGCTTACAACATAATCTAACTCGAAACAAGATGTCGGATTCTACCCGCAAAGCCTCCACGGCGCGGCCCGCGCGGACCGCGCCAAATTGCCCGTGTGCACGCACTCTCATGACCCAACTTGCATCTCTCCCGTTGACAGCGCGGTCATCATGCGTCGCATATTCCGCGTCAAAGCTTTCGGTTCGGAGCCGTGCCGGCTGGACCGACGGCGCGAGCAGATAAGGGGGGAGCCGTGTGGGGCGTACCGCAAAACCGGACCGTTCGTGCCCGATCCGGGGCGCTTGTCGTGCTGGCGCCGCTCGCGCTCGGCGGGCCCGCGTTGGCGGAGCAGGGGACCGAGCAAACCGCCGACGAGCCCGTCGATCGCCTGGAAGAGCAGCTCGAACGCCAGCAGACGGTTATCGAGGAACAACAGGAAGAGCTGGAACGCCAGCGCAAGCGCCTGAACGCGCTGCAGGCGCAGCTTGAGAGTCTGGACAGCCTGGCGCGCTACGACACGACGGCCGATGCGCTTGCCGCCGGCGATCGAGGGGTGGCGGAGGGGCAGTTGCGCTCCTACCGCGCCGCGGGCACGGGCTCCCCGGGCGAAACGCAGACGGCGCAGACCGAGGACGGCGCGGCCACGCCGGGCGACGAACCGGAACAGCAGCGCCCGGATATTCGCGTGCTGGAGAGCGAAGGCGGCGTGCTCCTGCGCCAGGGTGAACTGTCCATCGAGCCCTCGTTCGAATACAGCTTCACCGACGTCGACCGGGTCGAGGTCGCGGGCTTCACCGTCCTGCCGGCGATCGTCGTCGGCCAGATCGAGATCAACCAGCGCGAGCGCGAAAGCTTCGTGTATTCCTCGACGGTGCGCTACGGCGTGACCGACACCTTCGAGATCGAAGCCCGGGTTCCCTACGTCTTCCGCAACGAGGATCAGATCACCCGGCCGCTGGGCACGGGCGCCGAGGATCCCGAAATCTTCTCGGTCGAGGGCGACAACCTGGGCGACGTCGAGCTCGCCATGCACTACCAGCTCCCCAAGGACTGGACCGGGAACGGCTTCGTCGTCTCCAACGTCCGCTACAAGAGCCGGACGGGCGAGGATCCCTTCGAGGTGGCGACGACGGGAACCGGCCAGAACGAGCGTCAGGCCGAATTGCCGACGGGCAGCGGCTTCCGCTCGGTGACGCCGTCGGTCACGGGGATCCTGCCGGTGGACCCGGCCGTGATTTTCGGCAACGTCAGTTACGAATGGACCTTCGAGCGTGACGTAGCCAACATCGGAACCATCGATCCCGGCGACCAGCTCGGGTTCAACGTCGGCACGGGACTGTCGCTGACGCCGGAATTCTCGCTCAGCCTTTCCTACGACCACAGCACGATCTTCGAAACCGAGCAGAACGGCCAAACGACCGACGTGTCGCGGACCGTTCAGGTTGGCCGCATGGTCTTCGGCGGCACCTACAACATCTCCGACCGCGTCGCGGTCGACCTGCAGTTCGCCACGGGCGTCACCGACGATGCGCCGGACATCAGCGCCTCGGTGAGCATCCCCATCACCTTCCAGGCGTTCTGACGGGCATCGCGCCCGATCCAGCGGCGGCGCCGCCGGTTCCCGGTTGGCGGCGCCGCCGGTGTTTTTACTCCTGGTCGCTCAGCAGGCGCACGAGTGTCGCCCGATCCGGAAGGCCGGTGGTGTCCAGCCCGTTGGCCTCCTGATACGCCGTGAGCGCGCCGCGCGTGCCCGGCCCGTACTGGCCGTCGATGGGCCCGTCGTAGTGCCCCAGGGCCTTGAGCCGCTGCTGGCCGCGGACGAGCAGGTTGCGCGGCACGCTCACCTGGGCGCCGTCGTGGCTCAGCTCCACCCGCTCGCTCTTCGCGGTCGCCCGGGCCGGCTGCAGCCCCTGCGATACGGCCACGGCGGCCTGGACGAGCGGCTGCTCGGGATCTTCGCCGCACACCCGCGCGAGCATGGCTTCCAGGCGGTCGATGCCGTGCATCGGCGCGATGTCGTAGGTCTTCTCGGTGCGGTAGTTGTAGGCGGTGACGAAGCCGTTGAGCCAGGAGCGCACGAGCACCACGGCGTTGCCCTGCTGCTCGCGCGCCTGCAGATAGCTTTGGCAGGTTTCCAGGCCCGCGCCCTTCACGGCGAAGTTGCCGTCGTCGTCCGCGGCCGACGCGGCGGACGCGGCGGCGGTCAGCGCGGTTGCCAGAACCAGGCTGCGTGCGATGGACATGATGCCTCCCTGGTGTGGTCCGGCAGCGCGCGGCCGGACGTGAAAATTTCGTTAACGAACATACGGGTGGTCCGGGGCCATCCACAAGGCTCGTGTGGCTGTCCAGACAAGGTACTTCGTCGGGGTGAGCCGGTTCTCGTTCTCGTGCGAGCCGCGACGAGTCGCCCGGCAGCGCGGCACGCCCGGCCGTCCGGCATCCGCCCGCGGCACGCCGGTTGGCTCCCTCCGTCTTTCGCGAACAACCGCTTGGCAGAAAACGCCGCGTTTGAAACGCGCAGCAATTTGTCTTCAAAATTCGTTTTCCAAAGACGTACCACGAAAGAATTTAACGGGCGCCTGTGAACGTGCGCCAGCGTAAAAGCGCGAATTTGGTTGAAATGCGAAACTTAACGTTCGGCAAAGCCTGAATTCACGGGCGCGTGACACGCCCTTCACGTTGACCCCCTCCACCGCTCCGGCGGCAGCCGGGTTTCGGCCGTTGGAGGTATTGCGGTTAATAAAAGGTTACTGTGACAACTGCGTAGCGGGGTTAACAAAACGTTGATCCCGGCCTCCCGGGCGTCGCCCGGCGTTGCCGGGGATGGGCATCCCAGGGAGGCATGCCCGGCCCACAAAAGGGCCACACAGACGACACACTGCCAGGACGTGGGAGGCAGGAACGATGCGAAAGCAGCTTTTGGCCGGCGCTTCGGCGGTGGCGCTCTCGTTCGGCATGGCCGGCGGAGCGGCGGCGCAGAGCACGCCGGACAGCGCGGCGAACGCCACTGTGACGCCGCAAGTCGGTGTCGAGACGGAAGATGAGGAGATTATCGATAACGGCAACACGGCCGTCGATATCCACACGCGCCGCCAGAACATCGCCGACGGCGACTTCACCGATGCCACCGGCATCGCGACGATGCAGCAGAACAACGGCTCCAGCAACGTGCTGGACGCCGCGACGGCGAGCCTGGCGAACATCGAGTTGGCGGACGGCGAGGACGTGACCGCGGACTCCGAGGTCGACGCCACCACCGCCAACAACCACACCCAGCATGACGGGCTCAACGCGAAGGAGTTCACCGAGGCCGAGGGCATCGACGACGGCCTCGATCGTGAAAACGCCGTTTCCGATAGCTTCTCCGAGTTCGACGGCACCTCGACGACGCAGCAGAACAACGGCGACAACAACGTGATCGGCTCGTCGACGGCCGTGGTCGGCAGTGTGCCCAACGACGATGGCCAGCCCGATCCGGCGACGATCGTGGGCACGGCCGGATCGCTGACCGCGAATGCCACCGCCAACGCCACGACGGAAGACCAGGGCGGTTTCACGCAGGGCGATGAGCCCGGCGCAGGTGAAGAAACCGACACGCTGCTGGACAAACAGTCGGTCCGCCACAACGACGTGAGCGACGGCGCCTACGACGGGGCGGGTGGCATCCAGACCCTGCAGCAGAACAACGGCAACGGGAACGCCCTGGCCTCGGCCACCTCGGTCATCGGCGATTCCACCGGAACCGGCACGCCCGACATCAACCAGACGGCGGACGCCAATCCGGCGCTGGATATGGACGGCAACACGGTTCAGCAGGAGCCGGTGACGGAATTCGCCTCCGATAACGACATGGAGCAATTCGACCCGATCCCCGACGACCGCTCGAACGCCATCAACGGGTCGATGAACGACTCGCTGAGCGGTGTCAGCACGGTTCAGCAGAACAACGGCGACGCCAACTCCCTGGCCTCCGCCACCTCGGTCGTCGGCGACATCGACGGCAATCCCGCCTCGGTCGATCAGGAAGCCAACACCTCCGAGATCGAGGTCACGGGCGTGACCGCGATCGACGGCGTTGGCGGTCAACAGGCTCCCCAACAAGACAACATCGGCTCCACGCGCACGAACACCATCGACCCCTCGTATCGGGGCGCGATGGGCGTGCACGAGGTGCAGCAGAACAACGGCAACGCCAACGCCATCGGGCAGAGCACGGCCGTGACCGCGATCGTCGGCGGGACCGGGGGCGACGTGAACCAAGAGGCGCTGAGCGAAAACAACAGCGTCAGCAACGTCACCGCCACGGACTACGGCTCCACGCGGACGAACACGCTCGACAACGCGTTCGACCTGGCCGGCGGCGTCTTCACCGTGCAGCAGAACAACGGCGACGCCAACGCCATGGCCGCCAGCACCGCGCTGACGACGGTGACGGGGCAGGTCGGCGACGACATCGAGCAGGTGGCGGACGCCGAGCTGAACACCGTCGATAACGTCAGTACAACCGATGCCGGCAGCGATCGCACGAACACCGTCGTCAATTCCTTCGACGGCAGCAGCGGCATCGCCACGGTGCAGCAGAACAACGGCAACGCGAACACCGTGAATGCCGGGACGGCCCTGACGGTGGCCGAAGGCGGCGTTGACAGTGACATCAGCCAAACATTCGACGGTACCAACAACCCCTCCGGCTTTCAGAGCAACGTCACCAACGTCGAGGTGGAGGATCAGGGCAGCACGCGCAGCAACGCGCTGGGTGAGGACGGAAGCCAGACCTTCCGCGGCTACGACGGCATCGCCACGGTTCAGCAGAACAACGGCGATGCGAACAGCCTGAACGCCTTCACCACGGTCGCGGCGGTGGACGGCAATGTCGGCGACGACCTGGACCAGGATCGCACGCGCAGCGATCAGCACGCGGTCTTCGACTTTGACGACACGAGCCAGGGAACACCGGACGGCGTGAACGCCGTCGTCGATGACGGGTCCGAGCGCGGCAACGCGATCGAGAAGGCGTTCAATCCGCGCGACGACAACGCCAAGGGCATCGCCACGGTCCAGCAGAACAACGGCAGCGCCAACAGCGTGAACGCCGGCACGAGCGTGGCCATCATCGGCGATACGCTCGAAGGCGACGTCACGCAGACCGCCGATGCCGACCAGAACACGGTCGGTGACCTTTCCGGCCAGGACGAGATCACGCAGACCGACGGCACGCGCAACAACACCATCGCCGACGCCTTCGCGGAATACACCGGTGTCGCCACGGTTCAGCAGAACAACGGCGACGGCAACGTGATGTCGACGGCGACGAACGTGGCCGCCCTGACCGGCAACGCCGGCGACAGCACCGGGTCGAGCGATCCCGTGGACCAGACGGTCACCGTGGGCGATTCCAGCGCGGGCACCGACAACAAGGTGCGCAACATCACGGCCACCGATGACGGCGGTGAGCGCACGAACGATATGGTGTCCGGGGCGTTCGATTCCGCCGCCGGCGTGCTCTCGCTGCAGCAGAACAACGGCAACGGCAACGTGCTGGCCCAAGGCACGGATGTCGTGGTCGCCGCCGGCAACGTCGGCCAGGTGTCCCAGACGGTCGATGCCGAGGGCAGCATCCAGGGCGTGAATGTGACGGACAACAGCGCATCGCGCGTGAACACCATCAACAATTCGTTCAACAACGCCACCGGCATCGCCAGCCTTCAGCAGAACAACGGCGATGCGAACACCCTGGATTCCGGCACGTCGGTCGCCGCGGCCGGCGTCAACTTCAACGGCGACTTCGTGCCCTCCGCCGAGGAAGGCAACACCGGCAAGTCGAAGCTCGGCGTGATGGGTCTGGGCGACGATCCGCTGACCTCCGGCGGTGCCACGGGCGGCACGACCACGCAGGACGTCACCGCCTCCGGCAATCTCGACGGCTCGAACGACATCACCAACGAGGCCGGCGAGAAGACGAACGAGATCCTGAACGCCTTCTCCAACGCGGCCGGGATCGTCACCGCCCAGCAGAACAACGGCAACGTTAACACCATGAACGCCGCCACGGGCGTGACGGTCGCCACCGGCGGGTTCGAGGACGTGGACCAGGACGCCACGGCCGACGGCAACATCACGGATGAAAACGACGCGGTCACCGCCACCGATCCCGGCGATGTCCGCGAAAACACCATCGACCCGTCGTTCGACGGCGCCGCCGGCGTGATGTCCGTTCAGCAGAACAACGGCGACCAGAACGTGATGAACGTGGCGAACGCCATCACGATCAACACGCTCGGCGGTGGCGGCCGTGACATCGTCAACCAGACCGCCACGGCCACGGGCAGCATCATGCCGACGAGCCTGACGGCCGAGGACACCGGCGGCGAGGATGCCGGCGGTCGCTTGAACACGGTCTCCGACAGCTCCTTTGAAGAGTCCTTCGGCGTGATGTCGGTGCAGCAGAACAACGGCGACAACAACGTGGTCGGCAATGCCACGGCCGTGGTGGCCAACACCTTCTCCGACAATGCCCAGAGCAGCATCATCGAGCAGGGCCAGACGGCCGAGACTTCGGGCACGATCGACGGCGAGGTGAATTCCTCGGACGTCGACGATGTGACCGCGGACAGCGGCATCGATTCGCCGGACCCGGACCCGGCGGAAGGTGTCTCGAGCGGTGATTCCGGTGCGGCGCTGAACGCCGGTTCCCGCGAGAACCGCCTGAACGGCGGGGCGTTCGCCAATGCCCAGGGCATCGCCTCGGTGCAGCAGAACAACGGCTCCAACAACATCACCAACGTCGCCAATGCCATGCGGGTCGACCTGGGTGCCGACGGGTCGAATTCCGACGAGGCACCGGGTGATCCGTCCGGCAATGCTGACGAGGACATTGTCGAGCAGACCGCCAAGGCCACGGGCGACATCTTGATGGAGAGCTCCGGCTCGCAGATGAGCGAGGGCGGCGAGCCCAATCCGCAGGGTCCCGGGGTTGCTCCGGCCGGCACGGACGACTTCGACCGTGAGAACAAGATCACGGGCGGCGCGTTCAACGGCTTCAAGGGCCAGGCCAGCATCCAGCAGAACAACGGCGACAACAACGTGATGGGTGAGGCCAGCACGGTGGCCGCGGCCGTCGGGCAGACCGACAACCCGACCGAGCCCGAGAACAGTGGCCTGAGCGGCGACGACCTGGACCAGGTGCAAGACTCGACCGCCGAAACCGGCGGCACCGTGGAGAGCGCCAACGCCGTGGACGTGGAAACCAACCGGCTCAACCGGGTGAAGAACGCGTTCAAGAACGCCTTCGGGCTGCTGAAGATCCAGCAGAACAACGGCAACAACAACGTCATGAACGCGGCCTCGGCGGTCGTGGCGAACCTCGGCGTCGCCAACTTCACCAGCGCGGACGAGGACGTCACCAACACCGCCACCGGCACGGCCACGGTCATGAACTCCGAGGCCGACGCTGAGGACGGGACGTTCGGTGCCACCGATCCGCCGAACACCGACCGCCTGAACCAGCTCGGCAACGACACCGAGACCGGCGGGATGTTCAACGACAGTGGCGGGATCGCCACCGTTCAGCAGAACAACGGCAACAACAACGTGATGGGCTCCGCCACGGCCGTCACGGCGGGCGACATCCCAAGCGGCGGCAGCTCGGACCAGCGGTTCGGCCCGGCCGTGTCCACGGCGAGCCTGTCCGGCACCGTGACCGGCAACAGCTCGGCCATGAACAACACGGGCGACCCGGGTGACCTCGTGCCGATGAACAACGAGGTGAAGAACAGCTTCAACGGGTACTCGGGTGTGGCCACCGTCCAGCAGAACAACGGCAACAACAACGTCGTCCAGTCCGCTGTGACGGTCACCGCCAACTTCTAAAACGACTGGCCTTGGCCGGCGGGCGCCAACCGGCGTCCGCCGGCGCTTTCACCCAGGGACAGGGACACGCGGGCCACAAGGCCCCTTTCAACACCAAGCGAGGCCCACGATGGCGTACCGTTTGACCACACCGCTCGCCGCCGGCGTTGCGCTGGCCCTGCTCGCCGGGCCGGCGATGGCCGGGCAGGACGCGGCCTTCGGCGGCGATGCGGCGCTCAGCGACGAGGCGCTCGGCGCGCAGCGCGCCTTCGGGACGGCGGATTGCAGTTCGGACAGTTGTTCGGCCGTCGGCACGCAGGTTCAGGACGGGGGCGACAATGTCGAAACCGTGAACGACGGCGGAACCGTCCTCAACGGCGACGGCGATGAGGTCGAGGGCGACAAAGCCAACGCCGGCGGCAATCAAAGTGCCAACAACACCGTGACCTTCGAAGGCGATCCGACGTTCACCAACACCCTGGACGCGGGCTCGTTGAGCGGCGTGCAGGGCGTCGGGATCGCGGTCCTGAACAACGGCAGCAACGCCGCGATCACCGTGAACACCAACGTCGACGTCTCCGGCGTGCAGTGAGCGCGCGGGGTCAGGGAGGGGAGCTTACGTCATGACGCGTTCGGCCCTGCCATTCGTCCGCGCGCTCGCCGCCGCGTCGGCGCTTCTCGCGGCCGTGCCGGCGCTCGCCGGCTCCTTCACGCACAATCCCGGCGGCGGGCGCTTCAGCGTGGGCGTGACGAGCCTGAAGGAGCAGAAGTTCGAGGGCGTGGTGGCGCAGCAGTACGACTTCTCCTGCGGCTCGGCGGCGCTGGCGACGCTGTTGACCCACCACTACGACGAGCCCACGGGCGAGCTGCCCATCTTCAAATCCATGCTCAAGCACGGGAACAAGGAGAAGATCCGCACCCAGGGCTTCTCGCTGTTGGACATGAAGAAGGCGCTGGCCCGGCGCGGCTTCAAGGCGAACGGCTACGACGTGCCGCTGGCGAAGCTGGAGGACGTCGGCATCCCGGCGGTCGCGCTGATCAACGTGCGCGGCTACAAGCACTTCGTCGTCATCAAGGGGCTGACGAAAGACAAGGTGCTCGTCGGCGACCCGGCGCTGGGGATGAAGATCTACCCGCGCGAGAAATTCACGAAGATGTGGAACGGCCTCCTCTTCGTCATCACCAGCGACATGAAGGTGGCGCAGGCGAGCTTCAACGCGCCCGAGCAGTGGAAATTGAAGCCCAACGCGCCGCTGGGCCAGGCGCTGACGCGCGAGATCCTCTCGCAGATCCGCCTGGATCTGCCCGGCCCGAACGAATTCTGAACACCGCGCGGCAGGCGCAAGGGAGATGCGAGCCATGGTCAGGACAGACAGCCGCCGCACCGCGACGCACCGGCTCCTCTCGGCCGGTGTGCTGAGCGCGGCCCTCGCCGCCGCGGCGCCCGCCCTCGCCGCCGCGCCCCCGGGCCACCCCCAAGCGAACAACCCCTTCGGGCCGGGCGTCGAGCCCGTGGCGGAGGCCAAGCTGGCGAAGATGCGTGGTGGCTTCGAGACGCCGAGTGGGGAGACGATCAACGTCGGCATCGCGGTGACCGGACGTGTCACCGGCCCGGATGTTCCGGACTTCCAGTTCACCGTCGGTCAACGCATCACGGACAGCGTCGAAAACATCGCCAGCGCCACAAGCCTCGCCGACAATGGGCCCAGTCTCAGCTTCAGCAACGGCACGCTGACGGTGGACGGCGGCGCGGGCAGCGGCGGCGTTACCGTTCAGGCGGCGGCGGATGCCTCGAACGCCCTGAAAACGCTCTTGCAGGCGGGGCAGGGGAATACTGCGCCGGACCTCGGTGACATCGGCGCCGAAGGGCTGGCGAACGTCATCCAGAACAACCTGAACAACATCAACATCGATCTGACCAACCAGATCGACCTCGACACCAGCATGAATCTCGGAAGCGACTTGGCCAACCGCGTCACGGACGCCGTGCGTGCCGTTCAGACCGGCGGCTTCTGATCACGCCGCGCCGGGCGGCGCGGGGTTCACGCACAGCATTCCAGGAGGGTCATCATGAATCCGCTCGTTATCTTCCGCGACGACTCCAGCCCCATCCTGCTCACCTTCGATGCGGAGGTTCGCGGCACGGCCGCCGCCGAGACGGTGCGCGTGGCGACGGGCACGGAGATGTCCTTCACGGCCAACTTCGACGACAGGCTGGAATTCGCGGACGACCTCGCCGCCTACGATTTCACGCAACAGGGCAACCAGCTCCTCGTCGAAAACACCGACACCGGGACGCGCGCCGAGATCGGGATCAACGATGTGAGCGAATTCGCCTTCGCGGACGGCACGGCGACGGTCTCCATCGGGCTCGAGGACGGCACGCCGAGCATTTCGCTGGGCGGCGAGACGGTGGACGGGACGTTCGATCCGACGAACGTGCAGCGCGATGTCGACGACATATCCGCGATCGCCGGCGGCAGCGCGCGCTCGGACACGACGGCGCCCGAGGTTCCGTCCGGTCAGACGCTCGACATCCCCGAAAACCAAAGCGCCGGGACCGGGATCGCGATCGTGGATGCCGAGGACAATCCCGGCGGAACCGGCATCGACAGCTTCTCCCTCACCGGCGACGGGACGGCGAGCGATTTCGTGGATATTCAGGAAGACGGCCGGCTCGTGCTCACCGAGGCCGGCGCGAGCAATGACGGCTTCACGGATTTCGAAACCGCCCCCAACACCTTCACCGTCAACGTTACCGCCACCGACCGGGCCGGCAACGAAAGCCTGGCATCCCAGGTCACACTCAGAGTCACCGATGTCGACGACACGCCGCCCACGATCGCGGCCGGGCAGACGATCGAGGTGCCCGACAATGCCGGAACCGGCGACACCCTGGGCACGCTGGAAGCGAGCGACAACGACGGCGGCGCCGGCATCGCGAATTTTTTCACGAGCGGCGAGGCGGGGGGCTTCGTCAACATCGCCGCCGACGGCACGGTGACGCTGTCATCGGCTGGCGCGGGCGACGCGGCGTTCGGCGACTTCGACACCACGCCGAACAGCTTCACGATGACGGTCGAGGCCGAGGACGCGGTCGGCAACACCTCCGAGACCCGCGATGTCACGCTGGAGGTCGTCCAGGGTGACGACGTGGCGCCCAGCGTGCTCGGCGACGACAGCCAGGATCTGGGCTTCGATCCGGGCGCCACGGGCGCGGGCGACACCATCGGGCAGGTCCAGGCTACCGACGACGGCCCCAACGGTGGCACGGGTGTCGCGGATTTCGAGATCGTCGGTGGCGGCGGCGCCGAGTTCGTCGAGATCGCCGCCGACGGCACGCTGACGCTCACCGAAGATGCCTCGCCGAGCTTCTCCATCGAGGTGACGGCGGAGGATGCGGCCGGCAACGTCTCGGCGCCGCAAAGCCTTACCATCAGCGACGACAGCGGCTTCTTTGGCTGATTGTGCGCATCGGCCGCCGCTTTTTTGCGTTCCGGGGGGACAACCATGAGCCGTCATTGGGCCGTCGCCGTGCTCCTGGTGTGTTCGAGCCTGGCCGCCGCCGGACCCGCCGCCGGCGATGGTCCCGCGGCCGACGCCAGCGCCGTCATTTCCGATGCCTTCGGCAGCAGCGAAGGCCGCCTCGACAGCGCGCTGGTGGGCACCGCGGGCGGCTTCCGGGGCGTGCTCGTCGTGCAGGACAACCGCGGCGCGAGCAGCGTGCTGGACGCGCGAACGAGCCTCGTCGAAGTCATCGGCGCCGGTCCGGGCCGCCCGGCCACGGCGCGTGCGCGCACCGGGCCGGTCGCCAGCACGGGCAACACCGTGGACGTGCCGACGGGCACCCGCAGCACCGCCGTCACCCATAGCTTCGACGAGGGTGTCACGCCCCCACCGCCCCCGGGAAACCCCGGCGCCGGAATCGACCCCGACCGCGCCGTTGACATCCTCACCACGGCCTTCGGCGGCCGGCTGCGCGAGAACGGCGCCGGCATGGTGAGCGTGCAGCAGAACACCGGCGATGCGAACGCGCTCGGCTCGGCGATGGCGGTTGTCGGCATCGTCTCGCCAGCGGCCACCTCGCTCACGCAGGACGCGATCACAACCGTGCTCAGCCGCGGCAACACCGGCCCTGATGGCGGTCCGATCGCGGTCCCCGCGTCGCAAACGCGCATCAACCTCGTCGACGGCGGCTCCTTCACCGAACAGCAGGGCGTGGCCCTGCTCCAGCAGAGCAGCGGCGATGCCAACGCCCTCGGCGCCGCCATTTCCGTGGCCGGCAGCGCGGAGTTCGCCGAAGCCAACCTCGTCGGGCCCGCCGAGCAGACGAGCGATACCGCGGTGGCCGTGGGCGGCGGCGAGACGCGCACCCGCGCGCGGGACGCGGGCTCGCGGCGGTTCAATCTGGTCGAGGACAGCTTTCAACGCATGGGCGGCGTGGCGCTCATCCAGCAGACCACCGGCACGGCCAACGCGCTTGGCACCGCCGTCGCCGTGGCCGGCGATGCGCCGCCCGTCGGGCCGGCGCAGGACCCGCCCGCGCCGCCCGCCGATATCGGCACGACGGACAACAGTACCGTGGCAACGGCGCGCGTCACGGACGTTGCCACCGAGAGCCTCGGCGGCCAGCGCCGCAACGCGGTAACGCGGAACGCCTTCCATCGCTCGGCGGGCATCGCCCACGTTCAGCAGCTCGACGGGGATGCCAACGCCGTCGCCGCGGCCTCCGGCGCCATCGGTGTGACGGGCGCCGTCGACCGGGAGAACACGTCCGGCACCGGGCTGGCGCAGGCCGGCGACGTGGGCGCGATCACGGTCACGGCGGTGGACGCGCGGACCGCGGGCGGCGCGGTGCGGCGGAACCGGGCGGCGAACGCCTTCGGCCGCTACCGCGGGTTCGCCGAGCTGCAGCAGGTGGCCGGTGACGCCAACGCCGTGTATGCGGCCACGGCGGCCATCGAAGCGGACGCCGTGGGCGGGCGCGAGGTGCTCGCGCCCGCGCGCGTGGGCCGGATGGAGCTGCGCGAGGTGACCGTCCGCGCCGGCAGCAGCACCCGGTCCAACGTCATAACCGACGGCTTCGCGGCCGATGCCGCGGGCCGCGCGCTGACCCAGCAGATCACGGGCAACGCCAACGCGGTCACGGCGGCCGCAACGGCCGTCTACGGCGCCGCCGACCGGCGCATCGAAGGCGCCGTCAACGCCCTGGAGAACGCGGTTGCCGACGTTCGGACGCGGCGCGGCGCGGCCGACGTGCGGCGCAACCGGGTCGACGGCGGCAGCTTCGGCGCCAGCGCCGGGATGCTGGGGGTGCAGCAGATCGCGGGCGACGCCAACATCGCCGCCACGGGCACCGCGCTCACCCCGGTTATGGGAACGGCCGTGGTGCGCACGCGGCTGGCCGGCACGGTGACGGGCACGCGCCATCTTCGGGAGCCGGCGGCAGCCGCTGCGGAGTCCGTGAACATCCTCCGCGCCGCCCTGGGCGATTTCCGGGGCGTGACGCACGTGCAGCAGAACACGGGCGACGGCAACCTGATTCAGTCCGGCATCAGCGCCGCCGCGAGCTTGGGCACCGCCGGCATTCCACCGCGCGCGCTCCCCGGTGGGCCGGGATAGGGGATCTGGACACTCCCGTTCCGGGTAGCCGGAACGGCCACCTCGGGATAAACGTTTTCGAAAGTCGTTCGGGGGCAATCTGCGGGCGTGACGACACGACCGCAGGAGGATGTCGTGATGCGCATCCGAACCCTCACGGCGGCAGGTCTTGTCGCCGTCCTGGCGCTTCCGGCCTCGGCCGAACCCTTCGACGCCGGCAAGCTCAGCGCGAGCGAGCTGGACAGCGTGCGCGCCGGGCAGGTGACCACCATGCTCTCGCGCACCGACGTGCTTCGCATCGTCGAGGATCGCGCGGAAACACAGCCCATTCGCGCGGGCAGCGGCGGCGTGCGGGTGATCCAGCGCAACACCGGCCGCAACGCCCGGCTGTCCAGTTCGATCGACATCGAAATCCGCAACCGCGGCGGCGACGTCGGCTTGGGCTCGCTCCGGTAACGCACGCCTCGGGGTCAGAACAGCCACGCCACGACGAGCGGCAGCAGAACCGCCGTGGCGATCCCGTTCAGACCGATGGCAAGGCTGGCGAACGCCCCGGCGACCTCGTTCATCTCCAGCGCGCGGGCGGTGCCGATGCCGTGCGCCGCCAGCCCGGTGGCGAAGCCCCGGGCGCGCCAGTCGCGGATGCGCAGGAGGTTGAGCGTCCAGGTCGCCAGCATGCCGCCGAGGATGCCGGTCAGGATGACCAGCACCGCCGTCAGCGACGGCAGGCCGCCCAGGCTGTCGGCAATCCCCATCGCGATCGGCGTGGTGACCGACTTGGGTGCCAGCGAGACCAGGGTTTCCCGCCCGGCGCCCAGCAGCCAGGCCGCGCCCACGGCCGACCCCGCCGCCGTCACACCGCCGGTCAGCAGGGCGGCTCCGAGCGGCACCGCCGTCTGGCGCAGGTGCGTCACGTTGCGGTAGAGCGGCACCGCCATGGAGACGACGGCCGGCCCCAGCAGGAAGTGGACGAACTGCGCGCCCTCGAAGTAGAGCTCGTAGGGGGTGTCGGTCGCGTAGAGGAACCCACCGATGACCGCGATGGCGATGAGGACCGGATTGAAGAGCGGAAACAGGCGCGTGCGCGTGTAGACCCACTGCCCGGCGGCGTAGGCGACGAGCGTCATCGTCAGGCCCACCAGGGGGCGCTCGGCCAGGTACACCCAGATGTCGTAAAGCTCACGGTCCATCGCCGCCCCGCTCAGCCCCTGTGGTCGCGTTTGCGCGCGGTGCCTTCCGGCGGCATGCCCAGCCGCTCGCACAGCTTGGCGAACACAAGGGCGGTTACCGCGATCGTCACCACCACGCTGACCACCAGCGCGGTCGCGAGCGTCGCCCACTGCTGGGTCAGCAGGCCGACGTGGGTGACCACGCCGACCCCGGCGGGCACGAACAAGAGCGAGAGGTGCCCCAGAAGCTCGTTCGTGACGCGCGCCAGGCCGTCTGGAACCCGCCCGTAAACGAGCAGCCCGGCGAACAGGATCAGCATGCCGATCACCGGCCCCGGCAGCGGAAGATTCAGCAACCGCGTGACGAATTCGCCCGCGAGCTGGCAGGCGAGCAGCAAGGCGATGAACCCCAGCGGCATGACGGCCTCCGCCCTCTGGACCGAACGACGAAAGCACGCCTGACACACCGGTTCCGGCGCATCAACGCGTGCGATCCGCCGTCAACGGGGCGGGTCGGCCATCTGGCGTCAATTGCCGTGGCCGACGATCGTGCCCGTGCGGCCGGCGAGGATGTCCGCGGCGTCGCGCAGGCGGCCGATGGCGGCGAAGGTGCCGCC
>CAJXKW010000073.1 GCA_913055855.1 uncultured Limimonas sp. | reverse complement strand
GCGGACCCGGGCCGGCTGCTCCTGCCCAGCGCGGTCGGCGGGGCGCTGCTGGTGACGCTCGCGGACACCCTGATCCGCGCGGTGCCCAGCGACCAGGAACTCAAGCTGGGCGTGGTCACCGCGCTGATCGGCGGGCCCTTCTTCATCTATCTGGTCACGCGCACACGGGCGGCCCTGCGATGAGCGCGCGGATCACCGGCTCCGGGCTCTGTGTCAGCGCGGGCGGGACGGCGCTGTTGCGATCCGTGGACGTGGCCCTGCACGGCGGCGAGGTGCTGGGCCTGATCGGCGCCAACGGCGCGGGCAAGACCACGCTGTTGCGCGCGCTGCTGCGCCTGGTGCCGCTGGACGCGGGTGCGGTGCGCCTGAACGGGCGCGACATCACGCAGGCGCAGCCGCACGCGGTGGCGCGCGACGTCGCCTATCTGCCCCAGGACCGCGCGGTCTTCTGGCCCTTGCGCGTGGACCGGCTGGTGGCGCTGGGGCGCATGCCGCACGGCGGGCGGCGCTGGTTCGTGGGCGGCGAGACGCCGGCCGACCGCGCGGCGGTGGAGCGCGCCCTGGCGCGCTGCGATGCGGCGTACCTGCGCCACCGCGCGGCGGACACGCTCTCCGGCGGCGAGCGCGCGCGGGTGCTCCTGGCGCGCGCGCTGGCGGCGGAGACGCCCGCGCTCCTCGCGGACGAGCCGGCGGCGGGTCTGGATCCCTACCACCAGCTCGCGGTGATGGCGATGTTCCGCGAGGCGGCCGCGGACGGCACCGGCGTGGCCCTGGTCTCGCACGACCTCGCCCTGGCGGCCCGGTTCTGCGACCGCGTGGTGCTGCTCCACCGGGGCGCGGTGCTGGCGGATGGCCCGCCGGCGCAGGTGCTCACCGACGCCAACCTGGCGCGCGCCTACGGCATCCGGGTCCGGCGCGACGCCGACGGGACCCCGGTGCCCTTCGAGCGCGTGGGTGCGCCGGCATGACGGGCGCGCTGATGCTCCAGGGCACCGGCTCGGACGTGGGCAAGTCGGTGCTCGTCGCCGGCCTGTGCCGGCTGCTCGCCGATCGCGGCATCCGGGTGGCGCCGTTCAAGGCGCAAAACATGTCCAACAACGCCGCCGTCACCCCGGACGGCGGCGAGATCGGCCGGGCGCAGTGGCTCCAGGCCGTCGCGGCGCGCCAAACCCCGTCGGTGGACATGAACCCGGTTCTGCTCAAGCCCGAGACGGACCGCGGCGCGCAGGTGATCTGCCAGGGCCGGGTCTGGGGCCGGGCGCGGGCGGACGAAATGCGCGAACGCCGGGCGGCGCTGATGGACGCGGTACTGGACAGCTATGCCCGCATGCGGGCGCAGGCCGATGTGGTGCTGGTCGAAGGCGCGGGCAGCGCCGCCGAGGTGAACCTGCGCGCGGGCGATATCGCCAACATGGGGTTCGCCCGCGCCGCCGACGTGCCCGTCGTCCTGGTTGCGGACATCGACCGCGGCGGGGTGATCGCGAACCTGGTGGGCACGCACGCCGTGCTCGACCCCGCCGACCGGGCGCAGGTGGCAGGCTTTGTGATCAACAAGTTCCGCGGCGACCTGCGCCTGTTCGACGACGGCCTGACGGCGATCGCCGACCGCACCGGCTGGCCCGGCCTGGGCGTGGTGCCCATGCTGACCGGGGCGGCGCAGCTTCCTGCGGAGGACGCGGTGGTGCTGGAGCGCGGGGCGCGGCCGGCGCAGGGCCGGCTCAAGGTGGCCGCGCCCATGCTGCTGCGCCTGGCCAATTTCGACGACCTGGATCCGCTGCGCCTGGAGCCGGACGTCGCCGTGGAGGTGGTTCCACCGGGCAAGCCGCTCCCGGGTGACGCCGACCTCGTGGTGCTCCTGGGTACCAAGGCGACAATCGCCGATCTCCGGTTCCTGCGCGAGCAGGGCTGGGACGTCGACCTGCACGCGCACGTCCGGCGCGGCGGGAAGGTGCTGGGCATCTGCGGCGGCTACCAGATGCTCGGCCGGCGCGTGCGCGACCCCCAGGGTGTCGAGGGGCCGCCCGGCCAGGAAGCCGACGGGCTGGGCTATCTGGCGCTGGAGACGGAGCTGGCGCCGGCCAAGGTGACGCGCACGGTCACCGCCGAGACGCCCGATGGCGCGTGTGCGCTGGAGGGCTACGAGATCCACGCCGGGCGCACCTACGGTCCGGCGACGGCGCGGCCCATGCTGCGCGTGGCGGGCGCGCCCGAGGGCGCGGTCTCCGCGGACGGGCGCATCCGCGGCTGCTACATTCACGGCCTGCTGGGCGGCGACGCCTACCGCCGGCGCGTGCTCGCCGAGCTGGGGCATGCCGGGGCGGAAACGGCGTACCGCGACACCGTCGAGTGTGCGCTGGATTCCATCGCGCAACAGCTCGCCCGCGCCGTGGACGTGAACCGGCTGCTCCAGCTCGCCCGGAGATGACGGGCGAGCCCTGGCTCCTCCTCGCGGCGCTGGGGCTGGATGCGCTGGCGGGCGAGCCGGCGTGGCTGTACCGCCGCGTACCCCATCCGGTCGTGCTCTGCGGCAAGGCCGTCGCGCTCGCGGATCGCCACCTCAACCGGGCGGACCGACCCGCCTGGTGGCGGCGCGTGCTGGGAACCGGGTTCGTGCTGGTTCTGGTCGCCGCCGCGGCCGGACTGGGCGCGGTGTTCCAGGCCGTGTTCCGGAGCAGCCCCTGGCTCGCGCCCCTGGAGGCCGTCGTCGCGGCGATGCTGCTCGCGGGGCGCTCGCTGCACGATCATGTCGCGGGCGTGGCACAAGCGCTCCGGCGCGGCGGCGTGGTGGACGGACGGCGCGCGGTGGCCGGGATCGTGGGCCGCGATCCGGCCCGGCTCGACGAACCGGGCGTGGTGCGTGCGGCCATCGAGACCCTGGCAGAGAACGCCTCGGACGGCGTGGTCGCGCCCGCGCTGGCCTACCTGGTGCTGGGCCTGCCGGGGCTGTTCGCCTACAAAGCGGTCAATACGGCGGACAGCATGATCGGGCACAGGGACGCGCGCCACCGCGCGTTCGGCTGGGCGGCGGCGCGCCTGGACGACCTGCTGAACTGGGTGCCCGCGCGCTTGACCGCGCTGGCCATCGCCGCGGGCGCCGTCGACCCCGGCTGGGATACGGCGCCAACCCGCCGGGCCTGGCGCTGCGCGCGGCGGGACGCGCCGCGCCATCGCTCGCCCAACGCCGGCTGGCCGGAGGCCGCCATGGCGGGCGGCCTGGGGGTGCGCCTGGGCGGCCCGCGGCGTTACGGCGCGCTTGCGGTGACCGGCGCCTGGCTGGGCGACGGCCGGCGCCGGGCCGCGCCCGCCGACATCACGGCCGCCCTGGGCGTGTATCGGCGCGCCCTGGGCGTGGTCGCCTTTGCGGTGCTGTGCTTGGCCGTGCTGGGCTGACTGGCCCGCGCTTGGCAGGCACAGCCTTGGCACCATAGAGTGCGATGCGATCCGGATGGATCGCTGAAACGCACGCGACCCTTGGAAGATAGGGCAAGATTCAGCGATCAGATGACCCAACCGGATCGCATCTTGCCCTGGGCTTTGCGCCACAGTCGTGGACGGAGACGGGATATGCAGCGCATCGCGGTGATCGGGGCGGGTGCCTGGGGCACGGCGCTCGCCGCCGTGGCAGCCGGGCAAGCCGGCCGGGACGTAACCCTCTGGGCGCGCGAACCCGAGGTCGTGGCGGCCATCCATGACCGGCGCGCGAATACCGCGTTCCTGCCGGGCATCGACCTGCCGGCCGGGATCGTCGTGGGCGACGACCTGCCAGCGGCCGTGCGGGGTTCGGATGCGGTCCTTCTCGTGGTGCCGGCGCAGCACATGCAGGCCATGGCCGAACGCCTGGCGCCGGACCTCGGCCCGGACGTGCCCGTCGTGGTGTGCGCCAAGGGCATCGAGACGCGCACGCGCCGCCTGATGACCGAGGTGCTCGACGACGCCCTGCCCGGCCGGCCGCAGGCGGTGCTCTCCGGCCCCACCTTCGCCGGCGACGTGGCGCGCGGCCTACCCGCTGCGGTGACCCTGGCCGCCTGGGACCCCGCCCTGGCGCAGCGCCTCACCGACGCCCTGGGCAGCCGGACCTTCCGCCCCTACGCCGCCTCGGACCCGATCGGCGTGCAGATCGGCGGGGCGGTGAAGAACGTGGTGGCCATCGCCTGCGGCATCATTGCCGGCCGCGGCCTGGGCGAGAACGCCCGCGCGGCCGTGATCACGCGCGCGCTGGCGGAGATCACCCGGCTGGGCGTGGCGCGCGGGGCGCACGCGGCGACGTTCTCCGGCCTGTCCGGGCTGGGCGACCTCACCCTGACCTGCACCAGCACGACCTCGCGCAACTATTCCCTGGGCATGGCGCTGGCCCGGGGCGAGGCGAAGGACGCCGCGCTGGGCGCGCGCCCTTCGGTTGCCGAGGGCGCCTACACGGCCGAGGCGGTGACCGCCATGGCCGACGCCTACGGTGTGGACATGCCCATCTGTGCGGGCGTGGATGCCGTGCTGAACCGCGGTGCGGCGGTCGGTGCGACCATCGACGACCTGCTTGCCCGGCCGTTCAAGACCGAGGGCGTGCGCGCCTGATCCCCCCATCGATTGATCCCGTCACCCATCCCAAAGGAGACGCCGCCGTGGCCGAGCCCGTTCCCACCTTCGTCAGCCACCTCGAATGCTCGGCCACGGGCGCGGCCTATCCGGCGGATACCGTCCAAGGCCTGTCCGATGCGGGCAAGCCGCTGCTGGTGCGCTACGACCTGCCTGCGCTGGGTGCGGCGGTGACGCGCGCCGATGTCGCCGCCGCCCCGGACCCCGGGTTCTGGCGCTACGCGCCCCTGCTGCCCGTGCGCAAGGCGGCGAACCGGCTGAGCCTGGGCGAAGTGACCACGCCGCTGGTGCCCCTGCCGCGGCGCGGGGCGAAGCTGCTGGTGAAGGACGAGGGCCGCCTGCCCACGGGCTCGTTCAAGGCGCGCGGGCTCGCCCTGGGCGTGTCCATGGCGAAGGAACTGGGCCTCGAACACCTGGCGATGCCCACCAACGGCAACGCCGGCGCGGCGATGGCGGCCTACGCCGCGCGCGGCGGGCTTCGGGCGACGGTGTTCTGCCCGGCCGATACCCCGGAGATCAACGTGCGCGAGATCGCGCTCCAGGGCGCCGAGACCTATCGGGTGGACGGGCTCATCCACGACTGCGGCAAGCTCGTCGGGGCGGGCAAGGCCGAGCAGGGCTGGTTCGACCTGTCCACGCTGAAAGAACCCTACCGCATCGAGGGCAAGAAGACGATGGGCATCGAGCTGGTCGAGCAGCTCGGCTGGCGCCTGCCCGAGGCGATCTTCTACCCGACGGGCGGGGGCACCGGCCTCATCGGGATGTGGAAAGCGTTCCGGGAACTGCGCGAGCTGGGCTGGCTGTCCGGCCCGTTGCCGCGCATGGTCGCAGTGCAGGCGGCGGGCTGCGCCCCCATCGTCCGCGCCTGGGAAAACGGCGAAACCCACGCGCCGCTCTGGGAGAATGCGCACACCGTCGCCGCGGGGATCCGCGTGCCCGTCGCCGTGGGCGACTTCATGATCCTGGACGCGGTGCGCGAGTCCGGCGGCTGGGCCGAGGCGGTGGACGACGCCGAGATCCTGGCCGAGCGCGACCGGATTGCCAGCGAAGATGGCCTGCTCCTGTGCCCCGAAGGCGCGGCGACCTTTGCGGCGTGGCGGCGCGCCGTGGCGGCGGGACGGCTCGCTCACGATGCCGAGGCGGTATTGTTCAATTGCGCCACGGGCCTGAAGTATCCCATGCCCGATCTGGCTAGGCCCTGGCCCGCGGGGGACGGCACGGCCGGCGGATGACCCTTCGCGGCGGGCGGTGATTGGCATGAAAAGGCGCAGGTTGCGCACCTGAACCGTTGTCGCCGGCCCCGTCAAGGTCTTATGTTTAAGGCAAGGTAAGCGCCGATCCGGGCGGCCAGCGGTGCCTGGACGGGGGGCGAGCCACGCCGCGCCATGCGGCGGGCGCCCGGCACGCGACGACGCGCCCGGTTTCGCGCGCTGCGGCAAGGACGGCCGCGGTCCGCGAAGGCGCTTCCCTTCGAACGTCGATCCGGCCCCGGGATGGGGCCATACGCATCGAAACGAGGCCGCGTTGCGGAACCGCCGAGCTTGCCACACCGCGCGAACGGGCGCCGGGTTCCCCGGGAACCGGGCGCGCGCGCTCGCACCGACGGCACCGGCCGGTGGGCCGGCGCGCCGCAACGCCGACGGGGCACGCCGGGTGGCCACGCGCGCACCAGGGCAAAACGCAACACTGCACGCGCCGCCGTTCCGCCACGGGCCGGAACGCGCCGGGCGCGGATCAGGGACACCGCCACATGACGAAACGCATGCTCATCGACGCCAGCCACCCGGAAGAGACCCGGGTGGTGGTGGCCGAGAACACCAAGGTCTCGGAATTCGACTATGAGATCGAGGACAAAAAGCCGCTCAAGGGTAATATCTATCTTGCCAAGGTAACCCGGGTCGAGCCGTCGCTGCAGGCGGCTTTCGTCGACTATGGCGGCAATCGCCACGGGTTCCTGCCCTTCGCCGAGATCCATCCCGACTACTATCGTTTGCCGGTCGCCGACCGCGAGGCGCTCATCGCCGAGGAGCGCGAGGCCCAGCGCGCCGCTCTGGCGGAGAGCGAAGCGGGCGCGGGTGGCGACACAGCCGAGCCCGACGCGGCCGCCGAAGCCGCAGCCGCGGGCGCCAAGCAGCGCAGCAGCGGCGGCAGCACTGGCGCGGCCGAAGGCGGCGGCGATACCCTCGCGCCCGAGCCCACCATCGAGCAGCTCGAGACCGGCGGCTCGGTGGAGACGCTCGCCGACGACGACCTGGAGGAGGCCGCCCGCCGCCGCGCCGCGATCCTGGGCCGGTACAAGATCCAGGAGGTGATCAAGCGCCGCCAGGTCATCCTCGTCCAGGTGGTCAAGGAGGAGCGCGGCTCGAAGGGCGCGGCGCTGTCCACCTATCTCTCGCTGGCCGGGCGCTACTGCGTGCTCATGCCCAACACCGACAAGGGCGGGGGCGTGTCGCGCAAGATCTCCAATGCCAAGGACCGGAAGCGCCTCAAGACCATCCTCGCGGACCTCAAGATTCCCGAGGGCATGGCCGTCATCGTGCGCACCGCGGGCAGCCAGCGCACCAAGGCGGAAATCAAGCGCGACTACGACTATCTGCTCCGGCTGTGGGACCAGATCCGCGAGACGACTCTGCAGTCCACCGCGCCCAGCCTGATCTACGAGGAGGCGAACCTCATCAAGCGCTCCATTCGCGACCTCTACACGCGCGACATGGACGAGGTACTGGTTCAGGGCGAGACCGGGTACAAGGCCGCCAAGGGCTTCATGCGCTCGCTGATGCCTTCGCATGCGAAGAAGGTGCAGCGCTACAACGATCCCAAGCTGCCCATCTTCCATCGCTTCCAGGTGGAGCAGCAGCTCGACAACATCCACAGCCCCTCGGTTCAGCTCAAATCGGGCGGCTATGTCGTCATCAACCAGACCGAGGCGCTGGTCGCGATCGACGTCAACTCGGGCAAGTCGACGAAGGAGCGCCACATCGAGGAGACGGCGCTCAAGACGAACCTGGAGGCCGCAGACGAGATCGCGCGCCAGCTCAAGCTGCGCGATCTGGCGGGGCTCATCGTCATCGACTTCATCGACATGGACGCCCCGCGCAACAACAAGGAGGTCGAGCAGCGCCTGAAGGAGGCCATGCGCCAGGACCGCGCGCGCATCCAGCTCGGGCGCATCAGCCCCTTCGGCCTGCTCGAACTCTCGCGTCAGCGGCTGCGCCCGAGCGTGCACGAGACCTCCACGGAGGTCTGCCAGACCTGCGGCGGCAGTGGCTTCGTGCGCTCGCCCGAGTCCACCGCCCTGCACGTCCTGCGCGCGCTGGAAGAGGAAGGCGTCAAGCGCGGCGGCGGCGAGGTCCGGCTGACCGTGCCCGGCGCCATCGCGATGTATGTCCTCAACGAAAAGCGTGCGCGCCTGCAGGAGGTGGAGCAGCGTTATGGCTTCCACGTGCGCGTGGACACCGATGATCACTTGATTCCGCCGGCGCACCGGCTGGACCGCATCTCCACCGCCCCCGCCGAGCCGGCGGAGAGCGAGGCGGCGCCGGCCGAGGCCGAGCAGCCCGCCCAGACGGAGACCGCCGAGGCGAGTGAGAGCGCCGCGGGCAAGCGCGGTCGGCGCGGCGGGCGCAAGAAGCGCAAGACCGCCAGTGGCTCGGGCGCCGAGGCCGAGTCGGTGGCGGCTTCGGCCGAGAGCGCGGGCGCCGAGGAGACCGCCGATCGCGCGGCAGCGGACGGCGCGGCTCAGGCGGAGAGCGAAACCGAGGAGGAATCGGCGCAGGCCAAGCGCCGCCGGCGCGGCAAGCGCGGCGGCCGGCGCCGGGCGAAGCGCCGCGAGGACGGGACGCTGGAAGCCGAGACCGAGGGCAGCGTCGAGACGGACGGCGCCGCGGCCAGTGGCGGTGCCGCCGCGGACAGCGGCAGTGCGGCGCAGGCGGATACTGCCAGCGGCGGCACCGGGGCCGCGGAAACCGCAGCCGAATCCGAAACCGAAGCGGCCGGGGCTTCCGGCGGCAGCGGCGCCGAAGCGGCTTCCGGTGCGAGCGGCGCGAAATCCCGGCGGAGCAGCCGCAGCTCGCGCAAGCGCAGCACCAAGAGCCGCAGCAAGATTGCCGCCGCTGCCGAGGAGACGGCCGAGCACGCCAAGGCGAAGGCCAAGGAAACGCCGCGGCCCGACGGCCAAGAGAGCAGTGCGGCCCCGGAGGCCGAGGCCAGCGGTTCGTCCGCCGGGGCGGCGGCGAATGGCGAGGAGGCCGCACCCCGGCGGCGCAGTTCGAGCCGGCGCAGCACCGCTGGCCAGCGCAAGACGACAAGCAGCCGGAGTTCGGGCACGCGCGGGCGCACGCGCCGGAAGACAACGGAAACGGCCGACAGCGCGTCCGGCGGTGTTGCGGACTCCGGGAGCGCCGGAGAGGCACCGGGCGAACCGGCCGGTGAGTCCTTCGGCCGGGAATCCGATGCGGACAGCGGCGGCCCGGCCTCGGGTGGCGAAGCCGCCGTCGCCGCCGCGGGGAGGGGCGAAACCGGTTCGGGCGGCGGCAACGGCGCAGCGCCGCCGGCCGCGTCCGGCGGTGAAGCGCCGGCGGATGTCGACGCGGCGAACGGCACGGCCGCCGCTCCGGCGTCCGCGTCGGGTGGGGCTGCCCCTCGCCCGGGCGGGGCCGGGGACTCGCCCGCCATCGAAGGCCCGACCCTCACGCGCAGCGCCGGGGAAACGCCCGCCAACGCCGGCGCGGCGCCGGTGAACGGGCCGGTGACACAGCACGTTTCGCAGGCACCCATCACGCCCTTCGGCGAGGCCGCGGAACCCAGCGGCCGGGACGAAGTCGAGCCCCAGCCGGAAACGCGCAGCAAGCGCAAGGGCTGGTGGCAGAAGCTTCTGGGGTAACGGCTTGTCGCCGGGCCGGGTGCGGTCCGGGACGGCGGTCGGCGGCGGCGCGTCCACGCCGGGAAACCGGCCGGGCGCGCCGCGCGATTGCTTTCTACACCGCGAACTCGGCCACCATGGGCGCGTGATAGCTTTCCGGGCTGGCGTGGGCGAGGGACTGTGCCACCAGCTCGTCGCCCAGGTCGGCGTTGTGGATCGCGATGTCGCGCACGCCGCCGGCGAGGGTGCGCGAGGCCAGGATGTGGTCGAGCATCAGTTGGCGTCCGCCGTGCCGCACGGTGAAACGCTGTTCCGCCGGGACGCGGTGCTCCAGGTTCACCAGGCTGCGCATGGCCAGCGCGGCGTTACCGGTGTCGTCCGGGTCGGCGCAGAGCACGCGCAGCGGCATCTCGCGTTCCTCGGCATTGCAGTCGCCGGCGACACAGATCAGCGCGTTCGGATCCGCGTCGAGCAGCCGGTCCACCAGTATCCGCGCTTCGGTTGCCTGCCCCACGCGCTTGACCGTGGCCATGAAGAAGCCCTCGGCCCAGCCGGGCACGCTGCGCCAGACGAACGCCGATTCCTTCTGCCCCGGCACGGCGGCGGCGAGCGGGGCGCGCAGGTGGAGATTCACCACGTGCAGGGTGCGCCCGTCGGGCAGCGTCAGCGCGGTGTGAAGGGACGGCCGGTCCCAGGTCAGCGCCGTTGCCGCATCCGCCGGTGGCTCGGCCGTGACCGTGCGGTACTCGGGCGACGGTACGATGTCGTGGCGGATCTGCTCGGCCGACTCGATGGGGAAACGGGAGAGGATGACCAGGTTGTGCCGGTCGGAGACCCCGCGCTCGGCGCCCGCGGCGGAGATGCTCGTCGCCCGGTGGAAGGTCTCGTAGCGCGTCCCCCGGATCAGGGTGTCCAGCGCGCGCAGCTCGCGCGGGCCGCCGCCGGGCGGGCGCTGTCCGTCGACTTCCTGGAGGCAGAGGACGTCGGCCTCGAGCCGCGCAAGTTGCGGCCGCAGCACATCCACGCGCCGGGCCAGCGGCGGATCCGCGTCGGCGTCGTCGCGCAGGTTCTCCAGGTTGAACGTGGCGACCCGCAGCGTCGTCGGCATCGGCACGCACCCCTCGCGCGACGGTCGGGCGCTAGCCCCCGAGGCTGAAGCGCAGCGAATCCAGCCCCGCGCGCACATGGTCGCGCACGGCCGCGACCGCGTCCTGGCGCGTCCCTTTGGGGGTGAAGCGCAGCTCCCAGTTGACCGTGCTGTTCCAGGCCGTGTCGGCGTGGACCCAGATGTGCCCCTCGGCGTCCTTGATCGGCAGCGGCCCCGAGACGACGGTGTAATGATACCGCATCGCCGCGTCGCTGTGGTGCTCCAGGCGCTCCACCAGCGCCTCGTCCGCGCCGATGTCGAGTTCGCGCAGCTTTTGTGTTCCGGCGCGCGATTGCCGGCAGGACAGCACCCGCGGATGCCACTGTGCGATGTTCAGGAAGTCGCCGATCCAGTTCCACACCCGGTCGGCGGGTGTGTAGATGCGTGTGCTCTCGCTGACCACCGCGCGGCTCATGGGCGGTGCGCTCCCGCCCCGCCGTCGGGGCTTTGACCCGCCGGACGCCCGCTGCCATACCCCGTTCGGGTGGGCGCCGGGCCCGCGCCCGCCGGTACTGTCGGACGCAGAACACGGGATGGCCGCATGCAGATCACCCTGGAAATTCCCACCATGCTGGAACCTGTCCTGGCCGTGATCGCCGGGATTATCTCGCTGGTGAAGCCGAAGATGACGCCCTACGCAGTCGGCGTCTACCTCATCGTCGTCGGCATGCTCGATCTGCTGGCGTATCTTTGAGTCGCACCCCGGCGCGGCCGGTTCAGCGCCGTTCCGCCGGGCGCCAGCGCTCGGTGCCCGTCTCCGTCCGGCCCAGGCCGACCCAGACGCCCACCAGCGAACCATCGTCCTGCACCTCGTAGACCACCACGCCGGGCCGTTGGCCCCGGCCCGTGGCCTGGTAGACGACGGAGAACAGCTCGCCCTTGAGGATGCCCGTACCGACGTGCTTGCGCTCGCCGATCTTCCAGACGACCTGATAGACTCCGTCGGCCGACTTGATGGCGGCGCGTCCCTCGTACTGCTGACCCGAGGGGTTGGTGCCGCGGATGACGTACTGCCCCGCCAACTCCGCCAGAGCCGGCGGCACCGCCGCGAGGAGCAGGACGGGTGCCAGCACGGCGGCGGCGATTCGCTGTTCCAGGCGCATGGTTTAAAGCCTTTCCTCCGGATCCGCGTTCGGCGTCGCGCCGGAGCGTAACGGCTGCTGCCGGGGCGTGCGAGCCGTGGCCGGTCACCGCGCCCCGGCATCGGCGTACGCCGGCTTGGGCCAGCGGCGGTGCAGCCACAGCCAGTCTTCCGGACGCGCGCGGATCCACGCCTCGAAGCGCCGGTTCACCGCCTCGGTCCATGCCGCCCGCCGTGCGCGCGCGTCGCCCGCAGCCGGCTCGGGAATCGGCGGCTCGACGGTCAGGCGGAACCGGACGCCGCCGAGCCGTTCCATGCGCACGGGCACCAGGGGCGCGTGGTAACGCTGCGCCATCTGGGCCGGGCCCGCGGGCGTGCCTGCCGTGTGGCCGAAGAACGGGACCCGGACGCCGTCGCTCATGCGCTGGTCGGCGAGCATCATCACCAGCCCGTTGCGGGCCAGCGCGTGCATGCTGTCGCGTGCGGCCTGCAGGCCCTTGGGGCTGGTGGCGCCGCCGCCGGTTCGCCGCAGGGCGTCGAGCGGGGCGGCCACGTGCGGGTTGTTGGGTGCGCGCACGATGGTCAGGCAGCGCGGCACCAGGCGCGCCAGGAGGACGTTCAGCACCTCGAAGTTGGCCAGATGCGCCCCCACGACAATGGCGGGCCGGGCGCCCGCGATGGTGGGACGCAGATGTTCCAGGCCGTGGATCTCGACGTAGCCGGCATCCGGGTCGCCCAGGCGGGGCAGGTGGGCGTACTCCGCGCCCAGCCGCCCCAGGTTCGCCCACATCGCGCGCAGCAGGCGCGCCCGCCCGGCCGCGTCCAGCCCGGGCAGGGCGAGCTGCATGTTTGCCAGCGCCATCCGGGAATACGGCACGTGCGGCCCGATCGCCGCGGCCACCGAGGCGCCCAGTGCAGAGGCGCGCTCGGCGGGAAGCTGCCGGCACAGTCCCAACCAGCCGTGCACGGCGCCGGCTTCAAGGCGCCACTGAAGGCGGCGCGAAAGCGATGTCGGCCGCGCGGACTCAGCGCGCGTCATGGCGCAGCAGCCGGTCGAGCAGGTGGTCCACGGCCGCCGGTGAGTCCCAGGCGACGCGCACGGGCAAGGGCGTTACCCGGGCGCGCAGGGCGGACGGCAGACGCACGTGATCCTTGGTCGTGGTCACCAGGGATGCGCCCGCCGCCTCGGCCCAGTCCACCAGGTCGGCGCATTCGCGCGGCGTGTAGCGGTGATGGTCGGCGAATGCGACAGTACCGACCAGATCCGCGCCCGCCGCGCGCAAGGTGTCGAAGAGCTTGCCGGGGCGCGCGATCGCCGCGAACGCGAGGACCTTCGCACCGCGCAGCCAGGCGGTGTCGCCGGCCGGGCGAATCTCCCCCGTAATCACCGGCATGCCATTCGGAAACCATGCCGCCGCGCCCGCGCGGTCGGGCCCCAGCCGCAGCACGGCATGGGCGCGCCCCAGGGCCGACCCGGGATCCTCGCGCAGCGGCCCGGCGGGCAGGACGCGCCCGTTGCCGAAGCCGACCTCCCCGTCCACGACCAGCAGCGCCAGGTCGGGCGCGAGCCGGGGCGCCTGGAACCCGTCGTCGAGCACCAGCACATCCGCCCCAGAGGCCACCGCGCGGCGCGCGCCCGCGGCGCGGTCCGGCGCCACCCAGGTGGGCGCGGTGTCCGCGAGAAGCAGGGCCTCGTCGCCGACGGTCGCGGCGTCGTGGCGCGTCGGGTCGACACGCAGCGGCGTGCGCCGGACCCGGCCGCCATACCCGCGCGTCAGGAAATGCACTGCCCGGCCCCGCTCGCGCAGGCGCCGCCCCAGGTCGAGCGCCACCGGCGTCTTGCCGGCACCGCCCACGACCACGTTGCCCACGCAGACCACGGGCACCTCGGCGGCCACGGGCGCGCGTCGGTGCGCGCGCCGGCGTGCGGCCCGCGCCATCACGCGACTCAGCGGCGCGAGCAGCATCGCCGGCCAGCCCCCCGCTTGCCAAAACGCCGGCGGCCTCATGCCGCCGAAGCCGCCGGGTCCAGGCGGGCGAGCAGGGGCGCCAGCCGGGCCAACACCGCATCCGGCACGTCCGTCTGGCGCCGGGCCATGGCCCGCGCCCGCCGGCCCGCCCGGTCGCGCGCGGCGGGATCGGCGAGCAGCGCCGCCACCGCCTCGCGCAGTTCCGCGATGTCGGCGACCCGGCCGGCGCCGTCCAGCTCGGCAACCAGGTCGCCCGCGTTCGCCATGTCCGGGCCGTGCAGCACGGCGCAGCCGAAATGGCCCGGCTCCACAGGATTGTGCCCGCCGCAGGGCGTGAGCGATCCGCCCACGAAGGCGATCTCGGCCACGCTGTAGAGCAGGCTGAGTTCGCCCAGCGTGTCCAAAATGTAGACATCCGTTTCGGGCCGGAACGGCTCGCCCCGGCTGCGCCTTGCCACGGCCAGCCCGCGGGCGCGCAGCTCGCGCGCCACCGCGTCGCCGCGTTCGGGATGGCGCGGCGCGATCAGGGTCGCCAACCCCGGGAAGCGCGGCGCCAGACTGGTGTGAACCGACGCCGCCGCGGCTTCCTCGCCGGGGTGTGTGCTCGCGGCGAGCCAGCGCGGGCGCGTGCCCAGCCCCGCGCGCAGCTCGGCCAGCGCGGCCGGGTTCGGCGACGCCGGTTCGGCCGCGCGCTTGAGGTTGCCCGGCGCTGCCGGCGCCCGGGCGCCCAGCGCGGCCAGGCGCCGGGCCTGGTCCGGGTTCTGCGCCAATACCGCGTCGAAGCCCGCGAGCAGCGGCCGGATCAGGCCGGGCAGGCGGCGCCAGGCGCGGTACGAGCGCGCCGACATGCGCGCGTTCACCAGCGCCGTCGCGGTGCCGCGCGCCCGCGCCTGGGTGAGGGCGTTGGGCCAGAGTTCGGACTCGGCGAACAGCGCCAGATCGGGACGCCAGGTGTCCAGGAAGCGGGCCACCCAGACCGGGTGATCCAGCGGCGCGTACTGGTGGATCGTGCCCGCGGGCAGCCGCCCCGCGAGCACCTCGGCCGAGCTGCGCGTTCCTGTGGTGAGCAGAACGGCCGCGTGCGGCGTGTGGCGGCGCAGGGCGGCGAGCAGCGGCAGCACCGACAGCGCTTCGCCCACGCTCGCTGCGTGCAGCCAGACCAGCGGACCCGCCGGGCGTTCCGTGGAGGCGATGCCGAAGCGCTCGGCCAGGCGCGCGGCGTCCTCCTTGCCGCGCCGCGCGCGCCGCTTGAGATGTGCGCGCAGCAGCGGCGCGCTCGCGCGGGTCAGGCCGCGATACACGGCGAGCGCGGTCATGCCCGGGCGCGTCCGCCGCCGTCGGAGGGATCGCCGGCCTGGGCCGCCGGGTCCGTGGCCGCGGTATCGGGCATCTCCGCCGCCGGCCGTATCGGGATTCCGCCGCAACGCGTGTCGACGGTCTCTGTCAGGGCGTTCAGGCTGTCCTCCAGCGCCTGCCGCCGGGCCTCGAGGGTCTCGGTATCGGTGATGCGGGGCACGCGAATGGGTTCGCCGAAGACGATCTCGCCCCGGCCGAACGGCCAGGCCAGGAGGAACCGGTCCCAGGAGCGCAGCACGCG
Organism: uncultured Limimonas sp.; assembly: GCA_913055855.1. Classification (GTDB taxonomy): domain Bacteria; phylum Pseudomonadota; class Alphaproteobacteria; order Kiloniellales; family Rhodovibrionaceae; genus CAJXKW01. The sequence goes on along the minus strand of CAJXKW010000073.1, from coordinate 3,394 downwards.
CCGCCGCGACACGCTCAGCGATACCGGCACGATGGGCCGGCCGGAAAGCTGGGCCAGCTTGATGGCGCCCGGCTTGGCGCGCATGCGCGGCCCACGCGGGCCGTCGGGTGTGATGCCCACCCAGCCGCCGTCGTCCATGCGCCGCTTCATCTCGCGCAGGGCGGTCAGGCCGCCGTTGCGGCTGTCCGTGCCCGCGGTGTGCAGGTTCATGTGCGCGATCGTGCGCGCGATCAGGGCGCCGTCGCGGTGCTCGGAGATCATCATGTGGAAGGGGCGCGGCCGGCCCCGCCAGGCGATGGGCATCATCAGGAGCCGGCCGTGCCAGAACGCCAGGATGCCGGGCTCGCCGATATCGGTGATGCGACGCACGGCGGCGTCGTCCACCCGCCACCGCGTCGTTGCGGCGACGAACCGGACGTACTGTGCCGCCAGCCACGCCAGCGCGCGCTGCCCGCCTGTGCTCTTCAGGATCCGCTTCGACAGCCGCATAGCGTCTTTGTACCGCACCCGCGCGGGGCTGGGAAAGCGCCGCGCGTTCATCGCGCGTGGTACCTACCCGCCTGTGCCCGTGGTCGCCGCCGGGACGTCCGCGATCTGGAGGCGGTAAAGCCGCGCATAGGCGCCGCCACGCGCCAGCAGCTCGCCGTGCGTGCCGGACTCGACCACGCGGCCGCCGTCCAGGACATAGATGACGTCCGCATTCATCACCGTGGACAGCCGGTGCGCGATGACCAAGGTGGTGCGTCCGCGCATCAGGGTCGCGAGCGCGTCCTGCACGTGGCGTTCGCTTTCCGTGTCCAGGGCCGAGGTCGCCTCGTCCAGGAGCAGGATGGGCGCATCCTTCAGCATCGCCCGGGCGATGGCGATGCGCTGGCGCTGCCCGCCGGACAGCCGGGTGCCGCGCGGCCCCACGGCGGTGGCGTAGCCCTGGGGGAGTTGGCGGATGAAGCCGTCCGCGCCCGCGGCCTCGGCGGCGCGCACCACGGCGGCGTCGTCGGCGTCCGGCGAGCCGTAGGCGATATTGGCGCGGACCGTGTCGTCGAAGAGCACCGCTTCCTGGCTGACCAGGGCCAGGCTGTCACGCAGACTGGACATGGTCACGTCGCGCACGTCCTGGCCGTCGATCGTGACCGCGCCGGCGTCGGCGTCGAAAAAGCGCGGGATGAGGCTGAGCACCGTGGATTTGCCCGCACCCGACGGGCCCACCAGGGCGCAGGTGGCGCCGCCGGGCGCGCGCAGCGTGACCCCGTCCAGCGCCGCGGCGCCGCCCTCGGCCACGGCGCTTCCGAAGGCGGCGTCGTCATTGCCGGCATAGGCGAAGCGCACGTTGTTCAGGCGCACCTCGCCGTGCGTCAGGCGCAGCGGACGGGCGTCGGCGCGCTCGGTCAGGCGCGGCTGCCGGTCGAGCAGAGCGAAGACGCGGCGCGCGGCGGCGACCCCCTCCTGGAGGCTGCTGTTCAGCTTGGCCAGGCGCTTGAGCGGCTCGTAGGCGAGCAGCAGCGCGGTGAGGAAGGCGAAGAACGCCCCCGCGTCCTTGTTCCCCGCGATGACCTGGCTGCCGCCGTAGGTGATGACGGCGACGATGGCCAGCCCGCCCAGGACCTCCATCACCGGATGCAGGGCGTTGCGCACGCGCGTGCTTTTCATGATCAGGTGGCGGATGCGCTCGATCGCGGCGTCCGCGCGCGCGGTTTCCTGCGCCTCCATGCGGTACGCCTTGACTTGGCGGGCGCCCTGGAACGCCTCGTCGAGCAGTTTGGTCATCTCGGCGAGCTGGCTCTGGCGCTTGTCCGTGACCCGGCGGACGCGCCGGCCGACGTAGAGGATGGGCACGGTCGCCAGGGGGAACGCGACGAAGGCGACGCTGGCCAGGATCCAGTCCTCCCAGAACATCACGCCCACCAGGGCGGCCAGGGTGAGCAGGTCCTTGCCCAGCCCCGCCACGGTCTTGGAGACGGCCGTCGCCAGGATCTCCACGTCGTTGACGAAGCGCGAGACGAGCTGCCCCGGCGATGTCCGGTTGAAGAAGCCCAGTTCGGTCGCCATCAAGGTGCGGAACATCTCGCGCTGCATGCGCGCGACGATGCGGAAGCCCACGCCGTTCATCAGCACCGCCTGGCCGTAGGTCGCGGCGCCCTTCGCGGTGAAGATCGCGAGCGCGGCTAGCGCCGTGGGCACCAGCATCTCCGATCGTTTGTTGACGAAGATGTCGTTGATGATGGGCTTCATGAGCTGGGTGAAGCCGGCCGTGGTCGCCGCCACCACGGCCATGCACGCCACGGCGGCGAGCAGGTGGCCCAGTTCCGGGCGGACATAGGCGCGCAGCAGGCGCCCCACGGTGCGGCGCGTTTTCGAGTCGCTGGTCAATTGGGTGAGCGCGCTGCGGCCCACGATGCGTTCCTTCCCGGCGTGCGGTCCGGGGCAGGTGTGACACCCCGCGCCGCCCACGTCCAGCGCGCCGGGGTGGCGATCATTCCTGCAGGCGGAAGGTAACGCTGGAGACCACGCGGACGGTCTTGCGCCGGTGCGTCCAGGCGGGTCCGGCCTGGTGTCCGCCGCGCGGCATCACCCGGATCTCACCCTGGTTGGCGCGGGTGATGGGCCCCAGTCTGGCGCCCGCGTCGGCGGCGAACTGCTCCGCCGTGGCGCGCGCGTTCGTCGTCGCCTGCGCCAGCATGGCGGGCCGGATCTCGTTCAGCCGCGTGTACAGGTAGTGCGGCCCCCCCGGTTCGCCGCCGTCGCCCGGTTCCAGGGTGACCCCGTCGCGGACGAGCTTGCGTGTTTGCGAGGCCACGTCGGCCACGAGTTCGACGTTGGGGGTGCGCAGCACCACCGTCTGCTGCACGATATAACGGTCGCGTTCGGGCGCCGGCGGCAGGCCGGGGCGGGCGTCGCGGTCGGTGACGCTGGGGCTGGTGACGCTGACCGATGCGTCCACGAACCCGGCCTCGGTGAGGAAGGTCATGAGCCGCGCCCGGTCGGAGTCCAGTTCGGCCTGTGCGGCCTGGAGAACGTCGGCGGTTGCGCTGAGGTGAAACGGCCATACGGCACTGTCCGCGGCCACCTTGCGCTCGGCGACGCCCTCCACCGTGACGGTGCCGCCGGGGGCGCGGGCGCTGACGTAGCCGTGGCCGACGAACCAGCCAGCGAGCGCGATGCCGCCGCCCACGACGACGGCGGCGATGAGCGCGGCGACCTGGGCTCGGGTGATCATGGCGGGTGTCCTCCCCCCTTGCTCTCCGCCGCACATCGGGCTCACCGCGCGCACCGCGCGGGGGCGCAGCGTGTGATCGCGCTCACAGATGGCGCTGCGCCACTTAACCGAGGCTTAAGGCCCGCCGGGCAAGGAACGTGCGCGTATCGAAAGGGGAATGGGCATGCGACTGACGGTCCT
>CAJXKW010000072.1 GCA_913055855.1 uncultured Limimonas sp. | reverse complement strand
GAAATGCCCAGCGAGCGCAGCTTGCGGTGCAGGGCCGAGCGCTCCATGCCCACGAAGTGCGCCGTGCGGGAGATGTTGCCGCCGAAGCGCATCACCTGGGCCTCCAGGTACTGGCGCTCGAAGAGTTCGCGCGCCTCGCGCAGCGGCAGCGCCATGATCTCGCTCTGACCGTCGCTGCGCAGCACGGCCGGCGCGGCGGCGCCCACTTCGCTTGGCAACATGTCCGCCGGGATGGGGTCGTTCGCGCTCCCCGGTGCCATGATCAGCAGCCAGTCGATGACGTTGCGCAACTGCCGGATGTTGCCCGGCCAGTCATAAGCCTGGAGCGCCGTGAGGGCGTCCTCGGTCAACCGGCGCGGCGGCGTCCCGGCGGTATCCGCGGCACGGTTCATGAAGTGCGCGACCAGATCCGGGATGTCCTCGCGCCGCTCGGACAGTGGCGGCACGTGCAGGGGCACAACGTTGAGGCGGTAGTACAGGTCCTCACGAAACCGCCCCGCCTGCATCAGTTCCGAAAGGTCCCGGTTGGTGGTTGCGATCACGCGCACGTCCACCGCGACCTGCGCCGTTCCCCCGACCCGGGTGAAGCTTTGGCTCTGCAGGACGCGCACGATCTTCCCCTGGGTCTCCAGGGGCATGTCCGCCACCTCGTCGAGCAGCAGGGTCCCGCCGTCGGCGCGCTCGAAGGTCCCCGGGCGCACGCTGCCCGTTCCTTCGATGCCGAACAGCTCCGGCTCCAAACGCTCGGGGTGCATGATGGCGCAGTTGAGCACCATGAACGGCCGGGCCGCGCGCTTGGACTCCTGATGAAGCATGCGCGCCACCACATCCTTGCCCGCGCCGGGCGGACCGGTCACCAGGACCCGGCTGCCCGTGGGCGCGACCTTCTGAACGTTGTGGCGCAACGCCTGGGCGATCTGCGAGTTGCCCACGAGTTCCGCCTCTTCGCCGGCGCGCAGGCGCAGTTCCTGGTTCTCGCGCCGGAGCTGGGCGGTCTCGATGGCGCGCTCGACGCACAACAGCACGCGGTCGGTCTTGAACGGCTTCTCGATGAAATCGTACGCGCCCTGCTTGATCGCCCAGACGGCGCTCTCGATGGTGCCGTGTCCGGAAATCATGATCACCGGCACCTCGGGCTGCTCGGCCATGAGAACCTGGAGCAGCTCCAGCCCGTCCTGGGCGGAATTCGCCAGCCAGATGTCGAGCAGCACCACGCTGGGCGCCCGCTCGCGCACGGCGCGCAGCGCGGTGTCGCTGTCCGCAGCCGAACGACAGGCATAGCCCTCGTCCTCGAGGATGCCCGTGATCATCATGCGAATGTCGGCCTCGTCGTCGACGATCAGCACGTCATGCGCCATGGGCCCTCGCCTCGATTGCTGCCGACGTGGCGGATCGCGGCACCGCGTCCCGGGGCGCCGACACGTCCTGGCCGTCCCCGGCTTCGTCGGCGGCGGCGAAAACCAGGCGGGCAACGGCGCCGCCCTCGGGCCGGTCGCGAAGCTCCACGTCGCCGCCGTGTTCCTCCATGATCTTCTTCACGATGGCAAGGCCGAGCCCGGTGCCCCGGTCGCGGGTGGTGACGTAGGGCTCGGTCAGGCGGTGCTTTTCGCCCTGGGGCAGGCCGCGCCCGTTGTCCGCCAGCTCGACCATCCACTGGCCGCCGTCCCGGGCGACGCGTACCCGGACGTGCCCGGCCGGCAAGTGGGCCGGGTCGCCGGTGCGGCCGTGGATCGCGTCGATGGCGTTGGAGAGCAGGTTGGTCACCGCGCGCCCGATCTGCCGGCCGTCGCAGTGCGCTGTCGCGGGCGGTTCGGGATAGGCACGCGTGAAGGTAATGTCGGGCGCCGCCGTCGCCTGAAGGGTGACGGCTTCCTCGACGACGCCGATGAGGTCGGTAGGCTCGATCACGGGATCGGGCAGCCGGGCGAATGCGGAGAATTCGTCCACCATGCGCCGGATATCGCCAACGTGGCGGACGATGGTGTCGGTGCACACCTGGAAGGTTTCGGCGTCGGTGTCGATCTGCCGGAGGTACTTCCGCTTCAGCCGCTCGGCGGAAAGCTGGATGGGGGTGAGCGGGTTCTTGATTTCGTGCGCGATGCGCCGTGCGACATCGGCCCAGGCGGCCTTCCGCTGCGCGGCGAGCAGTTCCGTGATGTCGTCGAAGGTGAGCACGAAGCCGGCCACACCGGCCGTCTCCGCCTCCACGGTGACCCGGACCAGCAGGGTCCGCGTGCGCCCGTCGCCGTCGGTGAACTGGACTTGTTCGACCGCGCCGCGGTGCGGCCGGCGCCGCGCCTTCGCCACGAGGTCGGCCATTTCCGGTGCGACTTCCTGAATGGGCTTGCCGTAGAGATCGTCCGCGGCAATGCCCAGCATGTCGCAGGCTGTCCGGTTGGGCAGGTCCACGCAGCCTTCCGCGTCCAGGCCAACGACGCCCGCACTTACCCCGGAAAGCACGGCCTCGGTAAAGCGCCGCCGGTCGTCGAGCTGCCGGTTCGCCTCGATCAGGTCGTGCTGTTGGCTCTCCAACTGGCCGGTCATGCGGTTGAACGCCCGCGTGAGGGATTCCAGCTCATCGCTCGTCCCCGGCGCGGGGGCGCGCGCCTGGAGCCGGCCGGCGCGCACCTGCTCCGTGGCCATGATGAGGTTGCCGATGGGTTTGGTGAGCTGATTGGCGAAGGCGAGCCCAACCCAGACGGCGGCCAGCAGGAGCAGCAGCGCCACGACCATAAAGATCAGGGCGAAGGTGATCTGCAGGTCGGCGCGCTTGCCCTCGAGGCTCTCGTAAAGCTTCACCGCCCCCTTCGTCTGGTCCATGTGCTCCAGGACCTTGGGGTCGATCATCCGGCCCACGTAAAGATAGGACTCGCGCGGGGTGTTCAGGCGCACCAGCGCGCGCACCCGGTCGTCCGTCTTCGCGGTGAGCGTGACCACCTCGCCTTCGCGCGCCCGATGCATGGCCCAGACGGGGATTTCCGGGTCGAACTGCATGAGTAGGCTCACCCCGGCGCGGGCGACGATGTTGCCGTTGCCGTCGAAGACCACCGCCTCGGTAAGCGAGCGCATGGAGGCCTGGGCGGCGAGCACGCGTTCAAAGCGGTCGCGGTTGTAGAGCAGCGTCTCCCCGGCCCGGTTGAGCTGCTTCGCCATGGCAAGGACGTCAGCGTTGATGGTCTGGCGGTGTTCTTCAAGATACGCCTCGGCCACCGCCAGGGATTCCGTGACGGCCGTGCTGACGCGGTCGCTGAACCAGCCCTGGAGGCCATAGTTGAAGAAAAGCACGGAGAACACGGCGAGCACGATCGCCGGTGCCACGGCGACGATGCTGAACAAAGCGACCAACCGGGCGTGCAGCTTGGCACCGGCAATGCCCTGCCGCCGGGCGAGCCAGACCAGCACCATGCGCCGTGCGATCACCACGCCGATGCCGAGAAGGAAGATCAGGTCGGCGTTGAGCAGCAGCAGGATCGTCGTGGGGTCCGCGAGGGCGGGCAGATTGTCGGTCATGCCGGCGAACGTGGCGATGCCGCTGGTCACGCCGCCGACGACGAAAAGAATGGCGAGCTTGCGCTCCAGATTGACCCGCACGGCCCAGCGGCTCAGGCGCGCCCAGAGCCCACGCCCCGGTTCGCCGGTATCCATGTCGCCGTCTTCGACCGGTTCCGCCTTGCTCGCCATAGCCCGGGAGTATCGCCTGTCTCACGCTACCTGTGGCCGTGTTACCACAGTCACGGCATGCCGCGAACCACCTCGATTTCGAGTTCGCGGATCTTTTTGCGCAGCGTGTTCCGGTTCAACCCAAGCAGCCGCGCCGCACGGAGCTGGTTGCCCTTGGTCGCCTCCAGGGTGACCGTGATGAGTGGCTTCTCCACCTCGCGCAACAGGCGATCGTACAGGCCGGAGGCCGGCAGGTCGTCGCCGTGCGCGGCGAAGTAGGCGCGCACGTGCCGCTCCACGGCGTCGCCCAGGGAGCCGTCCGCAGGCGGCCGGTCGTCGCGCGCGGCCGTGTCGGGTACCTCCGGCGGATCCGGCTCGCCCGCCGGATCCGCCAGCTCGTAGCGCAGTGCCTCGGCCGTGACCACCTCCTCGCTGTAGAGCGCGGACAAGCGGCGCACCAGATTCTCGAGTTCACGGACGTTGCCCGGCCAGGGATGCGCCTTGAGAACCGCCATGCCGTCCGCATCGACGGCCTTGCGCGGCAACCCCTCGGCCTCGCAGCGTGTAAAAAAGTGGCGCACAAGTTCGGGAATGTCCTGCGTTCGCTCACGCAGCGGCGGCAGGCGCATGGGAACGACCTGCAGGCGGTAGAACAGGTCTTCGCGGAACAGGCCCTGGCGGACGAGCTGGCGCAGATCGCGGTGCGTGGCGGCGATCACGCGCGTGTCCGCCTTGATCGGGGTGCGGCCGCCCACCGTGGTGTATTCGCCTTCCTGGAGCACGCGCAGCAGGCGGGTCTGCGCCTCCAGCGGCATATCGCCGATCTCGTCGAGGAACAGCGTCCCCCCGGTCGCCTGCTCGAAGCGCCCGGCATAGCGCTGGTTCGCCCCCGTGAACGCGCCTTTTTCGTGACCGAAGAGTTCGCTTTCGATCAGTTCGCGCGGGATCGCCGCCATGTTCAGGGCGACGAACGGACCTTTCCGGCGCTTGCCATAGTCGTGCAGCGCCTTTGCGACGAGTTCCTTGCCGGTGCCCGACTCGCCGTAGATCGTCACCGTGAGGTCGGTCCCCATCAGCCGGGCGATCACGCGGTAGATCTCCTGCATCGCCGGCGAGCGGCCGATCAGCGGCAGTTCGTCGTCCTCACTGGGCCCTTCCGCGTGCCCCGGGCTCGCGGGGGTCGACGCGGCCAGCGCGCGCCCCACGGCGCTGGCGACCTCGCGTAGATCGAAGGGCTTGGGCAGGTATTCGAACGCCCCCCGTTCGGTCGCCTTCACGGCCGTAAGAAGGGTGTTCTGGGCGCTCATCACGATGATGCGCAGATCGGGGCGCCGGCTCTGGATGCGCGGGATCAGCTCCAGGCCGTTCTCGTCCGGCATGAGCACGTCGGTGATGATGAGATCGCCCGCGCCATCGCAGACCCAGGACCAGAGGGTGGCGGCGTTGCCGGTAGCGCGCACCTCGTAGCCCTCGCGCCCGAGCGCTTGGCTGAGCACGGTACGGATGGCGCGGTCGTCGTCGGCGACGAGGATGGTGGCGGCGCTCATTGCGCCGCCTCCCCGGCCTCCGCCTCGGCCTTGGGCAGCATGATCCGGAAGGTCGTGCCGCGCCCGTCGGTATCGAATTCGATCACGCCCCCGTGGTCGCCCACGATCTTGGCGACCAGGGCAAGGCCGAGCCCGCTGCCCTTTTCCTTTGTCGAAACGAAGGGATCGAACAGATGCTGGCGCATGTCCTCGGGGATGCCCGGTCCCGTGTCCGCCACCGTGACAACGAGCGGCAGATCCACGCGCGAGCCCCCGCCCGGCACGGCCAGGCGCACACCCTGCTGGTAACGCGTGGCGAGCTGGATATCGCCGTCGGTGGCGCGCACCGCCTCCGCGGCGTTCTTCACAAGGTTCAGCAGGACCTGGACGAGCAGATCCCGGTTGCCCAGGACCGGCGGCAGCGAGGGATCGTAGCTCTCCCGGATGCGGATGCCCTCGGCCACGCCCGATTCCGCAAGCCGGCGCACGTGCTCCAGGACCTCGTGGATATTCACCGGCCCGCGCTGGATGGGCCGGTCATCGGCGAACATGTCCACGCGGCCGACCAGGTCGAGGATGCGATCCGCCTCGTCGCGGATCAGTTGGGTCAACGCGCGATCGGCGTCGGATGCCGTATCCTCAAGGAGTTGCGCTGCACCGCGGATACCGGACAGGGGGTTCTTGACCTCGTGCGCCAGCATGGCCGCCATCGCCGTGACCGAGCGTGCCGCATGGCGGTGGGTGAGCTGGTTGTTGAGCTTGCGCGCGATCGCCCGCTCCTGGAGCACCACCGCGACGCAGCCGGGCATCTCAGGGATCGCCGAGGCGTCGATGGAAACGTGGCGGGTGCCCGCGCGGATGGACTCCACGGTCACGCCGTACTGGGAGACCGTGCCGCCGTTGTCGTGCGCCTGCCGGATCAGGCCGTGAAGGGGCGAGTCCGCGTCCACCACATCGGTGACCGCGCGGCCCACGAGGGCGGGTGCACTGCTGGCAAAAAACTGTTCCGCCGCGGCGTTCAGCGCGGCAAAACGCGCCCCGGCGTCGACCACGAAGACCGGATCGGTCAGCGCGTTCAGCACCGCACCCGAATCGAAAACGGCCGGCGCCGAGGCCCGTCGGCCCGTCCCGGTCGGCTCACCCTTTTGCATGTGCGCGTATCCCGTCCGTTACAGGGCTTCCGGGCTGCATTGCCTCTTAAAACGGCAGTTGCGCCCGGCTGCCCAAGGATTAGGCGCCGGCGGCGCGTCAGGCAAGGCGTTCGCCTACGCCATGACCACGTCGGTCACGAATTTGACACCCGGATAGCCCAGCGTGAGCAGCAGGTATCCGATCAGCACGCCGCGCGCCGCCACCCGGCCGCGCAGCCCCGCACCGGCGTGCAGGACCACCAACCCCAAGATCACCGCGAACGCGAGCAGCGAGAGCAGGGTCTTGTGTTCGATTTGCATGAGCACGCCCGAGAGGGCGTACTCCGTGGCCATGCCCGCCATGATGTCCACGCCCAGGACGCCGCCCGCCATGGCGAGCAGCCACACCTGGAACAAATCCGACACGGCGACGGCCGGGAGGCTGCGCGAGAGCGGGCCGGAACGCTTGCGCTTGATGGCGCGCTGTTTGATCACCACGGCCGCACCCGCCACGGCCGCGATGGTGGCGAGAGCGTAGGCGCCCACGGCGAGCACGATGTGCACCAGCAACAGCGAGGAGATCCGATAGGCCGGGTGTGGCCCGGCGATCGCCTCGCCGCCCACGGCAACGAGACCCAGTACGACGAGATAGCCCAGGAGGAGCGGCGCCAGGCCGGTCGCGACGCGGATGAACAGGCACAGACCAAAATAAAGGATGGCGCTCGCGGCGATGGAGACCCACAGGTTCAGCGCCAGCCCGCCGCGCCAGGGCCACTCCAGGTGGGTGGCCACATAGACCAGCGGCCCCAGCACCGCGACCACCAGAAGGATCCAAAAGATGCGGCCGCGCACCGCATCGGGCCGGCGCAGCGGCCACAGCGCGGCGGGCAGCATCGCGAGAACGGCGGCGAGTCCGGCGAGTGCGGTCAACATGGCAAGGCTCGGTCTACATCACCTCTTGGCCCCGGCGATAGGGGACAGTAGGTTGCACCGCACCATCGGGTGACGCCACCCCGATCCGACACATTGAGGCCCGCCGAACGTCATGGAGCGATCGTCGTGAGCGGCGTGGGTGCGCTCGTCGTCGCCGCCGGCCGGGGAAGCCGGCTGGGCGGCGACCTGCCCAAGCAGTATCTTCCCCTCGGGCCATGGCCCATGCTGCGCTTTAGCCTGGCGCGGCTCGCCGCGCATCCGCGTGTTCGCGTGGTGCGCGCCGTGATCCACCCGGATGACCGGGACCTGTTCGCGCAGGCCGCCGAGGGCCTGGATCTCGCCGAGCCGGTGGCGGGCGGCGCGACACGCCAGGAGTCGGTGCGGATGGGCCTGGAGAGCCTTGCGGATGGGGATCTCGACGCGGTCCTCGTCCACGACGGTGCGCGGCCCTTTCTCGACGCGGCGCTGATCGACCGGGTGCTCGACCGCCTGGCCGAGGCCGACGGTGCCATTCCGGCCGTACCCGTCAGCGACACGTTGAAGCGCGTGGACGCAGCGCATCACATCCGGGAGACGGTCCCGCGCTCCGGGCTGTGGCGGGCGCAGACGCCGCAAGGGTTTCGCCTCGCCGCCCTCCGGCGCGCCCATGCGCAGGCGGCAGGCGGACCGGAACTCACCGACGACGCGCAGGTCGCCGAGGCTGCGGGCCTGACCGTGGACGTCGTGCAGGGAGCGGAAACCAACGTGAAAATCACCACGCCGGAGGACCGGGCGCGCGCCCAGCGCTGGCTGCAGGACCGGGCGGAGACGCGCGTGGGAACCGGTTTCGACGTCCACGCCTTTGCCGACGCGCCGGGGCCGGTGCGGCTCTGCGGCGTGGACGTGCCGCACGACCACGGCCTGGCGGGCTATTCCGACGCGGACGTGGGCCTCCACGTGGTCGTGGATGCCGTCCTGGGGGCCCTTGCCGCCGGCGACATCGGCCAGCATTTCCCGCCGTCGGACCCGCAGTGGCGGGATGCGGACTCGGCCGTGTTCGTCGAGCGCGTGCGCGAGCTTGTCGCGGCGCGCGGCGCAGCTATCGTCAACGTTGACGTGACGCTCATTTGCGAACGCCCCAAACTGGGCGCCTTCCGCGAGGCCATGGCGGCGCGCGTGGCCGAGCTGTTGGGCATCGAGCGGGGCCGCGTGAGCGTCAAGGCGACCACCACTGAGCGCCTGGGCTTTACCGGCCGGCGCGAGGGCATCGCCGGGCAGTGCGCGGCGAGCCTGCGGGTGTCGCCTTGCGCGCTGCTGACCGGCAACGGGGACGACAATGCTGCCTGATGAACGCCTCCTCGGGCCCGCGCGGAGCGTGCTTGAGATGTATCGTGCCAAGGGCTGGCGCGCGGGGACCGCGGAAAGCTGCACCGGCGGGCTGGTATCCGCGGCCCTGACGGCCGTGCCCGGCTCCTCGGATGTCCTGGAGCGCGGCCTGGTCACCTACACCAACGCCGCCAAGGTCGATCTGCTGGACGTGCCCACGGATCTCTTTCCCCGCGTCGGCGCGGTCAGCCAGGAGGTCGCGGACGCGATGCTGCGCGGCCTGCTGGCGCGCGCGCCGGTGGATGCCGGGGTCGCGGTAACCGGGATCGCGGGGCCCGGCGGGGGCACGGCGGAAAAGCCTGTGGGCCTCGTGTACATTGCGGCAGGTGCGCAGCCGGGCGCGCCGCGTGTTCAGCAATTCCTCTTCGAGGGCGACCGTGACACGGTGCGCCGGGAAAGTGTGCGCGCCGCTCTGGAGATGCTGCGCGACGTTGCGGACCAGGGCGACATCTGATGGCCGCCGCCGCAGGCCTCCCGCCGCGTCGGTTGCCGCTGGGCCTGTCGGACCTGCTGCTGATGCTGATCGCCGGCTTCGGCTGCTCGCGCCTCCTGCTCCCGGTGCTCGCGCAGATCCTGGACATCCGGGTACAGGCGGGCATCAGCAACGTGCCGGCGGTGATGTTCCTGCTGGCGGTACAGACCCTGGTGCTTTCCGGCGTGATCTATGCCGTGGCAGTGCGCTGGCGCGGGGTCAGCGCCCGCGAAATGGGCTTCGTCGCGCCGCCGCCCGGTTCGCTGACGCGCGCGGTTCTTCTCGCGCTTGTCTGCTTCCCGATCGTGGGGGCGATCAGTTGGCTGCAGCAGCAGATCACGGGCGAACCTTTCCGTAACCCGCAGTTCCAGCTCATCGCCCCGCCCGATTTTGCCTGGTCCGCCTATCTGGCGACACTTCTGGTGGCCGCGGTGCTTGCGCCCACGGTCGAGGAGATCGCCTTCCGCGGCATCCTCTACCGCTGGTTCGCCGAACGGATGCGCTGGCCGATCGCCGTGGCGGGCAGCGCGCTCGTCTTCGCCTTTCTTCACGGCGTGCCCAGCCTGATTCCGGGTATCCTGGTGCTGGGCGCCATTCTCGCCTGGGTCTACGAGCGCACACGATCGATCTGGGTGCCCATCGTCCTGCACGGCACCTACAACGCCATCGTCACCACCGTTCTCTACGCCGCGCTCGCGCAGGGCGTGCGGCCGCCGGGCCTCGGCTAGCACCCATCCCGTCGATCCGCTGGCGTCCGTCCCGCCGGGTGCTCGAACGCGTTGACGAATGATGCGAATGCATTGCATTCTCATATTTACCCCGCGGCCGAGGTCAACCGAGAGGATGCCAACGCCATGCCCTGGAACCGTCGCACTGTTGTTCTGGCAGGCGTGCTCGCCGCCCTGCCCGCCCCGCTCGCGTCGGCGGAGAACCGTCGCATGGCCGGCGCAGACCACATCCAGCAGATGGCGGGATGTTTCGAGGTGACGTATCGCTATTTCGAGGACGGCGAACACGATTTTTTCAGCCCGGATTACGGTCTGGACGAGCCGATCACGCTGCAGAACGAGATCACCGCGCGCGGGCCACGGGCGATCACGATCACCAATTACGCGTTCCGCGGCGACGGCCGCATGGCGCACTGGCATATGGTCTGGGCCTATCTTGCGGATGAAGGTGTGTGGCGCCAGACCATCTGGGGCCGCGGCCAGGGCAGCAAGAACCGGGAATTCCGCTACACCTGCGAGGGCACGTGGTCAAAGAACCGCTGGGTCTGCGACGCCGGCACGGCACCCAAGCCCTTCCGCGACGACGGCGCCCCCTTCGGCTTTCTTCGCAACGATTACGCCAGCCTCGACCGGCGCAACACCATTGTCGTAACCCCTGACGGGTGGGCGATGACCCAGCAGAACGCCAAGCTCACCGATAGCGGCGAAACGGTCGCCTACGAGACGGGCTGGATCCTCTACGAGCGGCAGGCGGCCTCACACTGCCGCACGGAACCGGATACCGGCGGGTGACGCCCAGAGCGCAAGGGCGACAGCGACGGGCGATGGCGAGCGCCGCAGCCCTAGAATGCAATGGCCTCTGCGATCGCCGCGAGCAGCCCCACGGCGGCGAGACACGCCGCCATGGCCGCGGTCGCACGGCCGCGGGCCGGCCACTGCGCAATCGCGACGGCGAGTGCGCGCCGCTTGCGCCTCGCGGGCGCCGTCACGGCGCGCGGTTGCGCGCTGGTCCCGTCGGTTGCGGCCGCGGGCTTGCGATCCACGGTCATGGCCATGCGGGCACCCCCGGCGATCACCTGTTTCACCTTGATGCACCCACGATAATGCGAATTAGTCGCAATTGCAAGCCCGTTCGCGTGTTGCCGGCGCATACGGCCGCATGCGGCCGTATGCACCTGGCGAACCGGTGGCCGGCCCGATCGCACCGGCCGCCGCGGCGGTTACTCGTCCGCCGGATAGTCAAAGGTCCAGCGAACGCTGAACGGTTCCCACCACTCCGGGACGCCCGTTTCGGAATCGGCGTGGCGGAAGAACCCGTTCCGGCTGGGCGGCGCCAGCACATAGGTGACTTCGTAGGTGCCCGGTCCGTCCATCCGGACGTTGTTGGCGTAGTGCGGCCCATCCTTTGCGGTCATGGGCAACATGGTCCCCGTACGCTGCCAGTCCGACCCCTGTTTCGTGATGAGGTAGCTACAGGTCAGATACGGGACGAAGCTCCCTTCGCTGAACCCGTGCGCATTGTCCGCTGCCGCGCTGACGTCGCACTCGAGGTGGATGGTGTCGCCGCCGTGCGGTGTGGGCGGCGCCGGTTCCATCTCGATCCCGGTGAGATAGGCGGCCGCCACGGACAATCCGTTGCGCGTCACGGGGTCGCCCACGTGGACCTCGGCGGCTGTGGCCGCGGTGGCGCAAAGGCTGCCGCTGAGAGCGGAAGACAAGATGGCAAGGCGGAGCTGTCGGCGCATTGCGGGACTCCTCGATCTCGCTCGCTGGGTGCCGCAGCGCAGCAGGCCTCGCGTGCCCGCTGCACATGCAGTCCGGCCAGCATGATGCAAATGCGACTCATTTGCAATGTTTCCGTGCGCGGCGCGTGCTCAAATCCGAGCCGAGAGCCACGTCCGGGTATGGCCACAAAAGCGAGCACCGGACCGGCCCGAAAGCAGCCGATCCGGTGCGCGGCGGGTGGATGATGGTGCGGGCAAACCGGGGCGCCCGCGTCGCCGCCGGTGATGACGGCGCAGCCGCTTACTGCCCCGGCTGCATGGGTTGCATGGTGTTGTACGGGCTGAGACCGCCGCCGGTCTCGGCGCTGCTCCCGTTCGCGCGGTCACGCTCGGGGCCGAAGTGGGTGCTCAGGTAATCCAGGATGGCGTTGCGCATGTCGCGCGGCAGTTCCGGCATGCCCTGCTGATTCACCATCCATTTCAGCGTTTGGTCCCACTTGGGCCGGGTCATGCCCTGCTGGGCGACGAGTTTGACCGAGTGACAGCCGTTACAGATGCCGAAAACGAGTTCCCGGCCCTTACCTTCCGGAAGGGCATCGGAGTCGCTGGATGCCTCGGCGGGGACCGCTGCCCCGCCGAGCCCCAGGATAAGCACGCTTGCGACAAGAACGCGACGCATCCCGCTCAAACCTCCACGCGGATGGCGATGCGGTGCATGGAATTGTTGAGATAGCCCTTGGGGTTCCAGTTCACCGTGAAGGGCTGCATCCGGCCCTTGTTGTCGGTCGCACGGGCCCAGACCTCGTAGTAACCCTTGGTCGGGAACTGCAGCCGCGCGCGCCAGCGCTGCCAGGCGTGCGGGTTCGGCGGATCCTCGAGTTCGGCTTTCTGCCAAGTCCGGCCGAAGTCCGTGGTGACGTGCATCTCTGTGACGTGCTCGTCGCCCGCCCAGGCGTGGCCCCGGACCTCGACGGTGCGGTGGTCGACCGGCAGCGTGTAGCCACTCTTGGGATAGGTGATCAGCGACTTCACGGGCATGGACTCGATGATCTGGAAGGCGGAATCGGGCACCTTTTCCCCCGGCGCGACCGGGTAGCGGGGCGTGCGATAACTGCGCGGGCCCATCTTCTGCCCGTCGTGCACCTGATCGCGCAGCCGGATTCCGGTAAGCCACTTCTGCGAGGTCGACCCCGGCCAGCCCGGCGCCACCAGACGCAGCGGGGCCCCGTTCATGTGGTGAATGGACCGGCCGTTCTGCTCGAAGGCGATCAGGGTTTCCGGGTTCATCGCCTTCCACATGGGCATGCCGCGGGACACCGCGTCCTTTTCGGGGTTGCCCGAGAGGTGCTGGTCCGCGCCGTCGTGGGCGGTAAAGACCGCCTCGGGCTTCACCCCCGCGGCCTTAAGGACGTCGCGCAGGCGCACGCCGGTCCACTCGGAATTGCCGATCGCCCCCACGGTCCACTGGTTGCCGCTGGCCGGCGGATTGAAGGCTGCACGGCCGTTGCCGCCGCACTCGAGTTGCAGCGCCAGGGTTACGACGTCGAAGCGCTCGCGAAGGTCGGCGATGGACAGTTCCATCGGGTTGTCCACGAACCCGTCGATCGTCAGCGTCCATTTCTCAGGGTCGATGTCCGAGGGCGGAATGCCGTTGTTGCGGATGAAATGCCGGGTCACCGGCGTGATGTCGTCATCCAGGAGATGCGCCGGCGTTTCGGCGTTGACCGGCCGGTCGTTGAGAACGCGCAGGCCCTCCTTGCCGGCGATGGTGAACTCGCTGGTCTCTTCCGCCAGGGCGGCCGGAATCAGGCCCGCCGGCATGTTCCGGTGGAACGGGATCGCCGCGCCCACGACCGCACTCATTGCCGCCAAGCCGGCGCCCCGCAGGAAACCCCGGCGGTCGGCATGCGCCTTGCGGCCGAAGATCAGCGCGTCCGCCCGCTCCGGATCCGTCTGATAAAGCTCACAAATTCCACGCTCTTTGGGTGTGCGCCCCATGACCGTTCCTCCCCATATGACGGCACATCAGCATTCATTGTTTTAGTTCGTGTTGGGAAAATATGTCGCAGGCCGCCGGAATCGTCAAGAAACCAGTCGGCGAAGATCAATTGTATAACGAAATATCTGCGCGGCAGAGCTGCGATGCGATCCGGATGGATCGCTGAATCCCACGCGACCCTTTGAAGATAAGGCAAGGATCAGCGATCACGTCACCCAACCTGATCGCAGCTTGCCCTAATCCGCACGCCCGGCGGCGCTTGGGGGGTCCGGTGCTCCGGAGTCGGCGGCATTGCCTTCCGGATCATACAGCCGACTCGCCAGATAGCGCTGATCGAGCCGGCGCACGATCACGCCCACGGCGGCGGCCACGGGAATCGCGATAAGCACGCCCGTCAGGCCGAGCAGTGCACCGCCGGCCATGACGGCGAAGATCGTCCAGACCTCGTGCAGATTGACCGAGCGTCCCACCAGCCACGGGGTGAGAACGTTGCCCTCCAGGATCTGGCCGAGCGCGAAGACGCCGAACGTCGCCGCCCACATGATCGCGGAATCGAAGTGCACGAAGGCCGCGACCATTGCCGGCACACCTCCGACGATTGGCCCGAGATAGGGGATGAACGCGATCGCGCCGGCAACCAGCCCGATCAGCAAACCGTAAGGCACACCCAGCAGGCTCAGCCCGGCGGCGTAGAACACCATGAGCACGCCCGCCAGGGAAAGCACGCCGCGCAGCCATGCGGCGAGCACGTCGTTGATTTCGCGCACCGTATCGCTGATCGGGTCCACCACGTGGCGCGGGATACGGGCGCGCACGATGGCGATCATCCGGTCCCAGTCCCGCAGCATGTAGAACGCCACCAGGGGCGCGATCAGCAGCGTCGAGACAACGTTGAACAGGGCGATCGAGCCCTCCGCCACGGATCGCAGGTTTGCCGCCAGCCACGTCAGGACGCCGCGCGACCACACGTCCACCGCCGCGTCCACTCGGGTGACCATGGTGTCCGTCATATGCGCCCGGAGCCGGTCCCACAGGGGCTGGATCCGCGCGTCCAGATTGTCCGCGATCTGCGGTGCCCGGCTGATCAGGTCGGTCACCTGTGACCAGATCAGGGGAACCGCCAGAACGAGCACGACCGTGGCGACAAGCACGAAGCCGCCCAGCACGATCACCGTCGCCAGCGTCCGGCCGATGCCGTGCGCCTCCAGGCGGTCGCACAGGGGGTCGAGCGCATAGGCGATGGTCATGCCGATGAGGAACGGCGTCAGGACCCCGGCGAGCAGCCACACCAGCACGGCCGTGACGGCCGCGGCGATCAGCCAGATCCGGAGCTGCACGGCGACCTGCACGACACGACCCCCGTCAGGCGCTCGCCCCGCTGCCGAAGCGGTTGCGCACCCAGCGCTTCAGTCGGCGCCAGAGCACCCAGAGACCGGCGAAGACGGCGATGCCGACGATGCCGAAGAAGATGCGAGCGTACGGCGTAGGCTGGTCGTCCGGGCCGTCGACACGGGTAATGTCGATGGCGTTCGGGTACATGCTGAACATGGGGATGCGCCAACCGTAATGGCGCACGTTCACCCAGACCGGATCGCGTTCCTCCGAGTCGAAGTTGCTCGCTTTGGCCTGGACATCCGAGGTGTCCCACTTGAAGTACCACGGAAAGCTCCAGTCCGTATCCTCGTTCCGGTACACCCGGGGCTGCCCGCTCGGCCAGACCGCATGAATCTTGCGGACGTCGCGCGTCACCACGTCGCGCTCGCCACTGGGGGCGCCGTCGACCTTCTGCCCGCTGCGTGTCGTGTCCTCGCGCGTAACCTCGGAGCCGACGATTCGCACGACGTCATTGCTGGGCAGGTAGTAGTGCAGGAAGGCGGCGACGGCCACGATGGGCACGGCGCTGAGCACCCACGGGCCGAGCCGCACGAGCGCCGTCCTGGCGGAGCGGTCCCGCCATACCGCCGCCACATCCGCGGACAGATCGAGCGCGGTCGCCTTGATCCCGCGGCCGAGAACGCGCGCCGCCCGGATGGGATGCAGCAGCGACCGGCCGTCCGGATTGTTGTCGGAACTCTGCTGGGTCATGCGCCAGGATCCCGGAATTGCCGTATGGACGATGGGGGTATGAAGAACGTTTGCGCCCGTGCGTCAAGCCTCGGCATGGTCCCCGGGACGGCCACATACCGGCGGCCGGATCAAGACGCGCGACAAAGCGGTGCGCCGCGCTTGCCCTATCCACAACGGTTCGAATGCGATTCAGCGATCCATCCGGATCGCGTCGCCTGCTAGAGCAAAATCGATGAAAGCCGAACCGGCCTGCATCGTGAATTTTGCTCTAACTTCCTGAAGAGTGGGCAAGATTCAGCTGAAACGTGATTCCACGTTTCAGCATCTTGCCCTAGCCGACGCTGTAGCCCCGGGGCGCGTACTGGGCGCCGCCCCGGCAGTAGAGTTCGCCCGCCCGGTGCTCGAAGGCCTTGACCATGCGCTTCACGGCTTCGTTGAACAGCGGTTCCATCATGCGCTGCAGGAAACGGGTGCGGAATTCGAAATCGACGTAGAAGTCGATCAGGCAGCCGTCCTCGTGGTCGTAGAACGCCCAGTGGTTGTTCAGGTAGCGGAAGGGACCGTCCAGATAGCGCACATCGATTCGCAATTCCTCGCGGTTGAGACGGACTTCGCTGGTAAAGCGCTCACGGATCATCTTGAAGCCGATCACGAGATCGGCGACGATCAGGGTTCCCTGCCGCCGGCGGATGCGCGCACCGATACACCAGGGCAGGAACTCCGGATACTTCTCCACATCGGCGACGAGGTCGAAAAGCTGGTCCGCGCGATAGGGAAGGACGCGCTTTTCTGCGTGGGTGGGCATCGCGGTACCTGTTTTCTTGCCGTTATTGCCGCGGGTTATTCGGCCGCCGCGTGGGTGGCCCGGCGGGCGGCGCGCAACCGTGCGAAGTCGGCGTCGGCGTGGTAGGACGAGCGCGTCATCGGGCTTGCCGACACCAGAAGGAAGCCCTTGGCGTAGCCGCGCGCCTCGAGCTGCTTGAAGTCCGCCGGCGGGAGGAACCGGTCGACCGGATGGTGCTTCGCCGAGGGCTGGAGGTATTGCCCGAGGGTCAGGAAGTCCACCCGCGCCGAGCGCAGATCGTCCATGACCTGCAAGACCTCCTCGTCGCTCTCGCCCAGGCCGATCATCATGCCCGACTTGGTGAACATGGCCGGATCCATCTCCTTCACCCGGTCGAGCAGGCGCAGCGAGGCAAAATAGCGCGCGCCGGGCCGGACGGAAGGATACAGCCGCGGTACGGTCTCCAGGTTGTGGTTGAACACGTCGGGTTGAGCCGCGACGACCACCTCAAGGGCCCCGTCCTTGCGCAGGAAGTCGGGTGTCAGCACCTCCACCGTGGTCCCCGGCGAGGCGTGGCGGATGGCGCGGATGGTCCGCGCGAAGTGCTCGGCGCCGCCGTCGTCCAGATCGTCGCGATCCACCGAAGTGATGACCACGTGGTTCAGGCCCAACCTGGCGACCGCGTCACCGACGCGCTTGGGTTCGAAGGTGTCCAGCGGCTCGGGCTTGCCCGTGGCGACGTTGCAGAAGGCGCAGGCGCGCGTGCAGGTGTCGCCCATGATCATCATGGTGGCGTGCTTCTTCTCCCAGCACTCGCCGATGTTCGGACACCCCGCCTCTTCGCAGACCGTGTGAAGGCCGTTTTCGCGAACAATCTCCCGGGTTTCGCGGTAGCTGGCCGAACCGGGGGCCTTCACCCGGATCCACTTCGGTTTCCGGCTGACCGGGTTGTCCGGCTTGTGCGCCTTCTCGGGATGCCGGACCCTCGCCTGCGTGTCGCCGCTCATGGCTACCCTTTATCAATAATATGTTAGACGTGGATGGCGCGTCCGTAGGCGTCAAGCACGGACTCGTGCATCATCTCGCTCAGGGTCGGGTGCGGGAACACCGTATGCATCAGCTCGGCCTCGGTCGTCTCCAGGGTCTGGGCGATGCCGTAACCCTGAATAAGTTCCGTCGCTTCGGCGCCGATCATGTGCGCACCCAGCAGTTCGCCGGTGGTCTCGTCGAAGATTGTCTTGACCATCCCCTCGGGCTCGCCCATGGCGAGCGCCTTCCCGTTCGCCTGATATGGGAAGCGTCCCACTTTGACCGAGTACCCGCGCGCTTTTGCCTCGGGTTCGGCGAGGCCCACGCTCGCCACCTGCGGCCGGCAGTAGGTGCAGCCGGGAATGCGCTCCGGCTTGACCGGCTGGACGTCGTTGCGCCCGGCGATGCGCTCGACGCAGACGATGCCCTCGTGACTCGCCTTGTGCGCCAGCCACGGCGGCCCCACGAGGTCGCCGATGGCGTAGACGCCCGGTTCACCGGTGCGCTGCCATTCGTCGACGACCACATGGCCCTTGTCCACCTGCACGCGCGTCCCCTCCAGGCCGATGTCCTCGGTGTTGCCCACGATGCCCACGGCCAGGATGACATTGTCGACGTCGAGCTGCTCGCTTTTCCCCGCACCCGTATCGACGGTCGCACGCGCGCCACCCTTCCCGGTCTGCAGGCCCGTGACCTTGGCGCCGGTCTTGATGGTCATGCCCTTCTTGGCGAAGGTCTTTTTGGCGAAGTCGGAGATTTCCGGATCCTCGGCGGGCAGGATGCGGTCCACGACCTCCACGACGGTCACCTCGACCCCCATGTCGTGGTAGAATGAGGCAAATTCCATGCCGATGGCCCCGCTGCCGATGACCAATAACGTTTTTGGCATGACCTTGGGCACCATCGCCTCTTTGTAGCTCCAGACGACCTCGCCGTCCGGTACGATATTCGGCAGCGTGCGCGCCCGTGCCCCGCTGGCCAGGATCACGTGCTCGGCCGCCAGGGTCGCGGCGTCCCGGCCGTCCTTCGTGACCGCAACCTTTCCCTGGCCCGCGAGCCGGCCGTGGCCGTCGATCACGTCAACGTTGTTTTTCTGGAGGAGATGCGTGACGCCACGGGTGAGCTGCTTGGCGGTATCGCGGCTGTACTGGACCACCTTGGACACATCGAAGGTGATGTTGTCCGCAGAGAACCCGTATTTGTCCAGCTCGTGCAGGATGTGGTTGATCTCGGAAATCCGCAGCAGCGCCTTGGTCGGGATGCAGCCCCAATTCAGACAGATACCGCCGAGGTGTTCGCGTTCCACCACGGCTGTCTTGAAGCCGAGCTGGCTGGCGCGGATGGCGGCCACGTAGCCGCCGGGACCGCCGCCCACGACGACGATGTCATAGCGTGTCTCGGCCATCGGGCCTCCCTCGCCTCTACAGCATCATGGTCAGCGGATCCTCGA
>CAJXKW010000071.1 GCA_913055855.1 uncultured Limimonas sp. | reverse complement strand
ATCCACCTCCGCAAACGGTGAATCACATCAAAGCCGCCTTGGGAATCCCCCCTGATTCCCTTTTCGGATCCGGTGCTCTAAACACATCCTCGCGCGCAAAGGCAAAAACATCCTTACGGTGAAACCGGGGATGTCGGTGCAGAACGTCGCCCGCCTGATGGCCAAGAACGACATCGGCGCCATCGTGATTTCCCGCAACGAGCGGTCGCCCGACGGCATCATCAGTGAGCGCGATATCACCCGGGGCGTGGGCAAGAACGGGCAGGACTTCCTGCGCCAGAAGGTCGGCGAAGTGTGCATGCACAAGGTCGCCACCTGCACGCCCAGCGATGATGTCTACCGCGTCATGCAGACGATGAACAAACGCGGCTTCCGGCACATGCCGGTCACCAACAATGGCATGCTGATCGGCATGGTCAGCCTCGTGGACATCCTGCGCGAGCAGATGGCGAAACGCGAACTGGCGTGATACCGCCCAGCCTCCAATTTGACCCGCGGACCTCATCTTTCGACAGGCTCACCCTTCGACAAGCTCAGGGTGATGTCCGCATGTTGAGCTTGTCGAAGCATGAGGGCCGACGAAAGACAAGGCATTTCATTTGCTTTGCGGTATGAGGGGGCGGCTGCGCCCCCGGAAACGTCGCGGACCCGGCAATGAAAAAGCGGTGCGAGCCTGAATACCCGCACCGCGAATCGGCTTCGGCATTGTGTCGTGTGCGCGGTCGCGTCCGGCTTCAGGACCGCTCGCGCACCGCTTCGAACCACTCGAGACGCTTGCGCGTCGCCTCGATGTCCTGCTCCAGCCACTCCAGAAAGTAGCCGGGCTCGCCCTCGTAGGTCGCGCGCAGGTCGGTCAGCCGCGCCAGCTCGCGCTGGATCGTCTCGACCATCTGGTCCAACTGCTCCTCGCGCGCATCCTGCGGGAGGAGGTGCAGGAAGCGCATCTTCAGCGCGAGAATGAGCTTGGACATGTCGTTCATGGGCGCCCGAACCGCCGAGGTCATCAGGCGCTTGAATTCGTCCCAGCCGGAATCCGTGATGCGCAGGAGGGCGTTGTCCTCCATGCCCTGGCCGTCGACCGCGTCCACGAGCCCCTCGACGATGAGGAGTTCCGTGGGGGTTCCGACGAGATCCAGGGAGGGACCGACGATGCGCTGCGTAAAGTGGCGCACGTCCGCCGCAACCTCGGCATACCGCATATCCCGATCGGCCAGCGCACCCAGCGCGGCCAAGCGTACGGTTTCAGTCGGGATCAGGGTGTTGTCGCGATACATGGCCGGCTTCCTCTATCCGCTTCGAGCAATGTACGGATCCTGACCGGATTTGTCCAGTTACACATACGTGAGCGATCGATCACCGCCACCGCGGCCTACGTTTGCCGGCGGGTGTTGGATTTTGATAGCCTCAACATCGAACATGGCGGAAAGACAGACCCCGAACCGGTTTTCCCTGGCGCCCGGTATCTTGCCCGCGGTCGTTCTCATGGGGGCGCTCGCCGTCAACGGGGTGGGGATGGCCGCGCCCGCCGGCGAAAGCGTCTGCCCGGATCCGCTGGTGCAGGGCTGGGAGCCGTGGCCACCGTATCAGATTCCCCGGGACGGCGCGCCGACCGGTATCGACATCGCGATTGTCAAGGCGATCGCCGCGGAAATGGACTGCGAGCTGGGGTATCGGCAGATGCCCTGGACGCGTCTGCTCGACAGCATCGCGGCGGGGGACGTCGATTTTGCGGTGCAGGCGAATTACACCCAGCGGCGGGCTGCCTTCGCGTATTACTCGGACCCCTATCTGCCCTATGAGACGCGTCTCATCGTCGAGGCCGGGGCCCGCCAGGACTATCCGGACCTCCAGAGCTTCCTCGACGCCGGGAAAACCGTGGGGGTGGTCCGCGGTTACGATTACGGCAGCGAGGTGGACCGGCTCCTCCGGCGCAAGCCGTACCGGGATCAGGTTGTGGAGGCCTACACCGTCGGTGCGCACGTGAAGCCGCTGGCCATTGCCCGGGTCGACGGGGTCATCGCGGAGCCGGCCGTGTTCGCCCACGCAGCGCAGCAGGCGGGGCTTCGGGACGAAATCGCGGTCACCGACCTGGTGGTAACGCAGGTGCGGACCTATGCGATCTTCTCCAAGGCGAGCACGAGCCGTGCGACCGTGCGCGCCTTCAACAAAGCAATGGCCGAGGTCAGGAACCGCGGCCGCTTTCAGCGCATTATCGAACGCTACCTACAGGACCACTGAACCGGCCGAGGATCGAGACCCCGGCCGGGGTCTTGCGGCGGTATGTCGCATGCGCCGGGAGGCCGGGCCACCGGCCCTGATCGCGACCGGGTCACCACCCGAGCCTCATCCTGAATGCGTCGCGGGATGAAGCTCTCGGCGGGTGGGTGAGCGGGGCGCCAAATGGGGTGTTTCGTTCCGGGCGCGGATTACGCCGCGGCCTGCAGGCCCAGCCGGCCCCAGACGGTGCTCAGCGAATCCACCAAATGGTCGATGTCGGCGTCCGTGTGGTGCGGATTGGGCGTGAAGCGCAGGCGCTCCTTGCCCTTGGGCACCGTGGGATAGTTGATCGGCTGGACGTAGATGCCGAACTCGCGCAGCAGCTCGTCGGAGGCCTGTTTGCACATCGCGGCGTCGCCCACCATGACGGGCACGATATGGCTCTCGGACAGGACCACCGGCAGGCCGGCCGCTTGCAGTCGTTGCTTGAGCGTTTCCGCCCGATCCTGGTGCTGCTCGCGCTCGAGGGAGCTTTGCTTGAGGTGCTCGATGCTCGCCAGCGCCCCCGCCGCAACGTGGGGCGGCAGGGCGGTGGTGAAGATGAAGCCCGAGGAGAACGACCGGATGAAATCCACAAGATCGGCGTTGCCGGTGATGTAGCCACCGATACAGCCGAACGCCTTGGCCAGGGTGCCCTCAATGATGTCCAGCCGGTGCATCAGCCCGTCGCGCTCGGCGATGCCGCCACCGCGCGGGCCGTACATACCCACCGCGTGCACTTCGTCGAGGTAGCTCAGCGCGTTGTGCTTCTCGCAGACGTCACAGATCTCGTCGATGGGCGCGATGTCGCCGTCCATGGAATAGACCGACTCGAACGCCACCACCTTGGGCCGGTCGGCGGGTTGCTCGGCGAGGCGGCGATCCAGGTCCTCCGGGTCGTTGTGCCGGAACACCTGCTTCTCCGCGCGCGAGTGCCGGATGCCCTCGATCATCGAGGCGTGGTTCAGCGCGTCGGAGAACACGATGCAGTTGGGCAGGCGCGCGCCCAGCGTGGAAAGCGAGGCCATGTTGGAGACATAGCCGGACGTGAAGAGTAGCGCGCTTTCCTTGTCGTGCAGGTCGGCCAGCGACCGCTCCAGCAGGACGTGGTAGTGGTTCGTGCCCGAGATGTTGCGCGTCCCGCCGGCGCCCGCACCGCAGCGTTCCAGCCCGTCGCGCACGGCCTGAAGCACCTTGGGGTGCTGGCCCATGCCGAGATAGTCGTTCGAGCACCACACCACCACGTCATCCGGCGCATAGTTGCCGTGATGGCGTGCCCGCGGGAAGTCGCCCGCGTGGCGCTCAAGCTCCGCGAAGATCCGGTAGCGCCCCTCGGCTTTCAGCCCGGCCAGCGAGTCCTGGAAATAGCGCCGGTAATCCATCGTCTGGGCTCCGTCGTTTGTCCTCTTGGTCCCGTCCGACGACATCGTACGCCTACAGGACCGGCGTATCCCCTGCGCGGCATCGTCGCGTCCCCGGTGTGGACTCTGCCGCTACGCCGCGAGGAGGCCCTCGGAACGCGCCCAGGCATGGGTTTCGTCGAGCGCGCGGCCGAAAATCTCGACCATGGTGTCGATCTCCTCCGGCTCGATCACCATTGGCGGACAGAAGGCCAGGACGTCTTTGATGTTGCGCAAAATCAGGCCGTGCGCGCGACAACGCTGGTCCAGATAGCCGCCCACGCGCCCCGCGGGCTCGAACGGATCGCGGGTGTCTTTGTTGGCGACCGGCTCGACCGCGGCGATCAGGCCCCGGCCGCGCACCTCACCCACGAGGGGGTGGTCGGCAAATTGCCGCAGCCCGTCCTGCAGGCGCGGGGCGAGTTCGCGCACCCGCTGCTCGGGCAGCATCTCGTCGTAGATCTTGAGGGTCTCGTTCGCCACGGCCGCTGCCACCGGATGGCCGGAGTAGGTGTAGCCGTGGCCGAGGATGCCGTGCGCCGCCGAGCCGTCGGCGACACCCTGGTACACCTCGTCGGACAGGGCGATCGCGGAGATGGGCTGGTACGCGCTGGACAGGCCCTTGGCCATGGTCATGATGTCGGGGCGCAGGCCGTAGGTCTGCGTGCCGAAGCGGTCGCCCAGCCGGCCGAAGCCGCAGATCACCTCGTCGGCGATGAGGAGGATGTCGTACTTCGCCAGCACCGCCTGCACCTTGTCCCAGTAGCCCGGCGGCGGGGCGATGACGCCCCCCGCGCCCATCAGGGGCTCGCCGATCATGGCGCCGATGGTCTCGGGGCCCTCGTCCAGGATCTGCTCCTCAAGCTCGCCGGCGAGCCGCTCGGCAAAGGCTTCCTCGCTCTCGTCCGGCTCGGCGAAGCGGTAGTGGTGCGGGCAGGCGGCGTGGACGATGCGGTCGATGGGCAGGTCGAAGCCCTCGTGCGCATAGGGCAGGCCGGTTAGCGAGCCGCTGGCGATGGTCACGCCGTGATAGGCCTTGATGCGCGAGAGGATCTTCTTCTTCTGCGGGCGCCCGCGCGCGTTCCAGTAGTACCAGACCAGCTTGAGCGCCGTGTCGTTCGCTTCCGAGCCCGAGTTGGCGAACAGGATGTGCGGATGCGCCATGGGCAGGCTTTCCGCCAGGCGTTCGGCGAGTTCGACGGTGATCGCCGGGGTCTTGTGCGCGAACGCGTGGTAATAGGGAAGCGTGCGCAACTGCTGCTCGGCCGCGCGCACCAGCCGTTCCTCGCCGAAGCCGAGGTTGGCGCACCACAGCCCGGCCATGCCCTCGATGTAGGTCTTGCCCGAGTCGTCGGTCACCCGCACCCCGTCGCCCGAGGCGATGATGAGCGGCCCTTCGGTCTCGTGCTTGCGCGCGTTCGTGAAGGGATGGACGTGATAGGCCACATCCCGCGCGGCGGGGGAGTTCGGCCGTGGTGCCATGTCGGAATCTCCTGTCGCGGCGTTTGGTTGGTTGGCGCCGGGCCGGTCCGGCGCCGCTGCCGGGCATGCTAGGCAATCCGGCAGATGCGTCCAAGGCCGATCGCGGCCCCGGCGCGGGCGGCTACTGC
Organism: uncultured Limimonas sp.; assembly: GCA_913055855.1. Lineage (GTDB taxonomy): Bacteria > Pseudomonadota > Alphaproteobacteria > Kiloniellales > Rhodovibrionaceae > CAJXKW01. The sequence continues at coordinate 13,938 of CAJXKW010000071.1, read as the reverse complement.
GCCCAGGTGGACCAGCGCCGGGCGGCGAGGTCGTAGGCGAGAACCCGGTGGTTGGTGGTGTCCACCAGCAGCACGCGGTTGGGGCCGTCGGCGTGGATGCCCGCCGGTTGTGCCGGCGCCAGCGGGGCGGGGTCGTCGCAGGCAAAGCCGTCGTCGAGGTCGCGCACCCGCCGCGCGGCGAGGTCGAGCACACGCGCCCGGTCATTGTAGCTGTCCGCGACCAGCACCTCGCCCGTGGCGACGTCCAGGTCCAGCGGATGCTGCAGCCGCGCCAGCGGGAACGGGCCGTTCTCGTCGCCGAAGACGAACGCGCCCTCGCCCACCAGCGTGGTGACGGCCCGGTGCGAGAGGTCCACGGCGCGCACGGCCGAGGTCTCGGCATCCACGAAGTAGAGGGTATGGGTGCTGGCGTCCAGCGCGAGCCCGCTGGGCTGGGCGAGTTGCGCCTCGCGGGCCTCACCGTCGACGATGTCCTCGCCGCCGTTGCCCGCGAGCGGGGAAAGCTCGCGCCCGGGGATGTCCAGGGCGAGGATCTGGTGCGTGCCCGCGTTGGCGATGTAGGCGACGTCCCCGTCCAGCAGGACGTCCCACGGCGAGGCGAGTTCCGCGGCCAGCCCCGGCTCGGCCTCCTGGACCACCATGCCGCGCTCGCCGGTGCCCGCGAGCGTGCCCACGCGCCCGGTTTCGGTGTCGATCTCGCGGATGGCGTGGTTGCCCGTGTCCGCCACCAGGATGATTCCGTCCGCCGCCGCGAGCCCTTGCGGCGCGCGGAAGCGCGCCCGCTCGCCCGCGCCGTCGGCGAAGCCGGGCGCGCCGCTGCCGTAGCGTGCGATCTCGGTGCCGTCGTCGGCGAGGACGGCGATCTGGTGGTGCCCCGTGTCGGCCAGGACCCAGCGCTTCGGTTCGTCGGACAGCGGCGCGATCTTGGCCGGGAAGGCGTAGCGCCCGGTCGCCGGTTCGGGCGGCGCCGTGTTCAGCGGCCGGGGCGCCAGCACGCCCTGGGTGTCCCAGCGCTCGACCAGTTCGGACACGGCCGTGAGCAGGCGCTCGGGCTCGGGCTCGCCGGCCATCTGGCCCATGACGTGGCCCTCGGGCCCGATGAACACGAGCGTCGGCCAGGCGCGCACGGCGTATTCCTGCCACAGGGTGAAATTGACGTCCTGGATGACCGGATGCGCCACGCCCAGGCGGGCGAGGGCGGACTCCAGATTCGCCGTGTCCTGGTCGGCCGAGAACTTGGGCGTGTGCACGCCGATGACCACGACCTCCTCGGGATACGCCGCCTCGACGGTGCGCAGTGCGGGCAGGACGTGCAGGCAGTTGATGCAGCCGGCCGTCCAGAACTCCAGGATGACCATGCGCCCGCGCAGGTCCTGCAGCGACAGCGGCGTGTCGACGTTGTGCCAGGTCAGGCCGGGGCGGTTGATCTCCGGCGCGCGCACGCGCGGCGTCTCGAAAAGGGAATCGCTGTCCTGCTCGTCGTCCATGAAGATCCGGGAAGCGGGTGGATGGGTCACGGGTCATGTGAGGGCGCGCGGACGCGCTGTCGAGGCGGGATGCGGCGATGCCGTTGTCTTCGGTTTCCCGTGCGGATCTCGGCGGAGACCCGTAGGTTGGGTTGAGCGAAGCCCAACGTCGCGTTCCGGAATGCCCCGATGTCGGCATGTTGGGCTTCGGCCTGACGGCCTCAGCCCAACCTACGCGCTCGTTCCATCGGAACGTGATCGTAGCATCTCGGGCGGTGCCGGCACCATGTCACGCACGCGTGATGGCGGTTGATGCACACGTGTGTGGCCGGTTTCCCCTTGCTGTCCTACCTCGCAATGCGAAATTCTTGCGGGCATGCGGGACGAAGGGAGCAGCATGAACGCAGATACGGCGACGACGGCTTCGCGGGGGAAATTCGCGGACCCGGAGGTGACGGCGGACGGCGAGCGGCGGGCGCGGGTGGCGCTGAAGCGGCTGCGCACGCTCTGGATCAACACGGGCACCCTGTGCAATCTGGCCTGTGCGAACTGCTACATCGAATCGAGTCCGAAAAACGACCGGCTCGTCTACATCTCGGCCGGCGAGGTGGCGCGCTACCTGGACGAGCTGGACGCCTGGGGCACCGGCGAGGAAATCGGCTTCACCGGCGGCGAGCCGTTCATGAACCCGGAGATCATGCCCATGCTCCGGGATTGCCTGGAGCGCGGCTACCGGGTGCTGGTGCTCACCAACGCCATGAAGCCGATGATGAAGCACAAGGCGGCGCTGCTCGACCTGAAGGCCCGCTTCGGCGACCGGCTGATCCTGCGCATCTCCGTCGACCACTACAGCCGGGCGCTGCACGAGGACGAGCGCGGCCCGAATTCCTGGGCGCCCATGATCGAGGGGCTGAGCTGGCTTGCTGAGCATGGCTTCCACATGGACGTCGCCGGGCGCACCCGCTGGGGTGAGTGCGAGCACGACCTGCGCGCCGGGTATCGCAGGCTGTTCGCCGAGCTGGGCGTGCCCGTCGACGCCGACGATCCGCGCGCGCTCATGCTCTTCCCGGAGATGGACCCGGAAGCCGAAGTCCCGGAGATCAGCGAAGGCTGCTGGGCCAAGGTGGGCAAGACGCCCGACGACGTGATGTGCGCATCCTCGCGCATGGTGATCAAGCGCAAGGGCGCCTCGCGGCCCAGCGTCGTCGCCTGCACCTTGCTGCCCTACGACCCCGAATTCGAGCTGGGCGAGACCCTTGAGGAGGCGGCCAAGACCGTGACCCTGAACCATCCGCACTGTGCCAAGTTCTGCGTCCTGGGCGGCGGGAGCTGCAGCTAGGGATGACCCACGGCGTTACGGCTGCCCCGGCAATGGTGGACCTGGGCGATTTGACCGGTGACGTGCTGGTCTTCGGTGGCCCGGTCAGCAACCGCCAGGCGACCGAGGCCGTGCTCGCCGAGGCCGAGGCACACGGCATCCCGCCGGGCCGGATCGTCTGCACCGGCGATGTCGCGGCGTATTGCGCCGAGCCCCGCGCCACGGCCGAACTGATCCGCGACGCCGGCATCCAGGTGGTGCGGGGCAACTGCGAGGAGTCCTTGGGGCAGGATGCCGAGGACTGCGGCTGCAACTTCGCCTCGGGCAGCGCATGCGACGCGCTGGCGGACGCCTGGTACCGGCACGCCCGGGCGGACCTCACCGGCGAGCTGCGCGCCTGGATGGCCGCACGGCCCACGGCGATCCGGCTGCGCCTGGCGGGGTTCGAGCTGCTCGCCGTCCACGGCGCGCCGTCGCAGATCAACCACTGGATCTTTCCCTCGACGCCGCTGCGCGACAAGGCGTTCGAGATCGCGCTGGCGGGCGCGGACGGCGTGCTTGCGGGGCATTCCGGTATCCCCTTCGTCGAGACGGTGCAGGGCCATCTCTGGTGCAATGCCGGCTCGGCCGGGATGCCGGCGAACGACGGCACGCCGCGCGGCTGGTACGCCGTGCTGAGCCCGGACGGCGATCGGGTCGTGGTCACCCTGCACGCGTTCGATTACGACCACGCCACGGCCGTGGCGCGCATGCGCGATGCCGGGTTGCCCGAGGGCTACGCCACGGCGCTGGCGACCGGGCGCTGGCCCAGCGAGGACATCCTCCCGCGCGACGAGCGCTGTGCCGCGGGTACGCCCATTGCGGCGCCGCAGCACCTCGTCTGGACGGCCGGAAGCCGTGAGACGACCGCACACGCCGGCACGCACGCCGCGTGCGGGTGTTGTGCGTGATGTCGGCCTCATCTTTCGACAGGCTCAAGATGAGGGTCCTTCGGTAGGAAATTCGGCCTCATGTTGAGCTTGTCGAAACATGAGGCCACCAACGTGACCACAGGGAGCCGACACGCGACATGCTCACCACCTGGGGTCTTCCCGCCGCCCTGGCGCTGGTCGTCATCGCCAGCTTCGCGTTGTCGCCGCGGGTGCGCCACGTCGAGGGCTTCTTCCGCGGTACCGGCGCGGGCGGTGCGGCGCCGGGGCTGCTCACGCTGGTGCTCTCGCAGGTGACCACCTGGATCTTCGCGCGTTCGCTGATGAATGCGGCGATCCTGGGATTCTACTACGGCATGGCGGGCGCGCTGGCCTATGCCGGGTATTACCTGTCCTTCCTCACCGGCGCGGCGATCATCGACGGCATCCGCTTCCGCCACGGCCACGCCAGCATCCAGGGCTTCCTGGCGAGCCGCTTCGGCCGGCCCGGAACCGCGTGCTACAATGTTCTCGTGGCCGTGCGCCTGGTCAGCGAGGTCTTTGCCAACCTCCTGGTCGTGGGCATCATTTTCGGCGCGGCCGGGAGCCTGGCCAACACCGCGGCGATCGCCGTGATCGCGGTGCTCACGCTGGCGTATTCCATGCTGGGCGGCCTGCGCGCCTCATTGCGCACGGACGTGCTCCAAATGACGCTGCTCCTGGGGGCGCTCGCGGCGTTGCTGGTGCAGATCGGGCTCGGCCCCGGCTACGACCTGGGCGCGGTGCTGACCAGCAGCCCGGACGCGTCGGGACCGGGCTGGGTGCTGCTCGCCGTGGCGGCGCTCCAGATCTGGAGCTACCCCATGCACGACCCCGTGATGATGGATCGCGGGCTGCTCGCCGACCGCCGGACCACGCGGCGCAGCTTCCTCCATGCGGCGTGGCTGAGCGCGCTGTGCATCCTCGCCTTCGGGCTCATCGGCACGCAGGCCGGGCTGGCCAGCGCGGCTGGGGAGGCGCTGATCGATACCCTGGGCCGGCTGCTCGATCCGGTCACGCTGCTGCTGTTCAACCTGATCCTTGTCATTTCGGCGGTCTCCACCCTGGATTCGACCCTGTCCAGCGCATCCAAGCTCGCGGTGATGGACATGCGGCTGGCCGCGCCCTCGGTGAAGAACGGCCGCATCGCGATGGCCGGGTTCATGGCGGCGGGGTTGCTCCTGCTGTTCACGGGCAGCGAGGATCTGTTCAGCGCGGTGGCCGTCAGCGGCACGGCGGCGATGTACCTTGCGCCGGTCATCGTCCTGACCATCTGGCTCGACCGGGCCGTGGCCCTGTGGAGCTATCTCGCCGCCTTCGCCGCCAGCATGGCGGGGGCCGTGCTGTACTTCCTGGAAGCGGGCGGGCACGCGCCCTGGATCGCCGCGGCGACCGGGCTGGAGCACAAGTATTCCGTGCTCCTGGCGATCTGTCTCGTCGTGTTGGTGCTGGGATTCGGCGCCTTCGCCCTGGGCGACCGGGGGCGGGTGCGGACGGTCAGCAGTTGAATCACGACCGTTGTCGCATCGGCTTGCGTGTCGATCGCCGCGCAACACCGCGACGGCCATTTTCCTTACGCTGCGGATGGTGGATTTGCGGCGTCAGTTTGTTTACCTGAACGCATAGGTCGGCCGTGTGCGTCGTCCGTCTACGGCACGCCTGTGCCGCTTGCGGCTGCGACAGCACGGCCCAATCCACCCGTGTTCACCGGAGTCGGACACCCGCGGCCATGGACAGCTCGCCGCTCGTACAGGGCGACCCGTCGCGCCGGGAACTCGAGCACGCCGTCGTGCGCTTCGCCGGCGACTCGGGTGACGGCATGCAGCTCACCGGCAGCCAGTTCACCCTGGCCACGGCGCTGGCGGGCAACGACCTCTCCACATTCCCGGATTTTCCCGCCGAGATCCGCGCGCCGGCGGGCACCACCGCCGGCGTCTCGGCGTTTCAGATCCACTTCGGCGCGCGCGAGATTCACACCGCCGGGGACGAGCTGGACGTTCTGGTCGCGATGAACCCGGCCGCGCTCAAGGTGAACCTCGAGGAGGTCAAGCGCGGCGGCCTCATCGTCCTGGATACCGGCGCGTTCACGGCGAAGAACCTGGAGAAGGCGGGCTACGATTCGGATCCGCGCCACGACGGGACGCTGGACGCGTACCGTCCCGTCGAAATCGACATGTCCCGGCACACCCTGGAGGCGGTGCGCCCGCACGGCCTGTCCAAGAAGGAGGGCCTGCGCTGCAAGAACATGTGGGCGCTGGGCCTGATTTGCTGGATGTTCGGGCGCGACCGCACGGCGACGGAGCACTGGCTGCAATCCAAGTTCGCCGGGAAGCCCCAGCTCGCCGGGGCGAACGTGGCCGCCCTGCGCGCCGGCGAGGCGTTCGGCGAGACGGCGGAGATCCCCACCGGCACGGCGACGTACAGCGTGCCCCGGGCGCGCATCGCGCCGGGCCTGTACCGCAATGTCACGGGCACCGAGGCGTGCGCGTACGGCCTCGTCGCGGGTGCGCGCCTGGCGGGGCTGCCGGTGAGTTTCTGCTCCTATCCGATCACGCCCGCCTCGCAGCTCCTGCACGAGCTGGCGCGACTGAAGCACTACAACGTCACCACCTTCCAGGCGGAAGACGAGATCGCCGCGTGCTGCGCCGCCATCGGCGCGTCCTACGCCGGATCGCTGGGCGTGACCGCCAGTTCGGGGCCGGGGATCGCGCTCAAGACCGAGGCCATCGGCCTGGCGATCGCGACCGAGCTCCCGCTGGTGGTGGTCAACGCCCAGCGCGCCGGGCCGTCCACGGGCATGCCCACGAAGACGGAGCAGTCCGACCTGTACCAGGCGGTCTACGGGCGCAACGCGGACGCGCCACTGATCGTCCTGGCCGCGCGCTCGCCCGCGGACGGCTTCGACACCGCGATCGAGGCGGTACGCCTGGCCACGCGCTACATGGTGCCGGTGATGCTGCTCACCGACGGCTACATCGCCAACGCGTCGGAGCCCTGGCGCATTCCCGATTTCGACGACTATGCGCCGTTCCCGGCCCGGTTCCATAGCGAACCGGCGGACTTCGCGCCGTACAACCGCGATCCCGAGACCCTGGCGCGGCCCTGGGCGGTGCCGGGAACGCCGGGGCTGGCGCACCGCATCGGCGGGCTGGAGCGGCAGTCGGGCAGCGGCAACGTCAGCTACGACGCGCGCAACCACCAGGACATGACCGACATTCGCGCGCGCAAAGTCCTGAAGGCGGCGGAGGCGATTCCCGCGCAGACGGTGGAGGTGGGCGAGACCACGGGCCGGCTCGCCGTGGTTGGCTGGGGCTCGACCTACGGCCCGATCACGCGCGCGACGGCCAACCTGCGCCGCGCGGGCCACGCGGTGAGTCACATCCACCTGCGCCACATCTGGCCGCTGCCGGCGAACCTGGGCGAGCTGTTGCGCGGCTTCGACGAGATCATCGTGCCCGAGATGAACGACGGCCAGCTCGTCACCCTGCTGCGCGACCAGTTCCTGGTCCCCGCGACGGGCGTGGACAAGGTCACGGGCAAGCCGTTCAAGATCGCCGAGATCGAAAAGGCCATGCGCGCCCATCTGGAGGCGGAGACGTCATGACGGCCGTGCAGACACCGGAAACGTGGCAGCCCAAGGACTATGCGTCCGACCAGGAGGTCCGTTGGTGCCCGGGCTGCGGCGACTACGCCATCCTCAAGGCGGTCCAGCGCACGCTGGCGGACATCCAGGCCGACCCAGCAAACACGGTGTTCGTCTCGGGCATCGGCTGTGCCGCGCGTTTTCCGTACTACATGGCGACCTATGGCTTCCACGGCATCCACGGCCGCGCGCCCGCGCTGGCGACGGGCGTGAAGCTGGCCAATCCCGATCTGGACGTCTGGGTCATCTCGGGCGACGGCGATGCGCTGTCGATCGGCGGCAACCATCTGCTGCACGTGCTGCGGCGCAACGTCGACCTGCAGATGCTGCTGTTCAACAACGAGATCTACGGCCTGACCAAGGGGCAGTACTCGCCCACCTCCCACGCGGGCACCACCTCGCCCTCCACGCCCACCGGCTCGCTGGAGGCCCCGGTCAACGCCTGCGCCTATGCGCTGGGCTGCGGCGCGCGCTTCGTCGCGCGCTCGGTGGATACGCTGCAGAAGGACCTGCCGCGTGTGCTGGAACGGGCGCAGGCCCACCGCGGCGCGTCCTTCGTCGAGATCCTGCAGAACTGCATCGTCTACAACAACGGGGTGTTCGGCCACTTCACCGACAAGACGGTGCAGGCCGAGGCGCAGGTGCACGTCGTCCACGGCGAGCCGCTGATCTTCGGGACAAACCGGGACAAGGGCCTGCGCTTCAATCCCGCCAGGATCGCGATCGAGGTGATCGAGCTGGGCCCCGACGGCGAAGGCACGGACGAGGTCATCGTCCACGACGAGACCAACCTGCGCCTGGCGCAGATGCTGGCGGCGCTGGAGCCGCCCATGCCGGTGGCGATGGGTGTGCTGTACTGCAATCCGGCGGACAGGTACGACCGTCTCGTCCACGACCAGGTGCGGGCGATGCGCGCGGACAAGGGCCTGGCGGACGGCGAGCAGCCCGCGATCGATGCGCTGATCAAAAGCGGCCACACCTGGACCATCGGCGACGCGTGAGCGGGCGGGTTTCGCCACCACCCGCATGCGGGCTAACCTGGGCCTCCATAACGCAAGACCAATCGGGGAGGCCGGCATGTCCGCCGAGAGCGACGAGGGCGCGCCCGCGTTCACGGGCGGCTGCGCGTGCGGTGCGGTGCGCTATAGGGTGCGCGGCCCGCTGCGGCCCGTGATCGCATGCCACTGCCGTACCTGCCGGCGCCAGAGCGGGCACTTCGCGGCGGCGACGCAGGCCCCGCGCAAGCGCCTGCGCATCGAGGGTGCGGCCAACCTGACCTGGTACAACGCCCGGGAATACGCCGAGCGCGGCTTCTGTACCACCTGCGGCAGCCACCTTTTCTTCCAGCCGCTGGGCAGCCCGGTCATTTCCATCTTCGCCGGCAGCCTGGACGAGCCCACCGGGCTTCGTCTTGCGGGACACATCCATGTCGCCGAGAAGGGCGACTACTATACCATCGCGGACGATCTGCCCCGTTGCGAAGCGGGCGACGCCGCCGCGATCCTTGGGTGACGGAGGTGGCCATGTCGGACCGGGTGTTGCTGATTTCCCAGATGGCGACAGCGCGCGAGGACCGGGTCTCGCGCTGGCTTATCCGGCAGGGGTATGCGCCGGACTGGCGTTTCGTCGCGCAGGGCGACGCCCTGCCCGCGAGCGCCGCGGACTACGCCGCCGTGGTGGTCTACGGCGGGCCGCAGAGCGCCAACGACGGCCCGGAGAAGCCCTATATCGCGGACGAGCTGGATTTCATCCGCGACTGGACACGCCGGCAGAAGCCGCTGCTGGGCCTGTGCCTGGGGGCGCAGCTTCTGGCCAAGGCGCACGGTGCGCGGGTGGGGGCCCATCCCGAAGGCTGGCACGAGATCGGCTACTATCCGATCGAGCCCACGCAAGCCGGCCGCCGGATCGGTCTCGCCCCGATGACGGTCTACCACTGGCACGGCGAGGGCTTCGACATGCCCGAGAACGGGCAGCTCCTGGCGGTGGGCGAGACCTTCCGCAACCAGGCGTTCCGCATCGGCCGCCATGCCTACGGCGTGCAGTTCCATCCCGAGACCACGGTACCCATTTTCGCCCAGTGGATGGCGGAGGCGGGGCACATGCTGGAGGTACCGGGCGCACAGCCGCGCGAGGCGCAATTCCGCGCCGCGCAGCAACACGATGCGCCGCTTGCGCGCTGGCTCGAGCATTTCCTGCCGCAATGGCTGCACGAGGCGCACGGTCAGCCCTGATCCCGCCGTGGCTTGCTTTCCGGCCCGTGCCGCGCCAACGTTGTCGCAGGGCCGCGCACATGGGCGGCGCGGTATGTTTGGACACAAGGAGGACCGGATGGCCGGTGACGGCATGGCGGCGTTTCAGTGGGACGACCCGCTGCGCCTGGGAGATCGCCTGAGCGAAGACGAGCGCATGGTGCGCGACAGCGCGCATGCGTTCTGCCGGGACCGGCTGATGCCGGGCGTCCTGGAGGCGCACCGGCATGAGCAGTTCGACCCGGCGCTCATGCGCGAGATGGGGCAGATGGGCTTCCTGGGCGCGACGCTGCCCGCCGAAGTGGGCTGCGCCGGCCTCAACTACGTCGCCTACGGTCTGATCGCGCGCGAGGTGGAGGCCGTGGACAGCGGCTACCGCTCGGCCGTGAGCGTGCAGTCCAGCCTGGTGATGTATCCCATCCACGCCTTCGGCTCGGATGCGCAGCGCGAGGAATACCTCCCGGCGCTGGCCACGGGGGAGATGATCGGGTGTTTCGGCCTGACCGAGCCCGATGCCGGCTCGGACCCCGGCGGCATGAACACCCGCGCGCGCAAGGTCGACGGCGGTTACCGGCTGCACGGCACCAAGACCTGGATCACCAACGCGCCCATCGCCGACCTCTTCGTCGTCTGGGCGCGCAGCGAGGCGCACGACGGCAAGGTGCGCGGCTTTCTGCTGAAACGCGGCATGGACGGGCTGAGCACGCCCCGGTTCGAGGGCAAGTTCGCCCTGCGCGCCTCGCCCACGGGCCAGATCGTCATGGACGACGTGTTCGTGCCCGAGGCCAACCTGCTGCCCGGCGTTTCGGGGTTGAAAGGGCCGTTCGCCTGCCTCAACCGGGCGCGCTACGGCATCGCCTGGGGCGTCATGGGCGCGGCCGAGTCGTGCTGGCACGCGGCGCGACAGTACACCCTGGACCGGGTGCAGTTCGGCCGGCCCCTGGCGCAGACCCAGCTCGTCCAGCAAAAGCTCGCCGACATGCAGACCGAGATTTCGCTGGGTCTGCTCTCGGCGCTGGAGGTGGGGCGGCACATCGATGCGGGCACCGTCGCGCCCGAGATGGTCTCGCTGATCAAGCGCAACGCCTGCGGGAAGGCCCTGGACATCGCGCGCAAAGCGCGCGACATGCACGGCGGCAACGGCATTTCCGACGAGTATCACGTCATCCGGCACATGATGAACCTGGAGGCCGTGAACACCTACGAGGGCACCTACGATGTCCACACCCTCATCCTGGGGCGGGCGCAGACCGGCCTTCAGGCGTTCGCGGCCACCTGAACCCGGGATACGGGAGGCGGACAGCAAGCCATGGCAGGCGGCTTCGGGCAGTTCCTGAGCAAGCTCCTGGGCGCGGGTGGAAGCGGCGGCAAGGCCGGGGCCGCACCACAGGAAGACGCGCCCATCGATTACAAGGGCTATACCATTGTGGCCGCACCCCGGCAGGAGGGCGGCGCCTGGGTGGTTGCCGGCACGATCCGCAAGCCCGGCGCGGACGGCGAGGCGCAGGAATACGAATTCATCCGGGCGGACAGCTATCCGGCGCGCGAGCCCGCGGCCGAGTTCACCGTGATGAAGGCCAAGCAGATGATCGACAACGAAGGCGACATGATCTTCCGAAAGTGATCCGGAAGTGAGGCGGGCGCAGGGCCGGCGCCCGCCGGCGGCCGTCAGGGTGCGACTTCGCCCTCGGCGGCGTCGTCCAGGGCCTTCGCGCGGGCGTAGGCGGGGCGCGCGGCGAGGCGCGACCAGTAGTCGGCCAGGGCGGGGTAGCCCTCGGCGTGTCCGGCACGCACGCTCCAGCCGATCTGCGAGCCGACGTAGACGTCCGCCGCGGTGAAAACCGATCCCGCCAGGTAGGGCTGGTTATCGAGCGTTTGCGCCAGGGCGTCGAGCACCCCCGGATACGTCCCGAAGCCGACCATGTACTGCTTCGCCGCGGGCACGTCGAAGCCGCACATGTACTGGGTCAGCACGCCCTCGAACGGGCCCGCGCCGAAGAACAGCCAACGATAATACGCCGCGCGCCGGTCGGGCGGCGGGGCGAGCCCGGCGTCCGGAAACGCATCGGCGAGATAGGCGCAGATCGCGGCCGTTTCGGTGACCACGGTATCGCCATGCGCGATCGCCGGAACCTTGCCCATGGGGTTGATGGCGAGATAGGCGGGATCCTTCATCGCCGCGCCGTAGGGCACGATCTCGGTGCGATAGGCGACGCCCAGCTCGGTGAGCAGCCAGCGCACGATGCGCCCGCGCGAATGCGGATGGGTGTAGAAGACCAGCTGCTCTGTCATGCTGCCTGCCGCCCCGGTTGCGCCACGTCCCGCATGAGGGTAGCGCACGCGCGGGCCCGCGGAAAACGCCCTGCGGGCGCGATCAGTAGACGAGCTGGTCCTCCCCCTTTTCGTCGGCGATGACGATCTCGCGCCGGTTGGCGAGTTCCTTGGCCGTCTCGACGATCTCGCGCTGGGCGGACTCGACGTCGCGCAGGCGGACGGGGCCCATGGCCTGCATGTCCTCGCGCAGGATCTTGGCCGCGCGCTCGGACATGTTGGACAGAAAGTGGTTCTTGGCCTGGTCGCTCGAACCCTTGAGCGCCTGGGTGAGCTTTTCCTTGTCGATGTTGCGCAACAGGGTCTGGATGCCGCCGCTGTCCACCTTGGTGAGGTCCTCGAAGGTGAACATGAGTTCGCGGATCTTCTCGGCCGATTCCTTGTTGCGCTCCTCCAGCATGGTGAGGAAGCGCTCCTCCGTGGGGCCGTCCAGGTTGTTGAAGATCTCCGCCATGTGCTCGTGCGAATCGCGGCCGCTGGTGCGCGCCAGGTTGCTCATGAACTCGTGGCGCAGCGTCTTCTCCACGTCCTCCAGAACTTCCTTGGAGACCGCTTCCATGCGCAGCATGCGCATGGTTACCTCCATGGAGAAGCCCTCCGGCAGAAGGGCCATGACCTTGGCGGCGTGCTCGCTGGCGATCTTGGACAGGATCACCGCCACGGTCTGCGGATACTCGTTCTTGAGGTAGTTGGCGAGCACCTGCTCGTTCACGTTGGAGAGTTTTTCCCACATGGTCCGGCCGGCCGGACCGCGGATCTCCTCCATGATCTGGTTCACCCGCTCGCGGTCCATGACCTTCATGAGCAGGCGCTCGGTGTTCTCGTAGTTGCCCACCATGGAGCCGGTGGAGGACAGGCTTTCCGCGAATTCGGCGAAGACGTGCTCGGTCACGTTCGCGGTCACGGTTCCGAGGCTCGCCATGGCCTGGGAGACTTCCTTGACTTCCTCGTCGTCCATCAGGGCGAAGAGCTTGCTGGCGTAGTCCTCGCCCATGCTGAGCATGAGCAGCGCCGCCTTCTCCGGGCCGGTGAGCTGACGGTGGTCCTCGCGAACGCGCTGCGCCATGACGCGTCAATCCTCCTGGCCGTGATCCGTCCGGACGTGTCGCCGGCGAGCGCGCGGGCGCGCCCGAATGCGGCGCCCGCGCGGTGAGACTTTATCACACCACATGCGTGGCGTATCTGTCGTTAACGATGTCTTGATTCGCCCGGGTTCCGTGTCCGGACGCGTGCTTGTCCGCGGCAAATGTTCTTGTTATGTTCCATCCGTTGTCGGAACAGCGGGAAACCGGAACATGGGGCGGCTGAAGCACAGCGACCTTGCCGCGGACGACCGGCGGCAGCGCAAGGCCACGCTGGGCGACATGGCGGTGCAGGGGCTGGACGTGTTCTGCTGGTGCAACCGTTGCGGGCACAATCGCGTGCTCGCCACGCATGGGCTCATGGCGCGCCTGGGGGCCGAGTTTCCCGTGCCCGAGGTGGGCACGCGCCTGCGCTGCTCGATGTGCCAGAGCAAGGATGTCGCCACCCGCCCGAACTGGCGCGGACTCGGCCCCGTGACGCGACATTGGGGCGCAGAAGGCGACGCGGATTTCGCCGCCGAATCGTAGGGTGCCTTCGCCGCGTCAGCGGCAAGGCACCTTGAGCCGCGCACGAAGGTGGCTTGCTTTTCTGGCGAAAAGTGAAGCCGCCCTACTTGCTGCGTTGGGCTTCGGTCTGGTGACCTCAGCCCAACCTACGATATTTTATTTTAAAATGCCGTAGGTTGGGCCGAGCGAACGCGAGGCCCAACGCGTTCCCATGGCCGACATTTCCCCCTCATCCTGACCTTCTCCCCCGTAAGCGGGGGAGAAGAGAATCGTTTCGAGTTGATACCAAGAAGGTGCCCTTTGGCAAAGGGGAGAGGGACAGGGTGAGGGGTTTGGAATGTGTGCAACTGGATTCATGGGTGACAGTGTTCTCGGTTTGTGGTGCTTTGGCCCGG
>CAJXKW010000070.1 GCA_913055855.1 uncultured Limimonas sp. | reverse complement strand
GATCCACTGCGCACCCAGGGTGACCGCGGCCATGTCGGCGGCGATGCCCAGATGGTGACCCGAGAACCCAATCGCCTTCACGATGTCCCCGTACCGCTCGCGCAGGCGGGTGATCTCGTAGAGATGCAGATCCTCGAAGGGCACCGGGTAGCCCGAGGTGCAGGCGTAGAGCACGAGATCGCCGGCCCGGCCGCGCTCCTGGACCAGGTGAACGAGCGCCTCCTCCTCGGCGCGCGTGGTCATCCCCAGCGAGACGTGGATCTCGCCGCCGAAGTGATCGCAGAGGTACTGCAGGACGTCGATGTTGGTGTTGGTCGCCGAGGGGATCTTGAGGTGATCGGGGGCGAGCGCGGCGATTTCCTTGGCCGAGGTCACCTCCCAGACCGACGTGCTGTAGCCGATGCCGAAATCCTCGCAAACCGCCTTGAGTTCGCGGTGAACCTCGGGCGTGAACTCCAGGTATTCGCGGTGCTCGCCGTAGGTATCGCCGTAGCTGTGCATCGGATTGGGATGCGGCGCATTGTACTGGGAAGCCGGCAGCAGTTCCTTGTTGGCACGTTTCTGGAACTTGACATAGTCGGCCTTGCAGAACACGGCCGCCATCTTGATCATTTCCTTGGCAATATCGACGTCGCCTTTATGGTTGCAGCCGATCTCGGCGATGACTGTGGGTTGCGTCATACGGCGATCTCCGGTTGTGGCTCGATGCAATGGGGTGCCGCCGCGTCCGCCCCGTGTGCCTGCGCCTGCGCGTCCTCGCAAAACCGTTCGAGGTCCTCGCCGTTGGCGATGACGCGGGCGGGCAGAAAGCGCAGGCGCGACAGCCGGCGATGCGCGCGGTGCAGGCCGAACAGCGCGGGGCACATCGCTGCGGGTCCGAACGCGGCGAGATCCAGCAGCGCCGTGGAAAGCGCGGCGAGATAGGCATGATACCGGTTTGCCGCGGCGTGATCGGCCACGTCGCCGGTGTTGGGCATGACGCGGAACCATTTCCGGCCGAAAATGCGCTCCAGCTCGGCAAGCGGTGCCGTGTCCTCGCGCGGGTGGGCGTAGTACACCACGGGTTGCCGCGCCCGTAGGGCGATTTCCTCCACGGCGCGCAGATAGCGCCGGCGCGAGACGAGCCGGTCCTGGACCAGCGGCGCGCCCGCCACGAGGATGGCGTCGTGGACGGCCGGCGGATCGGCCGGGGCTGCCGGAGGCACGGCCGGGATCCCGCCGTGCTCGAAGCGGTCGCGTACCGCGGCGAAGCCCGACCGGTCGGCGCGCCGACGGCGAATGCGCCGCGGGTAGAAGCCGGCGGCGGCCTGCACGCCCGCGCGCAGCCCGTCATAGACGGGACCGTGAAAATCGACGTAATGGCTCAGGCCTTCCTCCCAGAGTTCGATGCGCGGGTCGCCCAGATGGTCGCGGATGCAGTTCTCCAGGGGCTCGCTTTCGAGGAAGAGGATCAGCCGGTCGATGCGCCAGCGATCGAGAACCCGGCGCACCTGCGGGTAATAGCGGGCGTTCGCCCGCCGGGCCGTGCGCAGCGGGCGGCCCGGCCAGCGCAGCTCGCGGCCCAGGTAAAGCGCCCGCGCGAACTCGGCCGCCGTCATGTGCGGGGCCAGGTGGTCGTCGCGATAAAGCAGAATATCGGGGCGTACGCCGGCGTCGCGCAGCAGGCGCAGATGCAGCGGGCTACGGGGCAGTGCGGCCGTGACCCCCGCGCCCGGCGGAGGCAGCAGCGAAGCCGCCGGCCCCGAGGCGTCTCCGGCGTACGCCGTGAACTCGCCGATCATCGGTGCCCTCGCCGGCATGGGTTAGAAGGTGTTCGCGCCCATTAAGGCGAATGGCGTGCGCAGCAGGATCCGAAGGTCCAGCGCAAGGCTCCAGTTGTGGATGTACCAGAGATCGTAATCGACGCGCCGCTGGAGCTTGTCCTGCGTTTCGGTCGGGCCGCGCCAGCCGCTGACCTGCGCCGCGCCGGTGATGCCGGGCTTGACGCGGTGGCGAGCGGGATAGCTGGTCACCGCGTCGTGGAAATACCAGCCGCCGGCCATGCTTTCCGGCGCGTGCGGGCGCGGCCCCACCATGGACATGCGCCCCTGCAGGACATTGAAGAGCTGGGGCAGCTCGTCCAGCGATGTCCGGCGCAGCAGACGGCCCACAGGTGTCACGCGCGGGTCGTCCGGCCGCGTGGCACGCCGCGCCCGCGTGTCCGCGGCCGTGTGGTACATCGTGCGGAACTTGTAGATGGTGACGAGGGCATCATTGTAGCCGTAGCGCGGCTGCCGGAAAAGAACCGGCCCGGGCGTGTCCAGCTTGATCGCCACCGCCGCCGCAAGCAGCACGGGTGCGGCCAGCAGTGTCGCGATGCCGCCGGCCACGAGATCGAAGACGCGCTTGACCAGTTTTTCACCGTCGTGCAGGGGGCGCGCCTGCACACGCACGGTGCGGAACGGCCCGAAGCTGTCGTGCCGGTCGGGTGCGGATGCGGGAAGCAGCTCGGTCAGCAATAGGTGGCCGTCGACGTCCAGCGGCGCGAGCGCGTCGAGCACCGTTTCCTGGCTTTGCTGATCGCTCGCGCGCGCCGCGATGAGAACGGTCTCGACGCCGCTCTCGCGCACGGCGTCCGGCAGGTCGGCGAGCCGGCCCAGGACCGGGACGCCCGCGACCTGCGCCAGACTCCGGCTGCCCGAGAGCAGGAACACACCCGAGGGTACCGTGGCCGCGTCCGGGTCGCGGTCGCGTTCCGCCAGCACCTTGCGCACACTCTCCACCGTCCCCACGACGAACACGGGGTTCGCCGCCGCGGCCGGCCGGTGTCGGACGGCCAGGTACCAGCCCAGACGGGCGAGACCGGCGCCGGCACCGCCAAGGGCGGCCCAGGCGGGCGCCAGACCGGCAGGAAGCGCACCGGCGGCGGGCTGGCTCAGGTGGTTCGTGGCCATGACGGCGCCGGCGAGCAGAAGCATGCACAGGCCAATACGGACGGCCTGCGTGGGTATCGGGGGCCGCGAGTGCGGCCGGTACAGCCCGGCCGCGGCGAACAGACTGACGCCGGAAAGCGCGAGCAGCGGCGCGATGACGGGATGCACCGCCGCCGTGCCGCCGGCAACGGCCACTTCGCCCATCAGACCCGCGACGTACAGCCACGCCGCATCGAAGGCGAGCAGGGCCACGGCCTTGGCGGCCCGCACCGGACCGGAACCGGCGCCGGTTAACAATTGAGGGCGTGCCTGCTCGCGTGTGGATGCATCCATAACCATGCCGTACGCCGAATGTGATATTGCTATTTGTAACGCTACACTTCCGTACAGCAACATCCATCTTGCGGCTTAAATCTCGGTTAAAAATGGGCCAAAGTTGATGCGGTTTTTGCGTCCCGGCGTGCGCGGCGGCTGCGCCGAGATCCCGGGCCGCTCCGGGGATGCGACGAAAGGCGCGGCCGTCGGCCGTCGCCGTCCCGACCCGGCTTTCGCGATCCTGTGACCAGGGCCGGGTCAGCCTTTTTCACTGGCGCATCGAAGCGCGCGGTGGTGCCTCCGCGGAGCCATAACGCGTGCTGCCTTCTGGGATCGATCTGTGACGTCGGCGCTGGCAATAAGCCGAATATGCGCATGAGAACGAAGCCGGAACGCTGCATTTCATACCATTGTATGCGGGATACCGAACCTCGGCGAAGACCTATCCGGATGCCGGCCTCAACGGTGCGCCGCGGCGGGCAGCTCGTCCCAGGTGCGCCCGTCCATGTGCCGGCCCGTACGGTGTTTGCCTGCGCGCGCCATGCGCACCGCGCTGAAATTCCCGGTTTCCCCGCTCAAGCGGGTACCGTCCGGCGCCAGCAGACAGGTGGCGGCGTCGGCCGCCTCGGTGCCGTCGGCGGGCGCCCAGTTGCCCCATTGCTTGAGAAAGAAGGCCGCGCCGTTCCGGCGGCACTGGTCGCGCAGCCGGCGCGGCCAGGCGGGATGCATGGGGCGCGCGTCCGGGCCGCCTTCGCCGCCGGCGATCACCCAGGCCACCCGAGCGCCGGCTCCGGGCCCGGCCGCCAGGACATTCTGCTGCGGCTCGCCCACGGCTTCCAGATCGACCGGACCGATCAGCGGCTCGCACGAAAGGAATCGCACCCGGGCCGGCGTGCCGAGCAGCGCCGGGATGCGGTCTTCGGCGCGGGCCTGGTCCTCGACGGAGACCCCCAGCCACACGTTGGGCAGCGGCCAGCCGCGCGCGGCCACCGGCGCCGCACCCGCGTGCGCGGCCCACGCCGCCTCCCGGCGCGCGCGGTCCGCAAGGTAGGCGCGCATGCGCTCGGCCCGCTTGGTGAGCACCTGGAAGGTGTGCTGCGGGCAGCGCGCCATGACGGCGAAGACCCGGTCGATGTCCGCCTCGGGCAGGTTCTCGTGGAACAGGTCGCTCTGGCTGTCCACGAAGTAGACGGTGGGCTTGCGGCGCTTGAGCGGGATCTGCAGCGCCGGCGGCCACAGGCGCACCGTGCCGGTCCAGACGGGGCGACCGTTCACCTTGGTGGTCAGCCCGGCATACTTCCCCGCGACATTGGGGTCCGGGTTGTGCTGAAGGCGGTAGGCAACCTTCATGGCGTAGCAATTGGTGCAGCCGGACGAGACGATGCTGCACCCGGCCGTGGGATTCCAGGTCGCGTCGGTCCACTCGATCGCCGTCTGGTCCGCCATGGGCTGGTTCCTCGCCGGCATCACGCGGTTGCGCACGGTGCAAGGTGACAGCCGCACCCCCGGTGGGCAACGCGCAGCACCAGGCGGACAGCAACACCGCGCCGTACAACCGCGCCACGGTGGGTGTGATCACGGGCATCGACATGAATGATCTGCCGCGAACCTTCGCGGAGATGCCGGTGCCCATCACCGATGCGGAGAAACAAAGCGTCCGCACGGCCGTGGGCGATTACCCGACCATCGCGAAGGAAGGTGGTTTCCGGGAACATCCGGCTCGACTGGGGCGAGCGCGGGACGGTGCGCTGACGTCGCCGGGCGAACCGTTGCGACGCCCCGCCCGAGCCGGCGCCTAGGCGTTCGGGTCCGAGGCGTTCGCGGTACCGCCGTCGAAATGCCCGCGCGCGGCGGGGCGGCCGAGGCTGTGCCGGTCCACCGCGACCGCCTTGACCAGGGCGTAGACGGGCATGCCCGGCCGCAGGTTCAGGCGCTGCAGCGAGGCGTTGGTCACCCGCGCCCAGATGGGCGATCCGCCCACGTCCAGGCGCAGGTCCACCAGCGGCCCGGCTTCTTCGCCGAGTTCCGCGATCCGGCCTGGGAGCACATTGAGAATACTGGTGTGCGGCGGCGGCGACAGCGCAACCGCGACGTCGCGCGCCCGAATGCGCACGCGCAGGGTCTTGCCTTCTGCGGCGTCGATCCGTGGAACCACGAGGCGGCCGCCGGCAAAGGCCAGGTGAGTCAGGCCCGTCCCGTCGTCGGGCTGAGCCACCCGAACGGTGAGGGCCGCGCCGGCGTCGTAGCGCCCTGTCAGCGGGCGCAGGTCGAGCCGGCTGGTGATCTCCTCGACGCTGCCTGCTGCGGCCACCCGGCCGTCGCTGACCAGCACCATGCTGTCCGCGAGCCGGATGATCTCGTCCATGGCGTGGCTGACGTAGACCAGCGGGATCGCCAGCTCGTCGCGCAGGCGCTCGATGAACGGCAGGATCTCCTCCTTGCGCGGCTGGTCGAGCGAGGCCAGGGGCTCGTCCATGAGCAGCAGGCGCGGGTTGCTAAGCAGCGCACGCCCCAGGGCGACGCGCTGCTTCTCCCCGCCGGAAAGCTCGCGTGGCCGGCGCTGCAGCAAGTGCCCGATCCCCATGAGGTCGACCACGTCGTGCAGGTGCAGCCGCCGCGCCGCCGCGGGCGCCCGGTGGTAGCCGTAGAGCAGGTTGCCGCGCACGCTGTAGTGCGGGAACAGCCGGCCCTCCTGGAAGACGTAGCCGATGCGGCGCTGGTCCGGCGGCACGTCTACGCCCGTCGCGTGGTCGAAAAGCACCGTGTCGCCAAGCTGGACGTGGCCGGCGTCGGGGCGCACCAGCCCCGCCAGCGTCTGCACCAGCGTCGTCTTGCCCGCGCCCGAGCGGCCGAACAGCGCGATCACGCCGTCGGCGGGCCGGCGCATGGCCGCATCCAGGTCGAACCCGCCCAGGTTCTTGCGCACGCGTACGTCGAGCATGCCGGTCATACGCCGATCCGCCGGCGCAGGTGGCGGGCGAGCAGCTCCGAGCCCGCAAGGGCGATCAGCGCCAGGATTACCGCGATAACCGCAAGGCGCAGCGCGCCCTGCTCGCCGCCCGGCGTCTGGATGAGGCTGTAGATCGCCAAGGGCAGGGTGCGTGTCTCGCCCGGAATGTTGGAGACGAAGGTGATAGTCGCGCCGAACTCGCCCAGGCTGCGCGCGAAGCCCAGAATGGCCGCGGCGAGGATCCCGGGCCCGGTCAGCGGCAGGGTCACCGTGGCGAACACCCCTGGCCGGCTCGCGCCCAGGGTGCGTGCCGCGGACTCGAGGCGCGGGTCGACGGCTTCAAGGGACAGGCGGATGGCCCGCACCATCAGGGGAAACGCCATCACGGCGGAGGCGAGGGCCGCGCCCTGCCAGGTGAAAGCAACCTTGATGCCGAACGCGGCCTCAAGCCAGGCGCCGATCGGGCCTTCGCGGCCGAACAGCACGAGCAAGGTATAGCCCACCACCACCGGCGGCAGGACCAGCGGCAGGTGGACCAGCCCGTCCAGCAGCGTTTTGCCCGGGAAGTCGCGCCGCGCCAGAATCCATGCGACCAGCATGGCGACAGGCAGGCCGGCGACCACGGCCCAGGTCGCCACCCGCAGGCTCAGCGTCAACGCCTCGAGCTCGATGGGGCTCAATTCGATCAATCCGCGGCGGCCCGCTCGAACCCGTGCGCGCGCCAGATTTCCGCCGCCTCGGCGCTCTGGAGATAGGCGAAGACGTCGCGCACGGTCTCAGTTGCCTGTCCCTTCACGATGGCGACGGGGTATTGGATCGGCGTGTGGTGGCGCTGCGGCACCGTGGCGACCGCCCGCACATCGTCCGAGATTCGCGCGTCCGTTGCGTAAACCAGGCCCGCCGAGGCCTCGCCGCGGCCGACCAAGGCGAGGGCGGCGCGCACGTCGCTGCCGAACGCGCTGCGGCTCTTGAGGGTGTCCCAGAGACCCAAGCTGCGCAGCGCCTCCCTGGCGTAGATGCCCGCGGGTACGTGCGACGGGTCGCCCATCGCCAGGCGGCGGTCGCCGAGATAGTCGGGCAGTTTCGTCATCCCGGCCAGATCCGGTCGGCCCTTTGGTGCAATCACGACAAGCCGATTGCGCAGCAGTTCGGTACGGCTATCGCGATGGATCTCGCCGCGCTCGGCCAGCCAGTCCATCCACTCGACGTTGGCGGAGAGATAAATGTCCGCGGGCGCGCCCGCGGCGATCTGCTTGGCGACGGTGGAGGATGCGGCCACCACGGTGCGCACCGTAACGGCCGGGTGTTGCGCCCCATAGCGTTCGGCGATCGTGCGCACGGCGTCCGTGGTGCTCGCCGCGGCGAAGATCTGGACCGTCTTGTCGGCCGCGAGTGCGGGCCCGCTCCAGACCAGAGCGGGCAGGACGGCCAGAGCCAGAATGGGCAGCCGCCGCATCACCAACAGCAGCCCACGCATGGTCCTGATTTCCCTTCGGTCCAACACATTCGGTTCATCACCGGCCGGATGCGGGCAGCCGGTCGAGCCCGGCCCCCAGGTCGGCGATCAAGTCGTCCGGATCTTCGAGCCCGATATGCAGGCGCACCAGCGGGCCGGGGCCGGGAAGCGCGGATACCGACCGGCCGGGTGCCGGATAGCCGGGTACGATCAGGCTCTCGAACCCACCCCAGCTCGATCCCAGACCGAAATAAGCCAGATCGTCCACCATCGCGGCAAGGCCCGCCTTGTCCTGCGGCTCGGCGAGGACGAAGGCGAACAGCCCGCTCGCGCCGGCGAAGTCCCGCGCCCAGATGGCGTGCTGGGGATGGCTGGGCAGGGCGGGATGGAGGACCTGCGCCACCTCGGGCCGGGTCTCCAGCCATTTCGCCACAAGAACGCTGGATTCCCAGTGCTTGGGCAGGCGGATATCGAGCGTGCGGATGCCCCGCAGGGCCAGGTAGGTCTCCTCGCTGCCCGCGATGTTGCCCATCTGGTACATCCTCTCGCGCAGCGGGCGGGCCCAGGCGTTGTTGGCGACGACGGCGCCCAGCATGGCGTCGGCGTGACCCACGATGTACTTGGTGCCCGCCTGGATCGAGAGATCAACGCCGTGCGCCAAGGGCTTGAAATACAATGGCGTGGCCCAGGTGTTGTCCATCAGCACGGTGAGTCCGTGATCGTGTGCGGTTCCGGTCAGCGCCGGTACATCCTGCACCTCAAAACTCATGGAGCCAGGCGACTCCAGGAACAGCGCCTTGGTGGCCGGTCCCACCTTCGCCGCCAGCTCCTCCGGCGTCAGCGTGGGCGCGACGTAGGTCGTTGTGATCCCCATGCGCGCGAGCACGGTCTCACAGAAATACCGTGTCGGCCCGTAGACCGAATCCGTCATCAACAGCTCGTCGCCGCTTTCGAGCACGGCGAAAAGCGCCGTCGTGATCGCCGACAGGCCGGAAGGCAGGAGCACGGTGTCGGTGCCACCTTCCAGCTCCGTTAAGAGTTTTTCCAGTTCGCGATGCGTCGGCGTGCCGAAGCGGCCGTAGGCGGTCGCGTCCGGCTCGAATTTCCGGTTTGGGCGGGTGAAAGTTTCAAAATCCGGGGCCAGTGCCGTCGACATCCGGAAGGGCGGCGGATTGACCGCGCCGGCGTAGCGTTCGGGATCGCGACCGCCGTGGACGAGACGGGTCGACGGACTCGGCGTATGCTCAACCATGGCTCATTCTACTCTGATGAATCGCGTATTTGCCGTTGCGACTGCCCACCGCCCTGTCTCCGTGAGCCGGCGAGCAAGTCGTCATGCGGTGAGCGCTACACGAAAAGATGTCATCCGGCCAGACTGTATTGCCAACGGACGGATATTGCGACATCGTTACGCCGTCGGTGCGCGCCCACCGCCCCGGCCGCGCCCGGCCCCGGCGCGCCGCAGGCGAACCAGGAGGCCGGTACGCGACACTGTAAACAATGGGATAGGGAAAGGCTGGCATGAAACGATTGGGAACGCTAGCGCTCGCCGCGGCGGTCGGCCTGGCCGGCTGGAGCACGGCCGCCTCCGCCGGTGAGACGCTCAATGCCGTGAAGGAGCGCGATACGCTGCGCTGTGGCGTGAACACCGGGCTCGCCGGGTTCTCCATCGCGGACGACGAGGGGAACTGGTCTGGGCTGGACGTCGATTACTGCCGCGCCGTCGCGGCCGCGGTCCTGGGCGACGCGGACAAGGTCGCCTATACACCGCTGTCCGCGCAGCAGCGCTTCACCGCGCTGCAGACGGGTGAGATCGACATCCTTTCGCGCAACACCACCTGGACGCTCACGCGCGACGCCTCGCTCGGGCTGCATCACGCCGGCACGATCTTCTACGACGGGCAGGGCTTCATGGTGCCCGCCGACCTGGGCGTGGATAGCGCCACCGAACTCGACGGCGCCTCCGTGTGCGTGCAGTCCGGCACCACCACAGAGTTGAACCTCTCGGACTACTTCCGCGCCAACGATATGGACTTCGAGCCGGTGGTCTTCGAGAGCCTGTCCGAGTCCCTCTCGGCGTTCTTCGGCGGGCGCTGCCAAGTCTACACCACCGACAAGTCGCAGCTCGCCTCGATCAAGTCGGTTGAGGCGCCGAACCCCGACGATTACAAGATCCTTCCCGAGACGATCTCCAAGGAACCGCTCGGTCCCATGGTTCGCCGGGGTGACGACGAGTGGTTCGCCATCGCGCGCTGGGTCCTGATCGCCCTGATCCAGGCCGAGGAGTCCGGCGTGACCTCGAAGAACATCGACGACATGAAGGCCAACAGCGACAATCCCATGGTCCGGCGCATGCTCGGCGAGTCCGGCAACATGGGCGAGAAGTTGAAGCTGGATAACGAATGGGCCTACCGGGCCATCAAGCAGGTGGGGAACTATGGCGAGATCTACCGCGCCAACGTCGGTCCCGACACCCCGCTCGGCCTGGAGCGCGGCGTCAACGATCTCTGGACCGAAGGCGGCTTGATGTACGCCCCGCCGATCCGGTAATCGCTTACACGATCGAGTCAGCGGCCGCCCCGGCGGGCATCCCGTACCGCCGGGGCGGCTTTTCGTCCCGCCAGCCGCGCCGGGGAGTGTCGCATGACCGAGAACGTGGCCGAGGGCCGCCGTACCGCGCAGCCGCGCAAGCGCGCGGGCGGCACGCCCATGTGGCGCGACCCGCGCACGCGCGCGATCATCTACCAGATCCTCGTGCTGGGCGGTGTGATCCTCCTGGTCGCGTATCTCGTGTCGAACACGATGGCGAACCTGGAGGCGCGCTCGATCCGCACCGGCTTTGGTTTCCTGGACGAGGAGGCCGGCTTCAACATCGGGGAATCCGCCTTTCTTGCCTACCAAGCGGCGGATAGCTACGGCCGCGCCTTTCTCGTGGGGCTTATCAACACCCTGCGTGTTGCCCTGCTGGGCATCGTGCTGGCCACGATCGTGGGCACGATCATCGGCATCGCGCGACTGTCCAAGAACTGGTTGGTGGCGCATCTGGCTTCGCTCTACGTCGAAGTGATGCGCAACATCCCGCTGCTTTTGCAGCTCTTTTTCTGGTACAGCGTGATCACGGGCCTGCTACCCGCAGTGCGCGAGGCGCTGAACGTGATGCCCGGCGTGTTCCTGAGCAAGTCGGGCCTGCGCTATGCCGTGCCCGAGCCGCATGCCGTGCACGGATGGATGGGCCTGGCCTTCCTGATCGCCGTGGGCGGCTGCGTCGCCTACTACCGCTGGGCCAAGCGCCGCCAGGCGCGGACCGGGCGCGAACCCACGCTCGTCCTGCCGTTCGCCGGTCTGCTCCTGGGGCTGCCGGCACTTGCCTGGCTCGCCGGCGGTGCGCCGACGGCGATGGACGTGCCCACCATGGGGACGTTCAATTTCGAGGGCGGGGCGAAGATCTCGCCCGAATTCCTGGCGCTTCTGCTCGGCCTGACCCTCTATACGGCCGGCTTCATCGCCGAAATCGTGCGCAGCGGCATCCTCGCCGTGCCCTGGGGCCAGACCGAAGCCGCCTCGGCCATCGGGCTCAGCCGCGCCAAGGTGCTGCGCCTGGTGCTGCTGCCGCAGGCGCTGCGCATCATCGTGCCGCCCACGACGAGCCAGTACCTCAACCTGACCAAGAATTCCTCGCTCGCCGTGGCGATCGGTTATCCCGACCTCGTCTCGGTGGGCAACACCACGCTCAACCAGACCGGGCAGGCGATCGAGTGCATCGCCATCATGATGGCGTGCTACCTCACGATCAGCCTGTCCATCAGCCTGTTCATGAACTGGTACAACGCGCGCATCGCGCTGGTGGAGCGCTAGGGCATGGCCGGGTCCGACACCACCGAACGCCGTCCGCCCGTCGTTACCGTGGGCGTCCTGGGCTGGCTGCGCGCCAACCTGTTCAATGGCTGGTTCAACAGCCTCCTGACGCTGCTTGCCCTGTGGCTCCTCATCGAGACCGTGCCGCCGGTTCTGGACTGGCTTCTGTTCAGCGCGGTCTGGGGCGACGTGGCGCCGTCGGTGTGCAAGGGCGCCGATGGCGCCTGCTGGGCGTTCATCCGGGAAAAGTACCGGCTCATCCTGTTCGGGCGCTTTCCCTTCGAAGCGCAGTGGCGTCCGCTGCTTGCCGTGATCCTGGTCCTCGGGCTGGTGGGGGTTTCCACCAACCGGCGCTTCTGGACCAAGTGGCTCGGTCTGGCATGGCTGATCGGGATGGTGGTGTATCTCTGGCTGCTGGGCGGCGGGTTCGGCCTGCAGCCGGTGCGCACGGATCTCTGGGGCGGCTTGCCGCTGACCCTGCTGCTGGCGATCGTGGGCATCATCGTCGCGTTCCCGCTGTCGCTGCTTCTGGCGCTTGGCCGGCGCTCCAACATGCCCATCATCAAGGCGCTGTGCGTGGGCTATATCGAACTCATCCGGGGCGTACCGCTGATCACGCTGCTGTTCATGGCGTCCTTCATGATCCCGCTGTTCACGCCGACAGGGGTGAACGTGGACGCCGTCCTGCGCGCCCAGATCGCCATCATCGTCTTCGTCTCGGCATATCTTTCGGAGGTCATCCGGGGCGGGCTGCAGGCGCTGCCGCGCGGGCAGTACGAGGCCGCGGCGGCGCTCGGCCTGACCTACTGGCAGATGCAGCGCAAGGTGATCCTGCCGCAGGCGCTGAAGATCTCGATCCCGCCGATCGTCAACACCTACATCGCCATGTTCAAGGACACGTCCCTGGTAGCGATCATCAGCCTGACGGACCTGCTCCTGGCGACGCGGCAGGCGTTCGCCGATCCGGAATGGCGCCCGTTCTTCGTCGAGGGCTATATCTTCATCGCCCTGATCTACTGGGCATTCTGCTTTTTCATGTCCAAGTACAGCCAGCACCTGGAGCGGGTGATGGCGACCGGCCTGAACAAATAAGTCGCGCGGCAAAGAGGAGCCCCGGCCATGACCGACGCATCCCCCGTGACGCCGGAAAGCAAGGCCGCCGAGGCGGCCCGGCGCATGCCCAAGCCGGGCGCGGAGACGATCATCCGCATGCACGACGTCAACAAGTGGTTCGGCCAGTTCCACGTGCTCAAGGACATCAACCTCGACGTCAGCCGGGGCGAGCGCATCGTGGTCTGCGGTCCCTCGGGCTCGGGCAAGTCGACGCTGATCCGCTGCATCAACCACCTGGAGGAGCACCAGCAGGGTACCATCGCCGTCGATGGCATCGAGCTGACCAACGACGTCAAGAAGATCGAGGCCATCCGCCGCGAAGTCGGCATGGTCTTCCAGCACTTCAATCTGTTTCCCCACCTGACGGTGATGGAGAACTGCACGCTTGGGCCGATCTGGGTGAAGAAAACGCCCAAGGCCGAGGCGGAGCAGACGGCCATGACCTACCTGCAGCGCGTGCGCATCCCGGAACAGGCCCACAAGTATCCGGGCCAGCTCTCGGGCGGGCAGCAGCAGCGTGTCGCGATCGCCCGCGCGCTGTGCATGCAACCCAAAGTCATGCTGTTCGACGAGCCGACGTCCGCGCTCGACCCGGAGATGATCAAGGAAGTGCTCGATGTCATGATCGAGCTGGCCCAGACGGGTATGACCATGCTCGTCGTCTCGCACGAAATGGGCTTCGCGCGCACGGTCGCCGACCGGGTCATTTTCATGGACGGCGGCGAGGTGATCGAGCAGAACGACCCTGAAAGCTTCTTCCATCACCCGCAGTACGGGCGCACCAAGACCTTCCTCAGCCAGATCCTTCACCACTGAGGCGGTGGGGCTTCAAACGACCGGGATCAGCCCCGTCAGCCGCGGATCGTCGATGCGCTTTTCCTCCCGGCTCACCGGGGTGAAGCCCAGGCGCTGGTAGAGGGGCAGGGCGCGCGGGTGGTCGAGGCTGCACGTGTTCACCGTCACCTTCTCCGGTGCGTCCGACCACGCGATGTCGAGCAGGGCGCCCAGGAGGTAGCGGCCCAGCCCGCGTCCACGGAATTCGGGAACCAGCCCCATCAGGGCGAGGTCGACCACGGGCGTGGTGCGCCAGTCCAGTTCCCCGAAGCCGGCGGGGACACCGTCGACGTAAAGGACGTACACAGCGACCCGCTCGTCGTGGATGATGCGCGCCAGCGCCGAATCCTCCAGGGCCCGGCGCTCCCACCACAACCAGGGCGCACCGACGGTGTTGTAGAGGTAGCGATAGAAGCTGACCGTGGGCTGTTCCGCCCGCATCAGGGCTGCGCGGATACCGGCCGGCGGGTGCGGGGTTCCGTGACCGGAACGTTCGGTCTGCTCCAGATAGGTGATGGCGACGTCGAGCTTGCCGTCATCATCCGGCGCATCCGGCCCGCTGTCGGGCAGCGGCGGGCGATGCAGCCAGCGCGCCATGATGCCGCGGGGCGACACGCCGTAGCCGAGCGCACGACAGAACGCCATGGCTTCCCGATTGTCCGTGCGCAGCAGCATCTGCGCCCGGCGGAAGCCGCGTTCGGTCAACCACAACTCGGCCGCCCGTGCCATCTGGAGGCCATAGCCGCGGCCGCGATGGTTGGCATGCACCACCAGGTCCATGAGCCAACCACGCCGGCCATCGTCGCCGGCCGAGACCACGGCGATCACACCCGAGTCCAGCTCGCCCACGAAAAGCGTGCTGTGCTCGCTCGCCAGAAGGCGTTCGGCGTCGTCGCGCGGCGTCCGCCACCATGCCACGATGTCCGCAAGCTCCCAGAGCCCCACGATCGCATCGATGTCGTCCGCCGTGGCCGGTCGGATCGAAAGGGCCATCTCGGGCTTGTTCGGGGTCACGCTAAGCGCTCCGTGTGCTTGCGGGTGGCTGCAACGTCGATTTCCAATGCTCGCGTGCCGGGCGCCGTCACGTTTCGGGCGATCCGGTCTCCACCGGCGTGTCCCCGGGGCGGCCCCACTCGGCCCAACTGCCGTCGTAGACGGCGACGTCCTTGGCGCCGATCGTCCGCAGGGCGAGCGCGAGGGTGCAGGACGTAATCCCGGAGCCGCAGGTGGTCACAACGGGTTTTTTCGGATCGACGCCGGCGTCCTTGAACAGGCGGGTGATTTCCTCGCCGGTCTTGAGGGTGCCGGTTTCCTGATCGACGAGGCTCCGGTGCGGGACATTGAAGCTGCCCGGGATGCGCCCGCGGCGCACGTCGGGCCGCGGCTCCTCGGCCTCGCCGCGGAAACGGGCGGCGGAGCGACCGTCCACGACCTGCGCGCGCTTCGTCTCCAGGTTCCGCTTCATTTGCTCCAGATCGTAGAGCATCGTGTTGTTCATGCGCGCCGTGAAGTGGCGCTCGCCGGTGATGCGCGCCGCGCCGTCGTCGACGGGCCGGTTCTCCCCTTGCCATTTGGGCAGGCCGCCGTCGAGCACGGCGACGTCCTGATGGCCGAACAGCCGGAACATCCACCACACGCGGGGTGCCGTGCGAATTCCCTTCTGGTCGTAGACCACGATGCGGCTGCCGTCGCCCAGGCCGAGCCGGCGCACCTTGGCGGAGAACTTCTCCGGCGGTGGCACCATGTGGGGCAGGTCGCCGCTCGTATCCGCGATGTCGTCGATGTCGAAGAACACCGCCCCCGGAATGTGCGCACGCTCGAAGCGCGTCCGGGGCGGCTCGCCTTCCTCCTCCCACGGCAAGTCGTAGGTGGCGTCGACGATCCGGATGTCGGGCGCGTTGAGATGTTCCGCGAGCCAGTCCGTGCTGACCAGCGCGTCCGTGCGGTCGGTCCTCGTCATGCCACCCCCCGTTCGGTAGATTTGGTGTTGCCTAGGCCGCATCCAGATGAAGGTTGATGCGGCGGTTCTGCTTGCCTTTGCTCTCGACCTTGCCCACGCGGAGCCGGCCGATTTCGCCGGTGCGTGCCACGTGTGTCCCGCCGCAGGGCTGCAGATCGATATCCGCGATCTCGATCAGCCGAACTGTCGCACCGTCGCGCGGCGGCTGCACCGACATGGTGCGCACCAGATCCGGTTGGGAATCGAGTTCGGCATCGTCGATCCAGCGTACCCGCACGGTATGATCCGCGGCGACAAGCTCGTTGAGCGTGCGCTCCAGCGCATCCTTGTCAACTTGATCGCCCGCGATGTTGAAGTCGAGGCGGCTCTTCGTCTCGCCCACCTGACCGCCGGTCACCGCGCCGGGGACCAGGCTGCACAGCAGATGCAGCGCGGTGTGCATGCGCATCAGGCGGTAGCGCCGCTCCCAGTCGATCTCCGCGGTCACGGGCGTCCCCGCCGGCGGCAGCACCGACCCGGACCCGTCGGCCGGGACGTGCCGCACGGCCTCTGGCGTGTCCCCCTTGCGCGTGTCGGCAATCGGGACACTGCCGCCGTCCCAGACGAGGCGGCCGGTGTCGCCCGGCTGGCCGCCGCCCATGGGGTAAAACACGGTACGATCGAGGATGATACCCGCCTCGTCGGCGTGTTCGACCCGCGCCGCACAGCTCGGCGCGTACGCATCCTCCCGGAAGATCTGGACCATGCCGGCCGCTCCGCTTGCCGTTGTCGCCCCGGGTCCTACGTCGCCCCGGCCGTGTCCAGCCAGGGCGGGACGGGCAGCCCCTTCTCGCGCAGGAACGCGGGATTGTAGAGCTTGCTGGCGTAGCGCGTGCCGTAGTCGCAGAGAATCGTGACGATGGTGTGCCCCGGTCCGAGCTGACGCGCCAGCCGCATCGCGCCGGCGACGTTCACCCCGCTGGAGGCGCCCATCAACAGGCCTTCGTGCTCGAGCAGGTCATACGTCACGGGCAGGCTTTCCGTGTCGGGGATCTGGAAGGCATCGTCGACCGGCACATTCTCCAGGTTTCCGGTGATCCGTCCCTGGCCGATGCCTTCGGTGATGGAACTGCCTTCGGCATGCAGCTCACCCGTGGTATAGTAGTTGTACAGCGCGGCGCCCGGTGGATCGGCGAGGCCGATGGCGACCTGCGGGTTGCGCGCCTTGAGATACATGCTCACCCCACCCAGGGTGCCGCCGGTGCCCACGGCGCAGATGAAGCCGTCGACCGTCCCCCCGGTCTGCTCCCAGATCTCGGGGCCGGTGGTCTCGTAATGGCCGCGGCGGTTGGCGGTGTTGTCGAACTGCTGCGCCCAGATCGCCCCGTTGGGCTCGGTTTCGGCGAGTTCCTCGGCGAGGCGGCCGGAGACGTGCACGTAGTTCTTCGGGTCCTTGTAGGGCACCGCCGGCACCTCGCGAAGTTCGGCGCCGCAGATACGCAGCATGTCCTTCTTTTCCTGGCTCTGCGTCTCCGGGATGACGATGACGGTGCGATAGCCGCGCGCCTTGCCCACGAGCGCAAGGCCGATGCCCGTGTTGCCCGCCGTTCCCTCGACGATGACCCCGCCTGGGTGGAGTTTGCCGCGCTCCTCGGCATCCTTGACGATGGCCCAGGCGGCGCGGTCCTTCACCGATCCGCCGGGGTTGAGGAACTCGGCCTTGCCGTAGATCCAGCAGCCCGTCGCCGCCGAGGCGTGGCGAAGGTGGATCAGAGGCGTCCGCCCGATGGTACCGACAAAACCCTCGCGAACCTGCATGATCTGCGCGCTCTCAAGCTCGATGCCCCAACGGTTGCTGAGCCTAGAGCCCGCGTCCGGGCCTCGCAAGCGTGGTTGGTCGGGGATGTCGTCGCGACGACCCGGGCGCATCGGGCCGACCCGCGCGCCACGTGCCCCGTGGGGCGACGCTCACCCCCAATGCCGACGCAGGCTTTCGCGCTCCAGCGCCAGCCACTGCAGGCCGATGATGGTGGGCGCATTGTCGATCCGGCCGTCGCGGACGCGCATCCAGGCCGCGTCGAACCCCATCACGTGCACCCGGATGTCCTCGTGCTCCTCGGCGAGGCCGTGGATGCCGCCGGCCGCCGAGGTGTCGACGATGCCGCAGTACAGGCGAACCGTTTCCGAAGTACCGCCGGGGCTGACCAGATAGTGGTAGAGCGGGATGAGGTCGTGAAGCGTCTCGCCCGATTCCTCCTGCATTTCACGATGGGCGACCGCCTCCGGCGTGTGCCCCTTGTCGATGACGCCGGCGACCACTTCCATCTGCCATGCGGATTTCGCCGCGGCGAGGGCGGCGACCCGGAACTGCTCGATCAAGAGCACGCGGTCGCGCCAGGGGTCGTACGGGATGACCGCCACGGCATGGCCGCGCTCGAAAACCTCGCGGGTCATGGTCCCGCTCCAGCCGCCGTCGTGCTGGCGGTGGCGCAGCGTGTACCGGTCCACGCGGAAATAGCCCTGAAAGGCCGTTTCGGAGTCCAGAATTTCCACCGCGTCCGGAGCCTGGGAATCCGTAAGGGGGCGCTCGCCGGCCATGGCTCGTCTCCTTCGTGCGCGCTATGCTCTTGAAAGGCTGGTGCGCAGCCTAACGATCACGGTGTCGGCGTTCACGCGACGGATCGTTACAACGCCTCGACGCGTGCCGACACCCGCAACGAATCGGCCGGAGGACGTGGACCATGGCGGCTCCCGAGAAAGTGACCTTTACCGGCCATGACGGCCACGAGCTGGCGGGCCGGCTGGAGCGTCCCCATGGCACGCCACACGCCTACGCCCTGTTCGCGCACTGCTTTACCTGCGGCAAGGATATCGCCGCCGCGCAGCGCATCGCCCGCGCCCTCGCCGACGCGGGGATCGCCGTGCTGCGCTTCGACTTCACCGGGCTGGGGCACAGCGAAGGCGAGTTCGCCAACACCAATTTCTCATCGAATGTCGCGGATCTCGTGGCCGCCGCCGATTTCCTGCGCGAATCCTATGGCACGCCCGCGCTGCTGGTCGGTCACAGCCTGGGCGGCGCAGCCATGATCGCCGCAGCGGACAAGATCCCGGATGCCAAGGCCCTGGCCACCATCGCAGCACCGGCGGATCCGGAGCACGTGGGCAAGCTGTTCGACGCCCGGCGCGCGGAAATCGAAGGCCGGGGCGAGGCGGAAGTCGATCTGGCCGGGCGAAAATTCACCATACGAAAACACTTCCTCGACGACATCTCGGGCACCACTTTAACCGAATGTCTCAACCGCATGCGCAAGGCGCTGCTTGTGATGCATGGGCCGCGTGACAACGTCGTGGGAATCGACAACGCGACGGCGATCTTCACCGCAGCGAAGCATCCCAAGAGCTTCGTCTC
This sequence comes from uncultured Limimonas sp., assembly GCA_913055855.1. GTDB lineage: Bacteria > Pseudomonadota > Alphaproteobacteria > Kiloniellales > Rhodovibrionaceae > CAJXKW01. The sequence goes on along the minus strand of CAJXKW010000070.1, from coordinate 1,181 downwards.
CCTGGACGATGCCGACCACCTGCTCGCGCGCCGGGCGGACGCCGTTTATGCGGCGCAGGTCCTCGCGGCCTGGGCGGCGCGCTATCTGGACATCCCGCAGGCGAGCACGACCGAGGCCGACACCGGGCCCGAGCCCATGCCCGACGGCGTCGTCGTCCAGGAAACCGGCGCCGGCCCCTTCGCCAACCGCGTGGTGGCCGGCCCGCACCGCTTGCTTGCCGACGAGCCGCCGGACGTGGGTGGCACCAACACAGGGCCGTCGCCCTACGACTGGCTGCTGGGCGGCCTGGGCGCGTGCACCACGATGACCATTCGCATGTATGCGCAGCGCAAGGGCTGGCCGCTGGCGCGGGTTGCCGTACGCCTGCGCCACAGCAAGATCCATGCACAGGATTGCGCCAACTGCGAGACGAAGCAGGGCAAGATCGACGTCATCGAGCGCGACATCGAACTCACCGGGAACCTGGACGACGCGCAACGCCAACGGCTCTTGGAGATCGCCGACAAATGCCCCGTCCACCGCACCTTGACCTCGGAGAACGTGGTGCGCACCCGGCTCGTCGGGTGAACGGTCGGGCTGCACGGTTTTGTAACTTTCCAATGACCGGCGTCGGCGCGTTTGTTAGATATCGGGGTTGACGGTGCGGCGGCACGCGATCCCCGCGAGATGCGGATCCGTTAGCGCGGCTATCGCGCTGGCGCGGCGAACGAGGCGGCAGTTGCAGGTCTTTTTCCACTGCGGGCACCGCAATCACGCGAAAATCCGGCAAAAATCGGCGCATTGCGTCCTGGCGCGGAATGCCGTGGGCGTGCGGCCCGGTTGCATTGTCGCCTTTCGGCGCGACCGCAACCGGGTGCCGCGAAGGTCCGTCGAGCGGTGGCTGTGCATCGTGCAGCAACCCGGCGACGGCTGAACAGGGAGGCGTAGCATGAAGAAAGAGCTGGAAAATCTGCTCAAGCGGGCGAACGGCCGGCACGCCCATCCGTACGTGCCTGAACTCGCGAACCAATATGTCAAAGGGGAGGTGAGCCGGCGCGATTTTCTGCGTACGGCGAGCCTGCTCGGTGTCTCGGCTGCGGCTGCCTACGGCTTCGCCTTGCGCGTTTCGGGACCCTTTCCCATTCCCGAGGCCGGCGCGGCGCAGGGCAAGATGGGCGGCGAGCTGCGCTGGGCGATGGCG
>CAJXKW010000069.1 GCA_913055855.1 uncultured Limimonas sp. | reverse complement strand
TTGCGGTGCAGCACGGGCAGGAGCTGGCCGCGCAGGTCGCGGACCAGTTCATGCACGAGCGCATCCGCGACCAGCACGACCACCAGCGGGTCTCCCTCCCCGCGCGCCTGGGCGTGCGGCATCCCAAGCTGCTCTCGGTCATCGAGCTGATGGAACAGCACCTGGAAGAGCCGCTTTCGCGCGCCGAACTGGCACGCAAGGCCGGCCTGTCGACGCGCCAGCTCGAGCGGCTCTTCCGCAAGTACCTGTTCCGCTCGCCGGCTCGCTACTACCTGGAGTTGCGACTGAACAAGGCGCGCCTGCTTCTGCTCCAGACCAACATGTCCGTCATCGACGTCGCCCTGGCCTGCGGCTTCGTGTCCGCCTCGCACTTCTCCAAGTGCTACCGCGACTTCTTCGGCCGGACTCCCCGCAAGGAGCGCGGCGTGCCCAGCCAAGCCGACGCCCGCGGTGCGCCCGTCGGCGGTACCCCCGAAGACGGTGCGCTGGACGAGGCCGACGAAGCCGACGAGGGCGAGATGGGCGAACTCTCGCCCGCCGCAACCGCACGCAAGAGCGCGTGAGCGGCCCGCGCGTTCAGCCCGCCGCATCCAACGCGCGAGAGATCGCGGCGACGTGGTCGTCGATGGCCACGTCGAGGTACGATGTCACCTCCAGCTGCCGGTCCTCGAACACGTTGCGCGCCGGATGCCGGCGCTGCCACGCGGCGACCACGCTGTCCCGCTGGCGCACCAGGTCGACGATCTGCGGCCGGAAGAGCCGGAGCATGGCGGTGATCCAGCGGTTCACCGGCCAACTCGGCTTGGCGTGATCGATGGCGAAGCTGTCCAGCATCGCGATCACGTCCTCGGCCGTGTACCAGACTTCGCCGGTAACCCAGCGGTTCACCGTGAACAGGCGGAACGGCCGGCCGTTGCCGTCCATCGAAATGGCGATCAGGTGACTGAGCGCGTCGTCGGGATCGCGCGGCGGGACAAAATCCGGGACCGCGGCGGGCGCGAGGGCGTCGGGCATGCCGCCGGGCCGCAGGAACGTGTGGAAATGGCCGTGCTCCCCAGGGAAACGGGCATTGGCGGCATGCGCGTGGTAATAGAACTGGGAATGGGTTTCCGAATCGAACACGTCGCCTCTCGGGTAGTGGTCCCATTCGTAGAACCGCCCCTGCCCGTTCAGAATCGCCCCGACGATGTTGTCGCCGGTCTTGGCGAGCACGCGGTGAATATCCATGACCTCCGCCGCGGCCTCCGCCATGGCGACGAGACGGGCGCGCGGCAGACCGGCCAGATCGATCTCGGGCGTAACCGCCGCCTCGGGCACCACCGTGCGCATCCTGATCCTCCCTTCGACCGGTACGCAAATCCCAGCGCAGCCGCGCCGGATCCAGGCCCACATGCGGCACAATGCCGCGATCAATGGCGCGAGAGAAGGGGCGATCGCGCCATGCCGCGGACCCGGGCAAAACCGCACGGGCGATTGTTTCAAAAACGTGGCCTCGCTAGGCTCTCGCGGCGCGCGCGAGCCGCGCCACCACGACAGGGGGATGCCGCCATGGATCTTCGCGAACACATCCGGCAGGTGCCCGATTTCCCGAAACCGGGGATCCTGTTCTACGACATTTCCACGCTCCTGGCGCATCCGGATGCGTGGCAAGAGACTGTGCGCCAGCTCGAAGTCAACGTGGGCCAGTACCAGCCCCACGTCCTGGCCGGCATCGAAAGCCGGGGGTTCCTCGTCGCGGCGCCGCTGGCACTGCAGCTCAATCTCGGCTTCGTCATGCTGCGCAAGCCCGGCAAGCTGCCCGGGCCGAATGTGAGCTACACCTACGACCTCGAATACGGCAGCGACACCATCGAGATCCAGGAGGGCTCGGTTCAGCCGGGCCAGCGCGTGGTCGTTCTGGACGACCTGCTGGCAACGGGGGGAACCATGCAGGCCTCGGTCGAGCTGTTGCGCAAGCTGGGCGCGGACGTGCGCGCCGCCGCCTGCATCATCGAGTTGAGCTTCCTCAAAGGCCGCGAACGCCTCGACGTCCCGGCGCACTCGCTGATCGCCTTCGAATCCTGACGGCGCGCCGCCCGGGCCGGGTCAATCCAGACGCGTGCCCGGGTCCCGCTGCAACTGCTCCGCCAAGTCCGCGGCGAAATTCAAAAGCATGCGGTCGCCGCCGGCGGGTCCGAGAAGCCCTATCCCGAGCGGCACGCCGTGGACCGTTGCCAGGGGCAGGGCGATCTGCGGCAACCCGGCGAGCCCCGCCGGTGCCGTCACGGTGAGGGCATTCCGGCGGTGCTCGGCCAGGGTGTCGGCGCCGGTGTCCATAAGCGGCGCCGCGCCCGGCGCGCAGGGCAGCGCGATGACGGTCCCCCCGGCGGTTAGCGTCTCCAGGCGCGCGGCCACGGCGGCCCGGCGCGCTTCCGCCTCGGCGGTATCCTTTGCCGCGGTCTCGGTGACGAACTGCCAGCGCGCCTGCATTTCGGGGCCGAGGCGCGGCTGCGCCGAGGCCACCCAGTCGGCGAAGCTTTGATGCGCCTGCTTCGCCTGCAGGTCGCGAAACGCCGTAACCCATTCGGTCAGCGGCCCGGTCTCGGCGCTGGCGAGATCCAGATCCCGGCCGCCCTCGAAGCGCGCACGCAGCCGGTCGATCCAGCCCGCGAGCACATCGCGGGCCGGCGCGTCCGCCAGCGCCAGGGCATCCGTCGCCACCGCCAGGGCCTTGGGCTGCGCGGGCAGTTCCGGCGGCGCGGGCGGCAGCAGAACCTCGCCCACGGCCTTCAGGGTCGCGGCGTCCCGCGCAAACCAGCCGACCGTGTCGAAGCGCGGCGCCAATGGCATGACGCCATCCAGGCCGAGCGCTCCGTGCGTCGGGCGCAGGCCGTAGATCCCGCAATAGCTCGCGGGCACGCGCACCGACCCGCCGGTATCCGTGCCCAGGGCGAAATCCGCCACGCCCCCGGCCACAGCAGCGGCGGAGCCGCACGAGGATCCCCCCGCCACGCGGCCTGGCGCGTTGGCATTGGTGGGGGTGCCGTAATGCGGGTTGCCGCCGGAGAGGCTGTAGGCGAGTTCGTCCATGATGGTGCGCCCGACAAGGGTGGCACCGGCGTCAAGACACGCCTTGACCACCGGCGCGTCCTTTTCGGCCGCTTCGTGCGTCGCCGCCCAGTCGGGGTTCCCGCAGGTGGCCGTGCAACCGGCAACGGCGAACAGATCCTTCACGGCGAACCCGAGCCCGGCGAGCGCGCCGAGTGCGGTGTCCTGGCGCGCCATGCGCCCGTCCGGGATGAAGGCGCCGAGGGGATCGTCCATGGCCGCGGTCCTTCCTGTGCGGAAATTTCAGAAAGACGTGCGTCGCGCGGGATCGTGCGACCGCCGCGCCGAGGCGACGGGACGCACGGCCGGGGCCAACCCCGTTCGGGCAGCGCGAGCGATCGCGGAACCCGCGCGAGAGCGCGATGCGATCCGGATGGACCGCTGTATCGCACGCTGCCCTTTGGAGATAGGGCAAGATTCAGCGATCAGGTGATCCAACCTGATCGCATCTTGCCCTAGATCTCCGTCTGGCCCATGCCGCCCTCGCCCTCGGCCGGCGGCTGATCCTGCTTCTCGTCCTCGTTCCCCGGTTCGTCGAGCCGCGGGATCACGATGTCCCCGTTCTCCTCGACCCGGGGCATGCCGTACTGCGGGATCATCTGCAGGATTCCCTCGAGCGCCCGCATCAGGCGCTGCGCACCCTCGAGCGCCATGGCGCCCGGATCCTGCTGCTCCTGTTCGGGTTGACCGTCACCGCTGTCCTGCGCGAGCGCGGGGCCGGTCAGGCTAAGCAGCAGGGCGAGCGCGGCAGCGCCGGCGCTGGTTCGGCGGTGCAGAATCATGGTTGCAGCCTCGTCGTGTGCGGTCGTCCGGTGTACGATCAGCCTGCGCGTGCTTGCCGAGGGAATGTGGCCGCGGCGTGGCACGGTGCGCAACCGGGCGCAAGCATAACCCCAGGGGCCTGGGCGAGACGATGCCCTCAGGCGGAGGGGACCGCCGACGTGCACCCGCCGCCCAGCCGCAGCGCCTACATGCGCGCGATCTTGTCGAGAACGCTGCGCAGCTTCTCCTGATCGAAGGGCTTGAGGATGTAGCCCTTGGCGCCCGCTTCCATGGCGCCGCGAACCATTTCCTCCTGCCCGTGCGAGGTGACCACGACGACCCGCGCACAGGAATCCGCTGCCATAATCTCGCGCGTGGCGTCGATGCCGTTCATGTCGGGCATGGTGATATCCATGGTGACCATATCCGGTCGCGCCGCCGCATAGCGCGCCACGGCCTCGCGTCCGTTCCGCGCCGTCTGCACAACGGTATGCCCCAGGCTCTCCAGCATCGCCCGGATCTTCTTCGCCGTGATCTGCGAATCATCGACCACCATGATGTTGAGCCCGGTCATCCCGCATACCCCGTGTCCGTCTCCGTGCCCCCGATCGGCGGATCGGCGTCCAGGACCGTGAGATCCAGGCGCCCGCCCGCGATGGCAAGCTTCACGGTCCAGCAAGATGGGAGTCACGGTCCCCGCATAGCGCATTCGGCTCCGCGAACGCGACCGGCGTGCAGCATTCCCGCCCAGAACCGTTTAATTTTGCCTTAAAAACACCGGCCGGTTCGCGTCGGGCGGCGTCCGCTCACGACATCGCGAACGCTGCGCCCGCTGAACCTCCGGACGGCGCGTACACGCGTTCGGCGGGGAACGCGGCGGTGATCCGCGTTCCGGCGTGCTTCACGCTGGTCAGGCTGAACGTGCCGCCGTGCAGTTCGACGAGATGCTTGGTCAGCGGCAGGCCAAGGCCGGTGCCCTCGGCGTGCCGGCTGAACGAATTCTCGATCTGGCTGAACGGCGCGAGTGCGGTTTCGACTTCCGCATCGGACATGCCCACACCGGTGTCCGTCACGGCCACGTCGATCCCGCCGTCCGCGCGCCGCGCAGTTTCTACGCGAACCGTGCCCCCGGCGCCGGTGAACTTGATGGCATTGGAGAGCAGATTGAGCAGGATCTGGCGCAGGCGGCGCGGGTCCGCAATCAGCACCGGCGCCTGCGAATCAAGATCCGCGGTCAGCGTCACACCCTGCTCCTGCGCCCGGCTCTCGACGAGGCGGAGGGTCTTGGTGACAAAGGGATCGATCTCGACCCGCTCATCTGCAAGGTCGAGCTTGCCCGCTTCCGCCTTGGCCACGTCGAGGATGTCGTTGATCACGTCGAGAAGGTGCGTGGCGCTGTCGTGGATGTCCTTGGCGTATTCGCAATAGCGGCGCTCACCGATGGGCCCGACCGCCTCGTTCTGGATGATCTCGGCAAAGCCGATCACGGCGTTCAGCGGCGTGCGCAACTCATGGCTCATGTTCGCCAGAAAGCGCGTCTTGGCTTCGCTGGATTGGACCGCCTCGTCGCGCGCGATCTGCAGCTCGCGGGTGCGCTGGCGCAGGCGCACGGCATTGTCCCGGAACACCGTGAGCGCATAGGTCATCCGGCCGATCTCGTCGCTGCCGGGACTGGGCAGCGGATGCTCGAGTTCGCCACGCGAGAGCGCCAGCATGCTGTCGCGCACGGCCGCGAGCCGACGCACCACATGCCGCCCCACATAAACGCGCATGATCAGATAGCTGCAGACGATGCTCAGCAGCACGGTGCCGCCGATCATCGCCGCCCCGGTGATGCGCGTGCGTTCTGCCGTCGCCATGGTTTCGTCGATCTGCGCGCGCGTCCGGCGCACGGCATCCGCCACGGCGGCATCCAGCCGCCGCGACAGGCGCTCGTTGTGGGCGAGCAGCTCGCGCGCACGGGTCTCGAGCCGGAGCCGGCGAGCGTGCAGGGCCGGAATGCTGTTGGGGCCCGCGGTAACGATCTGCAGGGCGGCCATGCGGGCGGCAAGGAACGCGTTGGGATCGACCCGGTTTAACGCCCCGGCAATCACCGTGCCTTCCTCGATGTCCGCAAGCTGACGGCCGATCCGTCCCCGGCCCACGGAGCCGATGGAATCGAGCGCGGCATCGGCGCGGTCCAGGGCCAGGGTCAGGCGCGCATCCATCTCGGCGACCCGGCCGGGCGAGGTACGCCCCAGGGTCTCGATGCGCGCATCGTTGATCTCCGCAAGCGCCACCCGTAGATCGCGCATCGCGTGGTAATCCGTCAGACGCTGGCGCAGTGTTTCCCGCGTCCGGCGGCGCTGCGAACTGCCCTGCTCGCGTTCGCGAACCCGCGTACGCAAACGGTCGATCTCCCCGCGCATGTCCGCCAGCGCCGGCTTGAGAACGCGCATCAGGTCCTGATAATTGGATTGCCATATGTCGCGCTTCGCCGCGATCCGGCTGCGCACTGACAGCTCGTCGGAAACCGCTTTGGTAATTGCCTGGAGGTTGATCTTAAGGTCGACGAAGATCTGACGGAAACGTTCGCCGGTGACGTTCAATTCCGCGTCTTCGATTTCGGCGATCAGCGCTTCGAGGCGCTCCGCGTCTGACATGATCGCTTGCGAGCGCTCTTCGAAAGCGGCGCGCTGCTCGGCGGCCAGCAGCTTGGGCGCGCTGTCGATGATCGCTTCAGCCCGGCGGGTGAGCCGCTGCGCCGTGAGGGTCGCGGGGACGCGCTTTTCGCTGATGTTGGTCAGCGCTGTGCTGACCTCCCAGAAGGCGTAGGTGCCCGCGCCGGCCGCGAGGATCACGAAAAGCGTAATGCCGAGGAACCCGGCCCGAAGGTGTCCGGCTATGCCGACGTTCTTGAACATGCCCGCGGCCCGGTCGACCGTCACCGGGGCTTTTCCCCGGCCGAACATTGTCGTGACAGGGACCCGTTAAGGTTTTCTTACAAATCGGCTTGTGTGCGCCGCATTCCCCCCAATGCCCGGCGCACGGAGGAAAAGGGGCGCCGGAGACCGGCGCCCGTTTACGCTTGGCGGGAGCGCAGGGGTCCGGCGCCATTCGCACCGGAACGCACAGCGCCCGCGCGTTATGCCGCCTCTTCGTCGCGCTCGCTGCGCGACCGGGTGATATAAGCACGCGCCGCGTGTTCCGGGCAGTACGGCTTGCCGGGCGCCGCTGCCGCGCCGCAGAAATGAAAGTCGGGATCGTTGGGATCCCCGATGGGCCAGAGGCAGCCGCTGCGGCCGCCGCGGGCCTCCACCTGGGCGCGGAAGCTCGCCGGGTTGCCGCCCGTCGACCCGCGGCTGCGCGTTTTCGACGCGCCGTTGGCCTTGCCGTTGGCCGACTTGGCCCCCTTGGCCGCCTTATCCGAACCGGAATCGGCGCTGCCGTTGGCCTTGCCCGAATTCTTGCGCGACGCCCGGCGCTGGGGCTCGGCCGCGCCGTTCGCGGGCTCCTCCTCGTCTCCCTGCCGGATGGGCGACGGCCGCGACGGCAGATTGAGGCGATGCGCCTTGCCCACGATGGAATTCTTGGACACCCCCAGGCGCTTGCCGATCTCCGAAGCGCTCAGGCCCTGCTGCCAGAGCCTCGTGAGTTCGTTTATACGTTCGTCCGTCCAACTCATGCTGCGAACACCCTCGCGTGCCGAAAACCCAATTGCTGTCCGCGCTCAATATATTGCGCACCCGTCGGGCAAAGCCACGATATACAGCCTGGACGTGCCCCTGTCCAGCGGTCGATTCCGCGCACTCTGGGATTGGCCCGTGCCCCGGGACGTGCGAGGGTATACACGCAAGCTCCGGACGGCTCAAAGCGCAAATTTTCCGCGATGATTCTGACATTTACCGACTTCGGCAGCGCGCCGCCCTATCTCGCCCAGATGAAGGCCGCTGCGCTGGCGGAGTGCGGCGATGCGCGCATCCTCGACATGGTCACCGACGCGCCGGCGTTCCGGCCGCGGCCGGCGGGCTATCTTCTGGCGCACTACATCCGCGATTTCCCGGAAGGGAGCGTGGTCATCGGCGTCGTCGATCCCGGGGTCGGTACCGACCGGCGCGCGGTGATCGTGCACGCCGGCGGGCGATGGTTCGTCGGCCCGGACAACGGCCTGTTCGCCCCGGCCCTTCGCCTGGCCGGCGGTGGCGCGGCGTGGCGCGTTGACTGGCGCCCGGTGCGGGTGTCCGCCTCGTTTCACGGACGCGATGTGTTCGCACCCGTCGCCGGCCGGATCGCGCGCGGCCTGCCGCCGGCCGGGCACCCCGTCGACCCGGACGGCCTCGTGGGCATGGCCGACCCCGACGACCGCGACGCGGTGATCTATGTCGACGGCTATGGCAACGCCATCACCGGCCGGCGTGCCGACACCGTAGCCGCCGATGCCCGCATCCACGTCGCCGGACACACGGTTCATCCTGCCCGAACCTTCGGCGAGGCGCCGCTGGGCGCGGCGATGTGGTACCGCAACGCCAACGATCTGGTTGAGCTTGCCGTCAACCAGGGGCGCGCCGACGCCGCCCTGGGTGTCGGCATCGACACCCCCATCGCCGTCGCCCGGCCGCGCGCCGGTGACTAGCCCGCTGCGCCACCGATGATCCGCGCGACCCACGGCGGCAGGGCGAACGCCGCCCGGTGCACGGCGGGCGTGTAGTGATCGGTACGCAAGCCGGCCGCGTCGGCGCGCCGGCGCAGCACGGTCTCGTCCGTCTCGCCCAGGGAGAGAGCCTTGCCGGCCCAGGTGAGCGCCATGAACCCGCCCGTGTAGGTAGGCACGGCCGTGAGATAGGTTCCCGTGCGCGGGAAGGCCTCCGCAAGCAGGTGGTGCGTCTCGCGCAGCTCCTCGGCCTGGAAGAACGGCGCGCCGGTCTGGAACACCGCGACGCCCCCCTCCGCCATCGCCGCGGCGAGCCGGGCGTAGAAGTCCCGGGCATAGAGACTGGCCGCCGGGCCCACGGGATCGGGCCGGTCCGCGATCACCAGGTCGTAGCGCCCGTCCGCCGCCTCGGACAGGTACTGGAAGGCATCGGCCGGGTGAAAGACCAGACGCGGATCGTCGAACGCGCCCCTGTGCACCTCGGGGAAGTACGCCCGGCACAGCTCGACCACGCGGGCATCGATGTCGACCAGATCGACCCGGCGCACGCCCGCGTGCTTGAGCACCTCCTCGGCGACCGCGCCGTCGCCGCCGCCCACGATAAGCACCCGGCGCACCGCGCCGTGCTCCAGGATGGGCGGATGCGCCAGCATCTCCGAATAGGCCGCCTCGTCCTTGTCGGTGAGCTGGAGGATGTCGTCGAGCACCAGCACCCGGCCGTTGGCCACGCTGTCGAAGATGCGGATGTGCTGATAGGGCGAGCGTTCGTCGACCAGCGGATCGCCGGCCATGTGCAGCACCTGCTCGAAGCCGGCATGCAGGGTCTCGCGATATTCCGGCATGGGAGCCTCCCGGGACGCCCGCGTGTCACCACGGATCGCACCTACCCGCACGCCCCGGCGCCGGTCAAGCACGCTTGCCGTGCGTCTGCGGCCCCGTGTTAGCCTCCCGAGGTGGCGTGACAGGACGACCTGCGGGAGTGGGGATGGCCGTGCGCGACGACCGGCTTACCGAGAGCGCCGTGGGCGCGCTGCTTGGCTGCGCCATGGGCGACGCCGTGGGCGAGATGGCGTTCAAGTTCAAGGAACGCAGCGACCTTATGGCGACGGCAGCCCGCCTTCCCGTCCTGCGCTATACCGACGACACCGCGATGGCAATCGCCCTCGCCGAATCCCTGGTCGCCTGTGGCCAACTCGACGCCGCGGATCTGGGCGACCGCTTCGCCCGCGCCTACGAGGCCGAGCCCTGGCGCGGTTACGGTCCCGGCCCGCCGCGGATCTTCGCCAGGGTGGCGGAAACCGGTGTGAGCTATGCCGAGGCCGCGCGCAGTCTCTACAACGGCGAGGGTTCGCTGGGCAACGGCGCGGCGATGCGGGTGGCGCCGCTGGGCGTCGCGCTCTATCCCGATCTCGACCGGCTCTACGACGCCGCCTGCGCCAGCGCTGAGGTCACGCACGCCCACCCGGAAGGCCAGGACGGTGCGGCCGTGCAGGCGACGGCGGTGGCCCTGGCGACCGCGCACCACGTGGCCGGCACGGAACTCGATCCGTCGGATGCGGCCGCACGGCTGCGCGCCACGGCGCGCACCGAAAACCTCCAGGCCAAAATGGACATCGTGGCGCGCGCACTCGCCGAGGATTGGACGCCCGTGCAGGCCGCGGACGCCATCGGACGCTCCGTCGCCGTCGGAGAATCCATGCCCTTCGGCCTCTACGCCTTCCTGGCGACACCGGGCGATTCCCTGCGCTGCATGGATGTCGCCATTCTCAACGGCGGCGACCGCGACACACTGGGCGCCATGGCCATGGCGATCGCGGGCGCGTACCTGGGGCCACAGGGCCTGCGCAAGGCGCTCGCCAACCGCGTGGAACGCCGGGATGACCTAGCCGATCTGGGCCGGCGCCTGGCCCAGCGGTTTCCCGCGCCGGCGCAGGCGTGAACCGGGTGGCACGCACTCTACCCTCTTTGCACATAGGGCAAGGGTCAGCGGACAGGTGACCAACCTGATCGCATCTTGCCCTAGCTGGGCTCGGCTGCCGGCCGGACGCCCTGGCGGCGCAGGCGCACGGCGAAATAGATTCCAAGCGTCGCCACCACGAGGACGCCGCCGATCAGCGCCTGCCCCCCAGCACGCTCGCCCAGGGCGAGCCAGACCCACAGCGGACCCAGCACTGTCTCCAGGAGCATCAGCAACCCCACTTCGGGTGCCGTGATGAAACGCGGGCCCGTGGTAATCAGGCCGAACGCGACCGGGATCACGACAAGCCCGAGCAACGCCATCACCGGAACGTCGCCGGCGGGCATGGCGAACGGCTCGGCCAGCCCCAGCAACAGAACGCCGAGCCCGGACCAGAGGCCGCCCAGCGCGGTCGCCGGCACCATGTTGATGTGCTTGCGGTGGCGCAGCAGCGTGAAGTTGCCCGCCTGCAAGAAGGCCACGGCAAACGCGGCCAGATCGCCGTCCCAGGTCCCGCGCTGCAACCCCTCGCCCACGACGAGCCCGATACCGGCGATGACCACGGCCGTGGCGAACCAGGTCTCCGGGGCGACGCGCTCGTTCAGCAGGACCCGGCTCATGATCGCCGCAAGCAGCGGCGTCCCGGCGATGATGACCAGCGTGTTGGCCACCGCCGTGTGCGTGATGGCGTAGACGAACATCGCCGAGGCGGTGCCGTAGAACACCGAGGACACCAGACCCCATCGCCCCACGGCGGTGAACGCCGCCACGGGTCGGCCGCGCCGGACCAGCGTCATCACCAGGGCCAGCGCGACAAAGAGCAGGACGCCGCGCCAGAACACGATGGTCCAGTGATCCGCGGCAAGCAGGCGCAGGAGCAGCGCATCGGGCGAGAGCACGAGCACACCGAAGCCGGTCAGCAAAAGCCCCTGAAGATGCGTGGAAAAGCTCTGCACGCCGCGGTCTCCCTCGATCTGCGCGCGCATCCGCACCGGGCATGACCGGCCAGGCCGGCGCGTGTTAAACTCATTCACGATGGGCTGGCCCGGCGCTACGCGCACGCCCATACTGTGGGAACCGACCCCCAACCAAGAGATCAGTCCGAGCATGAGCGTTTCGCAGGCCCGCTTCGCCATCGGCGACGTGATCCACCACACGAAATTCGGCTATCGCGGTGTGATCGTGGACGTGGACCCCGTCTTCCAGGGCTCGGAAACATGGTACCGGGTCATGGCCAAGAGCCGCCCCCCCAAGGACAAGCCCTGGTATCACGTCCTGGTGCACGATGCGACCCACCGCACCTACGTCGCCGAACGCCACCTGGAAGCCGACCACGAGGGCGGCCAGATCAGCCACCCGGAACTTGGCAGGTATTTCGACACCTTCCAGAACGGGCACTATTTCAGGTCCGGTGCGGCGCAGTAGCCTCCCCGGCGCGCCGTTCACGACGGGCGCAGCCGGGTCTCGCCCAGGCGCACGCGCCGGGCCGCGAGCAGGTACCACGCCCATGCGGCGATGCAGACGGCCGTGAACGTGCCAAAGGCCGCCCGATACGCAGCCGGCGGGTAGCCGCCACTGGCGCCCTGCGGCCACAGGTCGAGAATGCCACCCATGGCCGACTGAACGGCAAACGCACCGAGGAAGACCAGCAGGTTGAGCGCCGTGTTGGTGCGCCCGGCGTAAACCAGCGGCACGTGGCGAGCGAGGACGGTGTAGGCGAGCGCGGCCACGTTGCCCATGAGACCGAACGCCAGCCACGGCAGAATCCCCGTGGTGGCCTGGAACGTAATCGCGAGCAGAACCACCAGGAAAAGCGCGACGCCGCCGCCGAAGGTCGCGGTGAGCGGGATCCCGACGCGGTCCAGCCGGTCCGCGAGCGTGCCCCAGAACACGAACCCCAGGGTCATGGCCGCGGTCATGGCGAACAGGGTGTCGGCGACGGCGGCCTGGCTCAGGCCGGCGACGTCGCGCAGCCACGGCCCGGCCCACAGGCCCTGGATCGCCAGGCTGGTGGACATCGTCAGGAAGGCGGCCGGCGCCAGGCGCCAGAAGAACCGGTCGGCGAAGATCGCCCGGATCCCGGCCACCTGCTCGCGCAGCGGACGTGGCGGACCGCGGCGCGGCTTCTCCGGCACCACCAGCAGCACCGCCAGCGCCACGACACAAGTCGCCGCCGCCAACCCGACGAACACCCCGCGCCAGGAGGTCACCCCGAGAAGCAGCTCCACTGGTGCGGTCGCGCTCATCGCGCCCAGGCCGCCCGTGGCCAGGAACAAGCCGTTGACGACGGGCCAGCGGCGCTCGGGGAACCACTGCGTGATGGCCTTGAGCGCGGCCATGAGCCCGCCGGCCACCCCGAGCCCGATGAGCGCACGCCCCAGCCAGAGCTGCCAAAGGCTGGTTCCGGCAGCGAACACGCCTGCGCCCGCCGCGGCAATCAGAAGCAACGCGCCGTGCACCCGGCGCGCGCCGTACCGGTCGAGCATCAGGCCCAGGGGAAGCTGGAACGCGGCGAAGCTGATGAAATACGCCGAGGTGAGCACGCCCAGATCAGCCGCACCCAGGCCCACGTCGCGCTGCAGCCGGTCGGCGATCACCGCGCCCACCACGCGGTAGAGATACGACAGGTAGTACCCGCCAGCAAACGGCAGGAAGACCGTGAGCACGGCGGCAAGGGTCACGCGCGACGGCGGACCGTCGCCGTTTTCTCGGGACTCGGCCATGGCGGGTTCCGCTCTGCGGGATACCGGTGCAGGCGCGCTTGGCTCAGCCGCGGCTCTTTTTCGGGGCCATGGCGGCCCACTGCTCTTCGGTCAGGTCTTCGGCGAAGGCGAACTGGGCCGCGCCGCGCAGCCATTCGCCGCCGTCGATGGTGACGGTATCGCCGTTGACGTAGCCCGTCTGCGGCGCAAGCAGGAAGCACACCAGATCGGCAAGCTCGCGGTGCTCGCCGAAACGGCGCATGGGGATGCGCTTCTTCCACGCGCTTTCCAGGCCGGCGTTCGGCACCAGCCGCTCCCAGGCGCCCTCGGTAGGGAACGGGCCGGGTGCGACCGCGTTGCAGCGGATGCCCTTGGGGCCCCATTCCACGGCCAGGGATTTCATCATCGTCTCCACGCCCGCCTTGGCGCAGGCGGAAGGCAGCACGTAGGGCGAGCCAGTGCGCGCGTAGGTGGTCACGATGGCCACCACGGAACCGCCGCGGCCGTGCGCGATCCAGCGCCGTCCCGTGCCCAGGGTGACGTTGGCGGTGCCGTTGAGCACGATGCGCGTCACCGCGTCGAAGCCGCGCGGACTGAGGTCCTCGCTGCGCGCCAGAAAGTTCCCCGCGGCATTGTTGACCAGCATGTCCGGCGGCTGCTCGGCGAAGAGCGCGTCCAGCATCGCCTCGACCTGATCCGGCTCACGGATGTCACAAGCATGGACCGCCGTGCGCCCCGGGACGTCGGCGTCGAACTCGGCCTTCGTGGCGTCCAGCACCTCCCGGCGCCGGCCGCAGATCGCCACATGGGCGCCCAACTCCAGGCAGCGGTGGGCGATGGACTTGCCGATTCCGGTGCCGCCGCCGGTTACCAGGACGCGCTTGCCCGCGAGCAGATCCCGCTGGAACATGATCCTCCCCTGTTGCTTCGCTCTTGTCCGGTTTCGCGCCGTCACCTAAGCACACCAACGCGGCGTTTGGCGATGGGCGGGGCTCCTACCGCCCGTGCGTTGGCGGCACCGGGAGATCGGGGATGACCAAGGCAATCGACTACTACCTCTCCCTCGACTGCGCCTTCGCCTATCTGGGCAGCCAGGAGCTGGAGCGTATTGCGCAACGCCACCGCGCCACGGTTCGCGTCAAGCCGGTCCACCTGCCCACGGTGTTCGAGCGCACCGGCGGGCTTCCGGTCAAGCAGCGCTCGGCCGAACGGCAGGCGTACCGCTTCATCGAGATGCGCCGTTGGCGCGACCAACGCGGGCTTCGGCTGATCCCGGAGCCGCCGTTTTTTCCCGTGGACGACGCACCGGCGGCGGACATCGTCCTGGCCGCCGACGCGGTGGGCCGGAAGCCGCTGCGCATCGCCCACGCCATTCTGCGCGCGCTCTGGGCGGAAGAGCAGAACATCGCCGATCGGCCCTCCCTGCTCGAGATCGCCCAGCGCAACGGCGAGGACGCGCTCGGTATCGTCGCAAAGGCGCGCGATCCCGCGATTCGCGAGCAGCTTACGGCGAACACCGAAGAGGCCATCCGGATCGGTATGTTCGACTCGCCCTGGTACGTGCACCGCGGCACCCCGTTCCACGGCCAGGACCGCCTGGATTTCCTCGACCGGGCCCTCGCGGCGGATCCCGCATGAGTCCCGACGCCTGGCTCACCCTGGCGGTGGTCTGGATGGCCGCGGTGGCCACCCCGGGCCCCAATGTCGCATTCACCGTGGCGACCGGCCTGGCGACACCCCGCCCGGCGGCATTTCTGGCGGCCGTGGGCATCGGCCTGGGCGGGATCGTGTACGCGGTTCTCGCGCTGAGCGGCCTGGGCGCGCTGCTTTACGCCTCGCCCACGGCGTTCGCCGCGGTGCGCTGGCTGGGCGTGGCCTACCTGGTTTGGCTGGGCCTGCGCGCCCTGCGGCCGCCCACCGCACCCAGCGCCATCCGGCCGGCGCGCACCCCCACGCAGGGCCGCCGATTGGTGGCGCAGGGTTTTGCCGTAATGATGGCGAATCCCAAGGCGGTGCTCGCGGTAGGCGCGATCCTGCCGCCGTTTCTCGACCCGGACCGGCCCGCGCTGCTTCAGGTGACGATCATGGCGGCGACCATCTGCGCCGGTTCGATCCTGGTGCACTGCGGCTACATCGCCGCAGCCGGCCGACTGGCTGCGTGGCGGCCGTTCACCGCGCGCCCGCGCCTGATGCGGACGCTGGCCGGCCTCGTCTACCTCGCCGCCGCCGCGGCGCTGGCAGCCGTGGGCGTGTGAGCAGATGGCGCCGTATGCCCGCGGCGCAGCACCGCGCATGCCGGACCGGCGGGGGAGAACACGTTCATGTCACCATTCTTGCGGTGTGCGGCACATGCGTTAGTGTTACCATTTGTGACAAAAATGGGTTAGGCATGGCGACACGTGATCCCCGACGCAAACGGTTCGGCGACCTCGAAGAGGTGCGCGCCTTCCTCGAATTCGTTCGGCGCAGTACCGATGGTGCCCGCACGGGCGCCAATCTTGTGATGGTGAACCTCGTCGAGCTGGAACATACCGTTGACCTGCGTATCGGGCGCATCGACGTCTTCGAGGAAGTCCAGAACATCGCCAAGCGCCGCGAGCTGCGGGTCTTCCGGCTCCTGGACCGGGCCCTCGCCGTGGTGCCACCCCAGGACCAGAAGTACAGCATGGCCGTCATCCACGACATCCGGATGGCGGTGGTGAACACGGTCACCGCCCGGGCGGCGGAGCTTGGCCTCGACCCATCCAAGTTCACCGAGGTCCTGCACACCTACCGCGACGCCGAAGTGCTGCGCCAGCGCGCCAGCGAGATCACCGGCTCGCCCAGGCTCCTCGCCACCGCCGTGACGCGCGAGAATCGCCTCACCGATGAGCACCTGGCGGAATTCCGGCGCCGCATCGCCTCCGTGGGTGCGGACCGGTTCGTCGACGCCTTCGGCCGCTACCAGGCCATCGCCCGGATCGGCACCGACGGCGAGCCCAAGACGACCGGGTGGGAACTCTTCATCGCGATGCGCGAGATCAACCGCATCCTGTTTCCCGGCGCCGACCTCATGGCGCATGCGCATTTCGACGAAATCACGCGCATCCTGGACCATACGGTGATCCACGCCCTGCTCGCCCGGCAGACGCTCGACGGGCACATCTGCATCAACCTGAACACCGAAACCGCATTCACGGACGAATTCTTCACCTTCGCCAAGTACATGTCGGAGGACGCGGCGCGCCGCGAGGAGGGCGCCGAGCTCTGGGCCGAGCTGCGTGCGGACGAACTCACGGACTATGTCGAGCCTTTCCGCGACGTGGAGTTCGCCCTGCGCAAGCAGCGCGTCTATTTCATGGCGGACCATATCAGCCGGGCGAACATCCGCTCGGTGATCGAAGCGAACCTGCCCGTCAACGGCTACAAGGTGATGTTCGACGGACAGGATCCGGATTTCTTCGAAATCGCAGAAGACTTCGACACGCTGGTCAAACAGGGGGCGGTGGTGCTGGCGCGCGTGGACGCACCGGAAGGCTACGATTTCGCCCGCTTTCACGGCGCCCGGCGGGTGCAGGGCCATTTCATCGACAACCGCCTCAAGACCGGCGAGAACCCCATCCTGGAAAACACATAAGGGCCGCGCCGGCGCCCCGCGCGCGAACCGGAAGCGACACGCCCCCTGCGGCGGCCGCGCGAAGCGCGACGCACCGGCTCCTTGTCTCGTCCCGAGGCGCTGGAAATACTGGCGCCGCCCAGAACCACGGAGCTGCACATGACGGTATTCGACAACACGGCATTTGATGACCACGAACTGGTAACCTTCGCGCGCGATCCGGAAAGCGGGCTCAGCGCCATCCTCGCGCTGCACAACACGAGCCGCGGCCCGGCCCTTGGGGGTTGCCGCATGTGGCCGTATGCCAGCACGCACGCCGCCGTGACCGACGCGCTGCGCCTGGCACGCGGCATGACCTACAAGGCGGCCATTTCAGGCCTGTCCTTCGGCGGCGGCAAATCCGTGATCATCGGCGACCCGGCCTCGGAAAAGACCCCGGAGCTGCTCCAGGCCATGGGCCGCGCCGTGGACGCCCTGGGCGGGCGCTACACCGTTGCCGAGGACGTGGGCATCGGCGTCGATGACGTGGCGCAGATGGCGCGCGCCACTGACCGCGTCGCGGGCATGCCGGTGGGCGACAGCGACGGCGATCCCTCGCCCGCGACGGCGTACGGCGTCTACCAGGGCATCCGCGCGGCGGTGCGACACAGTCTGGGGCGCACGGATCTTGGGGACCTGCGCATCGGCGTCCAGGGTGCCGGCGCCGTGGGCGACAAGCTGTGCGCCTATCTCGCCGCCGAGGGCGCGCATGTGCTGGTCGCCGACATCGACAGCGAGCTTGCAAACGCCGTGGCGGCGAAGCACGGCGCGCACACCTGCCCCGCCGAGGACATCCTGGCCGCGGACGTGGACGTTCTCGCGCCCTGCGCGCTGGGGGGCATCATCGACGACGTCAGCCTGCCGCGCATCCGCGCGCGCATCATCGCCGGGGCGGCGAACAACCAGCTCGCCGCGGACCACCACGGTCCGGCCCTGCGCGACCGGGGCATCCTCTACGCCCCCGACTATGTCGTGAACGCCGGCGGCGTCATCCACATCAGCCACGAGGGCCCCGACTACGACCGCACACAGGCGTTCGCTCACGTCGGACGCATCTACGATACCCTCATGGACATTTTCGAGCGCGCCGGACGCACCGGGGAACCCACGGCCGTGGCCGCGGATCGGCTTGCCGAGGCGGCGTTCACCCATCCCAATCCGCACCCCTTCCGCGCGGCGCGATGAGCACGCCCTTCGGGTCATGGACGCGCCACGCCGGACGTGCCAGATCTCCGGGCATGGAACAGGACAAGGTCTCCCGGCGGATGAGCCGCCGCGCGGTGGTGCTCGGCGGTTTTGGTGCGCTGACTCTCGCGCCTGCCGCCCGCGCCGACTGGCTGAGCAAGGGCAAGGAGGCGCTGGAGTCGGTCACCGGCGCTGATGGCGGCGCAAGCGGCCTCTCCGGCACCGAGGTCACCAAGGGGCTGAAGGAGGCGCTGCGCGTCGCCAGCGGACGCGTGGTGGATCAGGTCGGCCAGGCGGGCGGCTACCTCCAGGATTCGGCGATTCACATTCCCCTGCCCGGTTATCTGGCGCAGGCGCAGGGTGTGCTCCAAACGGTCGGCGCGGCGGGGCTTCTCACGGACCTCGAGACGCAACTCAACCGCGCCGCGGAAGCGGCCGCGCCGGAAGCGGAACGCATCTTCGCCGATTCCATCGCGGCGATGACCCTCAAAGATGCCAAGCGCATCCTCAACGGACCGGACGACGCGGCCACACAGTATTTCCGCCGGACCATGTCCCCCGAGTTGCGCAAAACCTTCCGCCCCGTGGTCGACCGACATCTTGCCGAGACGGGCGCGATGCGCACGCTCGACCGGACGCTGCAGAGCTATCAGCAGGTGCCTTTCGCCAAACGCATGAAGGGCAATGCCCAGGATCGGCTGGTCGACCACGGCCTGGACGGCGCCCTTTCGGGCATCTTCCACTACATGGCGAAAGAGGAAGCCGCGATCCGGCAGAACCCGGCCAAGCGCACCACCGATTTGCTCAAGCGTGTGTTCGGCTGACGCGGCGGTGGGCCGAACGCGGGACACAAGGGTATCCAGCATGCAGGTATCGCGTGCGCAAGCGGCTCCCGGCACGTCACGGTCACGGCGCGCACGCTGGCTGTGGCTGGGCCTGGGCCATACCGCAACGGCGCTGGGCGTCACCGGGGCGTTCCTGCCGCTGCTACCCACCACGCCGCTGCTGCTCGTGGCGTGCTGGGCCTACACCCGGGCCTCCCCGGAACTCCGCCAGCGCCTGCTCGACCATCCGCGCTTCGGCCCGGCCCTGCGCCGTTGGTACGAGCACGGCGCCATCACGCGCCGGGCCAAGGCCACAGCCGTTGCCGCGCTCGCGGCCTCCTGGGGCATCGCGGTGTGGACGACGAACCACTGGGCCGTGCCCTACATCATGACGGCCGTGGTGATCGGCGTCTCGGCGATTATCCTCACCCGGCGGACAGCCGAACGCGTGGAGGCCTAGGGTCTGTTGGGGTTCAGGGGGATTTCGTTGTTGGCGTTGATGTGATTCAAACTCCCAAAATGGGAGTTTGGCATGGCTCGCTACGTTCTGACCGACGTACAGTGGCAAAAGATGGCGCCCTACTGCAAGGGCAAGCCCGAGGATCCCGGGCGCACCGGGGACAATCGGCGTTTCGTCGAGGCGGTTCTCTGGATCGCGCGCACGGGCTGTCAATGGCGCGACCTGCCCGCCGAGTTCGGGCACTGGAACTCGGTCTACGACCGGTTCCGGTCGTGGGCCAAGGCCGGCGTGTTCGAGCAGATGTTTCAGGCGGTCTCGGACGATCCCGACATGGAATACGCCATGGTCGACGGCACCATCGTTCCAGTCCATCGCCACGGACACGGCGCAAAAGGGGGACTCAACGTCAGGCCATCGGCGCCTCGCGCGGCGGATGGACCACAAAGATCGTCGCGCTGACCGACGCCCTGGGCAATCTGGTCCGCTTCCAGCTCCTGCCCGGCCATCGCGGTGAGCCCCTCGGCGTCGCCCCGCTGCTCGACGGCCTGTCCTTCGGCGGCCTGATCGCCGACAAGGCGTTCGATTCGAATTGGATCATCGACGACCTGATCGCCCGAGACGCCGAGATCGTGATCTCTCAGCGCCCGCAGCGCCGGGCGCCGCGCCGGATCGATGCCTCGATCTACACCTGGCGCCACCTGATCGAGAACTTCTTTTGCCAGCTCAAGGAGTTCAAACGCGTGGCCGTCCGCTCCGACAAAACAGACACCAGCTTTAACGCCATGATCCATCTCGCCGCAGCAACGCTACAGTTGAGATGAACCCCAACAGGCCCTAGGGCGTTGGATCGGGTTGGTCCGCGTTAAAACGTTCGAATGAATTGGCCGTCGTTTGAGGACCCAACTTAGCCG
>CAJXKW010000068.1 GCA_913055855.1 uncultured Limimonas sp. | reverse complement strand
GAGCTGCATGATCAGGCGGATCTTGCGCGCCGCCAGGCTCACGAAAAGGCGCCCTCCAGCGTGCCCAGCCAGCGCCGTTCGGTGAGGTCGAAATGGAGCGGCGTCACCGATACATACCCCTCGCTCACCGCATAGAGATCGGTGTCGGGATCCAGCCCCTCGTCTGACATGTAATCGCCGATCCAGAGGTACGGGCGGCCACCCGGATCCACCCCTTCGACCACATCGGTATCCACATCGCGCCGGCCCTGACGGGCGACGCGCACGCCGCGCACATCCTCGGGAAGCCGGTCCGGGACGTTAACGTTGACCAGGAGATCCGGCGTGAACCCGGTGGCACAGACCGTGCGCAACACATGCGGGAGAACGGCCCGGGAGGTCTGCCAGCGATAATCGTGGTCGCCCCGGCGCGCCTGGGACAGTGAGATCGCCGGCAGACCCAGCAGCGCCGCCTCCATCGCGGCCGCCACGGTGCCCGAGTAGATCACATCCTCGCCCAGGTTGCTGCCCTGGTTGATCCCCGACAGCACGAGATCCGGCTTGCGGTCCTTGAGCACCTTGCCCACCCCGACGACGACGCTGTCGGTGGGCGTGCCGTCCACGGAAAAGCGCCGGTCGTCGAGCTGGCGCAGACGCAGCGGGCGGCGCACGGTCAGGGAGTGACTGGTCGCGGACTGCTCCGTTTCCGGGGCGACCACCCAGACGTCGTCGCTGAGTTCGCGGGCGAGCGCCTCCAGCACCTCGATCCCCGGCGCCTGCACGCCGTCGTCGTTGGTCACCAGGATGCGCGCGTGCGCGGGGTCGATGAGGCGGGGCTCAGCCATCGGGGTGGATCGCCTCCTGCCCGTCCATGTAAGGCCGGAGCACCTCCGGGATCACGATCGCGCCGTCTTCCCGCTGATGGTTCTCCATCACCGCGATGAGCGCGCGCCCCACGGCCACGCCCGAGCCGTTCAGGGTATGGACGTGCTGGGTCTGCTTCTCGCCCTTGGCGCGGAAGCGCGCGCGCATGCGTCGGGCCTGGAAGTCGCCACAGTTGGAGCAGCTCGAGATCTCCCGGTAAAGGCCCTGACCGGGCAACCACACCTCGATGTCATAGGTCTTCTGTGCGGCGAAGCCCATGTCACCACAGGACAGCGCCATCACCCGGTAGGGAATCTCCAGGTGCTGGAGCACGGCCTCGGCGCAAGCCGTCATGCGCTCGTGCTCCTCGCCCGACTGCTCCGGGTGGGTGACCGAGACCAGTTCGCACTTCTCGAACTGGTGCTGGCGCAGCATGCCGCGGGTATCCTTGCCAGCCGCGCCGGCCTCCGCCCGGAAGCAGGGTGTGAGTGCCGTATAGCGCTGCGGCAAATCGGCCGCGTCCAGGATCTCCTCCGCGGCGAGGTTCGCCAGGGTCACCTCGGCCGTCGGGATGAGCCAGTAATCGTCGGTGGTCCGGAACAGGTCCTCGCCGAACTTGGGCAACTGGCCGGTGCCCTGAAGCGCCTGCCCACGCACCAGGAAGGGCGTGGCGATCTCCGCGTAGCCGTGGCGGTGGGTCTGGAAGTCCATCATCCACTGCCCGAGCGCGCGGTGCAGCCGCGCCACCTGCCCGCGCATCACGACGAAGCGCGCGCCTGACATCTTGGCGGCCGTCTCGAAGTCCATTTCGCCGCGCTGCTCGCCCAGCTCGAAGTGCTGGCGCGGGGTAAAGCCGAAGTCGGGCTTCTCGCCCCAGGACCGCAGGCAGACGTTGGCGTCCTCGTCCTCGCCGTCGGGCACATCCGGCTCGGGGATGTTGGGCAGGCCAAGCAGGATATCGTCGAGCTGCTCGGACAGGCGGTCGGCCTCCGCCTCCTTGTCCGCCATGCGCTGCTTGAGTTCGGCGACTTCGTTCTTGAGCGCCTCCGCACCCGCTTCGTCGCCGCTCTGCTTCTTCTGCCCGATTTCTTTGGACGCCGCGTTGCGCCGGTTCTGCATCTCCTGCAGCTCGGTCTGCGCCGCCCGATGGCGCGCGTCCAGGTCGAGAATCCTGGGCGACTGCGGGTCGAGACCGCGCCGCCGCATGCCGTGATCGAAACGCTCGGGATTTTCCCGGATCCACTTGAGGTCGAACATGCCTGTCTTTCTGTCGATCCCACGTGCCGTCACACCGCGCTGCCGGATGTGCTCTCATCCGGTAGCGCGGCCGTTATAGGCCGTCGGGCACGCAGCGTCCATGCCCGCACCCCACGCGCCGCCGCGCCGACGCGCCGCGGTGCGGCGGCGGCCGGCGTCAGCCGTTATCCGGCTCGTCGTTGATTTCGGCCTCTTCCTCGGCCCGCTTCTTCTCCATCAGGCGCGCCATGAGGATGGAAACCTCGTAGAGGGCGATGATGGGCAGCGCCAAGCCGATCTGGCTGAGCGGATCGGGCGGCGTGAAGATCGCCGCGGCGCCGAAAACGGCCACGACGGCATACTTGCGCTTGCGCTTCATGCCTTCGGACGTGGCCAACCCCACCCGGGCCATGAGCGTCATCAGCACCGGGAGCTGGAAGCACAGGCCAAAGGCGAAGATGAGCTTCATCACCAGGGAGAGGTACTCGTTGACCTTCGGCTCGAGCTGGATGGGCACGTTGCCCGCTCCGCCGCCAGCCTTTTCGAAGGAGAGGAAGAACTCCCAGGCGATGGGGAAGATGCCGTAATAGACCAGGGCCCCGCCGGTGAAGAACAGGACGGGCGAGGCGATCAGGAACGGCGCGAGCGCCTTTTTCTCGTTCCGATAGAGCCCCGGTGCGATGAACAGCCAGATCTGGGTGAGGAAGATCGGGCAGGTGATGAAGGCCCCGAAGAAGAACGCCACCTTGATGTAGGTGAAGAAGACTTCCGTCAGATCCGTGAAGATCAGCCGGCGATACCCCTGCTCGAGCCCCTTCTCGAGCATGACGTCGGCCAGCGGATCCACCAGGAAGGCATAGAGGCGCTCGGAGAAGATGAAACAGACGACGAAACCGACCGCGAGTGCGACCACCGACCAGAGAAGCCGCTGGCGCAACTCGATGAGGTGATCCATCAGCGGCATGGGCCGGTCGTTATAGGTGTTCTCGGTCAATGCCGGTCGGGTCCTCGTCCTCGCTTACACGTTCGAATCGCTCGGCGTCGTGGCACGCGAGCGCGCCGGATCGCCGCTACGCGCCGTGCCGTGCGCCGGCTCGGCCGCAGCGCCGGTTTCCGCGTCGTCGCCGTGGGGGGCGGCGTTGATCGAATGCCCCGGTGCGACCGGGGTCTGCGTGGTCACCGCGTCGGCTCCGTCCGCCCCGGGCGTACTGCGTGCGCCGTTCGCCGGCGCGGCCTCGCCGCCGGAGGCGGACGCCGGTTCGGGACGCCGGGCCTGGTGTTCGATCTCGCGCACGCTTTTGCGCAGGCTGCCGTCGGGATCGACCTGATTTTCCAGGCTCTTCCCGATATCGAAGGCACCGCGCTTGCCCGGCCGGCTGGGCACCTCGGACACGGATTCCCGGGCCTGGCGCTCGATCGAGTCCTTGGCCTCGCGGATTTCCTCGTCCTCGATCATGTCCTCGAGGCTCGACTGGAAATCGCGCGCCGCCGTCCGGGCCTTGCGCATCCATTGCCCGGCGGTGCGCATCACGCGCGGCAGGTCTTTCGGTCCGATGACGATGAGCGCAATCAGCGCGATCATCGCCATCTCGGACCAGCCGATGTCGAGCATGGCTCGCCTTGGTTACACGAAAATGCGGGCGCAGAGACGACCGGCGGGACGTCGGCCGGCGGGGGAGGCGTCAGCCGTTGGCGGCCTTGCGGTCCTCGCCCGTGGTGCTCTCCGCGCTGTTGGCGGTGGTGGTGGTTGCAGCGGTGTGGCTGCTCGCCTCGATCGTCTTGGGCGCCTCGCCGCTCTCGGACTCGGCTTCGCCGTCGCCGTCGTCTTTCGAGGCGGCCTTTTCGTTCATGCCCTTCTTGAACGAGTTGATGCCCGCGCCGAGGTCCTTCATCAGCTTCGGAATCTTGCCGCCGCCACCGAAGAGCAGCAGCACGATGGCGAGGATGATGAGGAGCTGCCAGGGGCCGATCGCACCCATTTCGTTAGGCCTCCCTTCGAGCCGGAACGCGTCGTGTCATTGATGCACGACTATTGCAGAAAGCGCGGGCGGCCGCAACGCCGTCCCCGCGCGCTTACCCGGCCTCGGCTTCCCGCGGAAAGACGAAGGCCTGGCTGCGGTCCAGGTTCACCGCCAGTTCGGTCGCCTCGGACGGCAGAAACCGCCCGGGGATGCGCGCATGCAGATGCAGCGGTTCCCCGTTGGCGTGGCCGTTCATGTATCCATTCGCCAGGCTCAGGTGCACCATCGAGCTGCGCCCCAGCAGGCGCGCGGTGACCACCTGCGCCGCGGCGCCGTCGGCCGCGCCCGCGCTTGCCGGCTGCAGGCGGAGCGCTTCCGGCCGCACCAGCACCTCCACGGGCGTACCCTCGTGCAGCGCGCCCGCATCCAGCGGCCCCAGCGGCGTCGACACGCAGCCGTTGCGCACCACCGCGGGAATCCGGTTCACGTCACCGAAGAACGACGCCACGAACGGACTCGCCGGCGAATTGTACAGCTCGCAGGGGATGCCCACTTGCTCCAGCCGGCCGGCGCGCATGAGCGCCACCCGGTCGGCCATGAACATCGCCTCGTCCGGATCGTGCGTGACCATCAGGGTCGCGGCGCCGCTGTTCTTGAGAACGTGCAGCGTTTCGTCGCGGACCTGCTGGCGCAGGGACACGTCCAGCCCGGAAAACGGCTCATCCAGAAGCATCACCCGCGGCTGCGGCGCCAGCGCCCGCGCCACTGCGACTCGCTGCTGCTGCCCGCCGGACAACATATGGGGATGCGAGTCGCCCGCCTCCGCCATGCCCACCTGGCGCAGCGTCGCCTCCGCCCGGCGGCGGCGCTCCGCGCGCGAGAGCTTGTGCAGGCCGAACATGACGTTCTCGCGCACGGTCAGGTGCGGAAACAGGGCGTAGTCCTGGAAGACCAGCCCGACCGAGCGCGCTTCCGGCGGTACGTCGATGCGCCCGTCCGCCACCGTGCGCCCGTCCAGCCGCACGCTTCCCGCCTGCAGCGCCTCCAGCCCGGCGGCCAGGCGGAGCACCGTCGTCTTCCCGCACCCCGAGGGCCCCAGAAGGCACACGAGTTCGCCCGGATAGACCGCGAGGCTGAGGTCGTCGACGGCTTGGACGGTGTCGTACCAGTGACTGACCCGGTCGAGGTGCAGGCTGGGCGTGGTCATCGCAGACGGCGGGTCCGGCCATGATTCGTCATGACCGTTAGGTAGCGTTCCTGCAAATCAGTTGCAATATGAGCGGCGTCACCTTGCCGCATCCGGGGGCCCGTATCGGCCCGCGGCGATCACCCGGACCCGGCGCTGCCGCCCGAGTCCGGCACGAGCGCCGCGCCGAACCCCGGATCCAAGGGTTCCGCGCCGCCGCTGCCCGACGCATCGCCACCCGATTCGGCCGAACCGCCGCTGTCCGCCAGCTCGCCCCGGGCGGCCAGGGCATTGAGCGCCGGCCGGGTATCCAGGAGCCCCGCCGCCTTGAGTTCGTCCAGTCCGGGCAACGCGCGCAGGTCGCGCAAGCCGAAATGGTCCAGGAAGGCGCGCGTGGTCCCCCAGAGCAGCGGCCGACCCGGCGCCTCCCGGCGTCCGCGCGGCTGCACCCAGCCCGCCTCCAGCAGCGTATCCAGGGTGCCCTTGTTCAAGCCGACCCCGCGGATCTCCTCGATCTCCGCGCGCGTAACGGGCTCATGGTAGGCGATGATGGCCAGGGTCTCCACGGCCGCACGCGAAAGCCGGCGCGTCTGGACCTGCTCGACGCGCATGCGGTCGGCCAGATCCGGCGCCGTGCGAAAGGCCCAGCCCTCGCCCACCTGCCGAAGCTGCACGCCGCGCCCGGCGTACTGCCGGCCCAGTTCCGCCAGCAGCGCCCCGACATCCGTGCCCTCGGGCAGGTGCCGCGCGAGTTCGGCGGGCGTGCGCGGTTGGTCCGCGGCGAAAAGCACGGCCTCGAGCAGGCGAAGCTGATCCGGCGGTCCGTCCGTCATGCCGCACCGTCGTCCGATCCGCCGCCGGCGGCGCGAACATATATGGCCCCGAAGGTACGCGGCTGGCGCAGCTCGACCGCGCCTTCGCGGCAGAGTTCCAGGCTCGCGGCGAAGGTCGCGGCGCAGGCCGAGCGCCGCTGCAACGGCGTCGCCAGATCCCGGGGAAGGAAGTCCATGAGCGCGCACCACCCGGGCCGCGCGCCCAGCGTCCGGCGCAGGCGCGCCAGCGCGTTCTCCACCGACTCCAGGTCCATGGGATCGACGCGCAGGCTTTCCACCTGCCCACGCGTGCGCAGGTCCCCGTAGGCGCGCAACAAATCATGAAGCGAGCATTGATAGGCGACGCGCGTGACCACCGGCGGCGCCCCGGCCGGCTCGCCCCGGGGGAAGACATCCACACCCAGGCGGGGGCGCGCCATGAGCTTTTCCCCGGCGTCCTGCATCGCCTGCAAACGCTGGAGCTGGAAACGCAGGGCCGCAGCCATCTCCGCCCCGCTCGCCTCGGCCTCCTCGCTTTCCGGCTCGGGCAGCAGCAGGCGCGATTTCAGGAACGCAAGCCACGCCGCCATGACCAGGTAATCCGCGGCGAGTTCAAGGCGCAGCCGGCGCGCCTCGCGCACGAAGGCGAGATACTGTTCCGCGAGATCGAGGATTCGGATCTGCGTGAGATCGACCTTCTGCTCGCGGGCGAGCTGAAGCAGCACGTCGATCGGCCCCTCGAAGCCGGCGATATCGAGGTGCAGCGCCTCACCGCCGGAGTCGTCGCCGGCTGGCGGCGCGTCCTCCCGGAACGGCGGCGCGTCAGTCATGGTGCCACTTACCCAGGTTCACCCAGCAACGCCGCAAGGCGCGCCCGTGCGGTGACGGGCTCGACGCCGCCGTCGCATGCGGCGCGCCGGCGCGCCTCGGCGTCCGCAACGCGGCGTGCGGCGGCGTCGCCCAGCATCGGCGTGCCTTCCGCCGCGCGCTCCATGGCGTCCAGGGCACCGCTGCATTGCAGAACCGCATCGCAGCCGGCACCGATAGCCGCCTCGGCGCGGTCGCGAAGGTCGCCCGCCAGCGCCCCCATCTCCAGATCATCCGAGACGAGCACGCCGTCGAAGCCGATCTGCGCCCGGATCACCGAGCGGATCACCGCCGCCGAAGTGGTCGCGGGATTCGCGCTGTCCCAGGCCGTATAAAGCACATGCCCCGTCATCCCCCAGGGCGCCTCGGCGTTGCGCGCGAACGGCTCGAAATCATGCGCGGCGAGCGCCGCGGCGTCGGCGGCGACACTGGGCAGCGCGACATGGCTGTCCGCGCGCGCCCGGCCGTGACCCGGCAGATGCTTGATGACCGGGAGAACACCACCGCGCAACAGCCCGGTGCACACGGCCGCGCCCAGCTCACCCGCCGTATTCGGATCGCGCGCCAGGGCGCGGTCGCCGATGACCGCGTGTCCGTCCGGCGCGGGGACATCGAGCACCGGCGTACACGCCACGGTGATCCCCAAGTCGGCGAGTTCCGCTGCCATCACGCGGGCATTAAGCTGCGCCGCACTGACCGCGCCGGCGAATCCGGTCGCCGCCAGCTCGCCGAAACGCGCCGGGGCCGGGACGGCGCGCCAGTGCGGCGGGCCTAGCCGCTGAACCCGGCCGCCCTCCTGGTCGATCAGGATCGGTGCGTCGTCCCGGCCCAGGACGCTGCGAATCTCGGCGACGAGAGCGCGCACCTGCGCCGGGTCGGCAACGTTGCGGGCGAACAGGATGACCCCGAGCGGGTCGGCGTCCGCGAGGAATCGCCGTTCGCCGTCGGTAAGCGCAGTGTCGGAACAGCCCACCACGAGCGCGCGCGGCACGGTCTATTTCTCCGTCACGAGGCAGGGTTGGCCGCGTTTCTTGAGCTGGCCACACAGATCGGACGCGGTCGCCCGGTTGGGAAACGGACCCGTGCGCACCCGCCAGAAGATCCCCTTCTCCGGAATGCGCACGCGCTGAAGCTTAAGTTCCTGGTTGCCCAGGAGATTGCGGTGCTTGCCCCGGATCCGGCGCCAGGCCGTCTCGGCGTTGGCACGCTTCTGGAAAGCCGCAAGCTGGATCAGGATATCCCCGGCGTCGGCCGACCCGCTCTCCGGGTCCGTCGGCGTTGCCGTTTCACCCTCGGGGGCGCGCGCCGTTTCGCGGCTGCCGTCCCGGGCATCGGTCCCGTCATCCCCCGATCCGCCGCGCCGGCCGGCGGATTCGGGGACCGCGGGCTTGTCGCGCGGCCGCGGGATCGAGGCGCCAGCCCCGGCATCCGGCTCGGCCGATCCGCCGTCGCGGTCGCGCGCCGTACCCTCGACGTCCCCGGCCCCGGCGGCCGGTTCACCGTCGGGCGTGCGCGTTCCCTCCGTCCGGGCGACCTGCTCGCCGGGCGCATCCGCGTCGCCGGTGCTCGCCCGCGCGCCGTCCGCCCCCGACGCAGCGCCGCCATTGCCGGCGCCCCCGTCGTGCGTCCCGGTTTTCGGCGCCTCCGGCGGCGGCAGCAGGGTCTCGCCCTGTTCCGCGCCCTCGCCCTGGTTGAGCACGAGCTGGTCCTGATACGGCACATCCATGCCGCCCGGGTCCTCGGGCTTCACCTTCTCCGGACCGGGCTCGGCCTCGACCACGGGCACGTCCTGCCCGCGCTGGTCGGGCGAGCCCGTGGTCCAGGAGTAAGCGTAGAGAATCACGGCGCCGAACAGGCCCACCACCACCAGAACCGCCAGCACCTTGGAGACCGTGCCGGCCAGCGCGCCACCGGGCTCCTCGTCCTCGTAGTCGTCCGCGAAGGCGTCGTTGAGATCGCCCGAACCCCCGGTCGCCGACGGTGGATCCGCGGCATCCAGGTCGTCGTAGGCATCCTCGCGCCGCAACAGACGGCGGAACAGACCCATCAACGCAGCTCCTCGACGGGCGTAACGCCGATGACGTCAAGACCCGTTGCGATCACCTGCTGCACACCCCGCACGAGCGCCAGCCGCGCGTGAGTCAGCGCACGGTCCTCGGGCTGGAGGAAACGCAGCGCCGTGTCGTCCTTCCCCTTGGTCCAAAGACCGTGGAACCCGGCCGCAAGGTCGTGCAGGTAGAATGCGACGCGGTGCGGCTCATAGCTCTCGGCCGCCCCCTCGAGCACGCGCGGCCACGCCGCAAGCTGTTTGATTAACCCAAGCTCGGCCGGGTCGGTCAAGCGCGCCAAGGGTGCCTCGGCGAGGCGCTCGGCGGAAAGGTCAATGTCGGGTAGTTCCTCGGCCGCGTGGCGCAGCACCGACTGGCATCGCGCGTGCGCGTACTGGACATAGAAAACGGGGTTGTCCTTGCTCT
The DNA here is from genome assembly GCA_913055855.1 of uncultured Limimonas sp. Classification (GTDB taxonomy): domain Bacteria; phylum Pseudomonadota; class Alphaproteobacteria; order Kiloniellales; family Rhodovibrionaceae; genus CAJXKW01. Next base: position 11,320 of record CAJXKW010000068.1, on the reverse strand, counting down.
GCTCCACCACGTGGGCCAGGTCGAAGTCCAACGGGGCATCGTTCTTGCGCGTGAGCATGATGAAGCGCACGACATCCTTGCCCACCTCGTCGACGACCTCGCGCAGCGTGACGAAGGTGCCCGCCCGCTTGGACATCTTCACCGGCTCGCCGGCACGCAGCAGCTTGACGAGCTGGCACAGCACCACGTGCAGTTCGCCCGCGCCCTCGGTGAGCGCCTTGACGGCCGCTTCCATGCGCTTGACGTAGCCGCCGTGGTCGGCGCCCCAGACGTCCACCATGGTGGCGTCGCCGCGCCGGTACTTGTTCAGGTGATAGGCAAGATCGGCGGCGAAGTAGGTCCAGCTTCCGTCCGACTTCGCCAGCGGCCGGTCGGTGTCGTCGCCGAAGGCACTCGACCGGAACAGCGTCTGCGGCCGTTGCTCCCAGTCCTCGGGCGTTTTGCCCTTGGGCGGCTCGAGCACACCGGTGTAGATCAGGTCCCGGGCCTTCAGGTCGTCCAGCGCTTCTTCCACGGCACCGCGCGCGACCAGATCGGCTTCCGAGGTGAAAGTGTCGTGGTACACGCCTATGGCCGCCAGGTCGTCGCGGATACCGTCCATCATGGTCGCGACCGCGAAGCGCCGCACCTCGGGCAGCCATTCGGACTCGGGCGCGTTCATCCAGCGGTCGCCGTCCCGCCGCGCCAGCGCCTGCCCGACGTCCTTCAGGTATGCCCCCGGATAGAGACCCGCCGGGATGTCCCCGATATCCTCGCCCAGCGCCTCGCGGTACCGGAGGAACGCCGAGCGCGCGAGCGTATCCACCTGGCCGCCGGCGTCGTTGACGTAGTATTCGCGCCGCACGCTGAAACGCGCCTTGCGTAGCACCCCGGCGAGCGCATCGCCCACGACCGCGCCGCGCGCGTGCCCCACCGTGAGCGGCCCCGTGGGGTTCGCGGAGACGTACTCCACGTTGACCTGCCGGCCTTCGCCGATGTCGCTCTCGCCCCACGCGCGGCCGTGGCGCAGCATCCGCGCGAGCAGGCCGGTCCAGAACGCATCGGTCAGGCGAAGGTTGACGAAGCCCGGCCCGGCGACCTCGACCTGCGCGACGGCGTCGAGCGCGCGCAGCCGCTCTGCCAGCGGCTCGGCGATGGCGCGCGGTTTCATGCCCGCCGGCTTGGCAAGCACCATGGCCGCGTTCGTGGCGACATCGCCGTGACTGGAATCCCGTGGCGGTTCTACCTTGACGTTGCGGGTGTCCAGGTCCTCGGGCAGCGTGCCCGCGGTGGCGAGCGCTTCGAGCTCGGTGACAATTCGGTCGCGGAAGTCCTTGAAAAAGTTCATGCGTTGATCGCTGTTGCTTTAGGTCGCCGCATCAATGTCGAAGAGCTTGCGGTGTTCCTGGAGCGCATAACGGTCGGTCATGCCCGCGATGTAGTCCGCCACCAAGCGCGCCCGCCCGGCCGTGTCGCCACACGGGCATTGCGCCTGCCAGTCCGGGGGCAGACACTCGGGATGGGCGAGGTACTGCTCGAACAGGTCGCGGACCGCGCGGCCAACTTTCGCCGTCATGCGGTTCACCTTGTAGTGACGGTACATGCGCTCGAACAGGAAGTCCTTCAGGGCGCGGTCGTTCTGGCGCATCTCCGCGGAGAACGCAACCACCGGCCCGGAAGCGCGGCGCACGTCGTCCACCGTCCGCGGGCGGAGCGCCGCGATGCGGCGATGGCTCTCGGCCAGCAGGTCGTTGACCATGCGGTCGATGAGCTGGCGTACCGCCTCGGCGATGAGCCGGGTCTGGTCGATGTCGGGGTGCGCCGCCGTGACCTCGGCGAAGACCGGGCCGACGAGGGGCAGCGCCATCAGGTCCGCGACACTGAACAGCCCGGCGCGCAAGCCGTCGTCCACATCGTGGTTGTTGTACGCGATATCGTCGGCGAGCGCGGCGACCTGGGCCTCCGGACCGGCGTAGGTGTCCAGCTCGAGGTCCAGCTCGCGGCAGAACGCTGTCAGCTCCGGCCAGGGTTCGCGGACGGGGCCGTTGTGTTTCACCGTCCCTTCCAGGCTCTCCCAGGTCAGGTTGAGCCCGTCGAAGGCGGCGTAGCGCTGCTCCAGGGCGGTCAGGATGCGGAACGTCTGGTGGTTGTGGTCGAAGCGCAGCCCCGCATGGTCCCAAAGGGCGCGATCGAGGGCGCGCTCGCCGGCGTGCCCGAACGGCGTGTGCCCCAGATCGTGCGCGAGCGCCACCGCTTCCGCCAGATCCTCGCAGAGCCCCAGCGCGCGCGCCACCGAACGGGCGATCTGGGCGACCTCCAGGGAGTGCGTGAGCCGCGTGCGGAAGTAATCGCCCTCGTGGTAAACGAAAACCTGGGTCTTATACTGCAGCCGCCGGAACGCGTGGGCGTGGACGATCCGGTCGCGGTCGCGCTGGAAGTCGGTGCGCGTCCGGCTTGCCGCTTCGGGCCGCAGGCGGCCGCGGCTGGCGCTGGGATCGCTGGCGTAGGGCTCGGGCATCGCGCACGCGGCTTCGGCTCGCCAAGGACGCCGCAAGGCTAGCCGAGCGGGGGCGCGGCTGTCCACGCACGCCGCGCGCGGGTATCGTACCCGGCAACCCCGGCGCAAATTGACACACCCCCACGCCTGCCCACATACAGGATGAAAAGCGAGCCCCGAGGAGGCAGGTGCCGTGACCGACACGACGCAGCACGACGAGACCGGCGCCGACGCTGCGCCGCAGGCAGCGGCCGCGAACCACAGCTTTACGGTCACCGGCAACGCGGCAAAGCGCATCCGGGCCCTGGTCGAGGCCGAGGCCGAGCCCGGCTTGATGCTCCGCGTCGCCGTCGAGGGCGGCGGCTGCTCCGGTTTCCGCTACACCTTCGACTTCGAGCGGCAGGTCAACGCCGACGACCGGGTTTTCGAGCGCGACGGTGCGCGTGTGGTCGTGGACGAGGTATCGCTGGAGCTTCTCGACGGCTCACAGCTCGAATTCGTCGAAGCCCTCATCGGCTCATACTTCGAAGTGCAGAACCCGAACGCCAGCAGTTCCTGTGGCTGTGGCGCCTCGTTCGCCATCTGAACCGGCTTCGCGGTCCGGTCGTGGCCGGTTCACGTCAGGTCGCGCCCATCGACATCGGGAAGGTGCGCCTGGCGGAGGCGGGCAAACACGCTCTCGGCCCTGGCGTTGAGATCCGCCATGGCCTGCGCCTCGCGCGGATTGATGGCCTGAAGCATGGCCTTGGCATGTGGATCCAGGGGCGGGTGCATCCGGAAATGGCTTGTGCCCGTGGACGCCCGGGTGATCCGGATGTCCATTTCCAACGGCAGGTGGTTGCGCACCAGATACGCAAGCACCAGCACGAAACCCGCCTTGTCGCAGAAATACGACGGCCAGTCGATCGAGGCATTCGCCGCAGCCGGGCGTTCGCCGCCGAGCGTGAGATCGTGGAAAATCACCGCATTGGGCGATAAACCTGCAGCGTCACAGGCCTCCTGGATGGCCTGCGGCAGCGAGGACACGCGCACACTCCAGTCGACGTCGCGCAGGGGATCCCGCATGGTGCTCCCTTCGCGCTGGATGCCGGCATGAGCCGGGTCGCGGTCACCGGCGCGGGCGGCTTTGTCGGCCGCGGCCTTGTGCCCGCCCTGCGTGCGGCGGGGCACAGCGTCGTCGCCCTGGGCCGGCGCGACGCCGATGTTGCCGATCCAGGCGCGGTAACGCCAGACCTGTTTGCCGATACGGACGCGGTCGTGCACCTCGCCGGCCTTGCGCACCGGGACGATGCTGCCGCCGATGCCCTGCACGCGGTCAACGCCGGCGGCGCGGACAACGTCGCACGGGCCGCGCGCAGCGCGGGGGTCGCGCGCCTGATCCTGCTCAGCACGGCGCTGGTCCACGGTCCCCGCACCCAGGGCGCGCCCCTGACCGAGGCCAGTCCGTTGGCGCCGGCCGACGCCTATGCGGCCAGCAAGCTCGCGGCCGAACGCGCCGTCGCGGCGCATGCCCGTGCCGGCGGTCTGGCCGTGTGCGTGCTCCGGCCGCCCCTGATCTACGGCCCGGACGCCGGCGGCAACCTCGCGCGACTGGCCGCATGGGCGCGGCGCGGCCTGCCCATGCCGACGGCCGTCCGGAACAACCGGCGCAGCCTTCTCGCGCGCGCCAACCTCGTCTCCGCGATCGGGACCGCGCTCGATCATCCGGGGGCGGCGGGGCGGACCTTCCTGGTCAGCGATGGTCCTGCCGTGACCACGGGCGAGCTTTACGCGGCGCTGTGCCGCGCGCACGGCCGGCGGCCGCGGTGGCTGCCGGTCCCCGGCGGTCCGCTCCGGCTTGGCCTTCGCGCACTCGGACGCGGCCGGGACCTGGCCCGGCTGCTGGCGGACTTCGAACTCGATTCCGGGACGATCCGAGCCGAGCTGAATTGGTCGCCGCCGGTACCATGGTCCGACGCCGCGACACAGATGCCGGTCGCATAAGCGCGGCGCCGGTTCGCTTGGGCGAACCGGCGCCGTGCCCGCGAACTCTGCCGCTGGGTGCTTACGCCGCGGCGTAGAGGGCACACCAGCCGTTCGGGTGGATCTTGCCCTTCACGATGCGGCACTTGCCCATCTCGCCGTCGGTCTCGATCCAGAACTGGCAGCCGGTGCACTTCTGGCCGTTCTTCGGGGTCTCCTGATACTGCGCCTGCTTTTTGGGCGTCTTCGCCTCGGCGTCCTCGCTGCGCAGCGCGATGGGCAGCGCAGCGGCCGCCGCCGGCAGGCTCGCACCCAGCTTCAGCACGTTGCGGCGCGTGGTGTTGGTCTCGGCCATCGATATCTCTCCCGTATGTTTTCCTTATCGACCACCCGAATGTTCGCACGCATGCGGATTTCGGATCACGCGAAGGTGATTTCCGCATACCGCGCCCATTGACCGGGTCCGCCCCCTCGTTCGTCGGAGTCCGACCCCGGCCGGCACGACCATGCGATAGAACATATCAAAAGGCCAAGGGGGGTGCGGCGTTGCTCCGCGCCTCAGGTCTCGGCCGCGTACGCTTCGGGAAGGTCGTTGATCGCCATGTCCGCGCGCCACCACCAGCGTTCCGCCCCACCGGGGAGGGCGTCGGCCGGATCGCCCTCGAACACGACGGTATTCGTGGGGGTCTCCTCGACCTCCACACGCGCGCAGGTGAGCCCGAGTCCCTGGTCCGCGAGGATGGCGTTCGCCTTCGCGGCGAAGCAGGCAGCCAGCATTTCGGTCGTGGGGTCGCCCGGCACCACGAGCAGGCGTGAGCAGAGTTCGGGCTCGTGCTCGCGGAAAAAGGCCAGCAGGGGATCCGCCTCGTCCAGATGCAACGCGTGATCGACATGGTTGTCGATCCATTTGTGCCAGCGCGCCTTGGCAAAACCGAAGGGCGCCACGTCGTTGCGTCCGCCGTCGATGGGATTGGGCTTGTCTCCCTGGAGCGTGACTTTGACATAGGAGTTGTGCCCGTGCGGGACGGCGCACTTCGGCCCGCTGCGGCGCAGGCGGTGGCCCATGCAGTAGCGGCGGGTGAAAACGAGGCTGAACATGCCGGTTCCCGGATCCCTCTGGCGCGTTACGACGCCGACCGCTCGCGGAAGCGCCGATAGCCCTGGGCGCGGAGTTCGCACGCCGGGCAGGTGCCGCAGCCGTAGCCCCAGTCGTGGCGTGTGCGCCGATCACCCCGGTAGCACGTGTGCGTATGCTCGACGATAAGGTCGATCAGCGCGGGGCCGCCCAGCGCCGCGGCAAGCTGCCACGTATCCGCCTTGTCGCGCCACATCAAGGGGGTGTCGATGACGAAGTGGCCCGCCATGCCCAGGTTCAGGGTTACCTGTAGCGCCTTGAGCGTGTCGTCGCGGCAGTCCGGATAGCCCGAGAAATCGGTCTCGCACATGCCGCCCACGAGCCGGTGCAGGTCGCGCCGGTACGCGGTCGCGGCCGCCAGGGTGAAGAACACGATGTTGCGCCCGGGCACGAAGGTGTTGGGCAGCCCGTTTTCCTGCATGCGGATCTCGGCATCCCCGGTCAGGGCCGTGTCTTCCGCCACCTGCCCGAGGACGGACGCATCCAGCACGTGATCCGCGCCCAGCTTCGCGCCCCATTCGGGGAAGCGCGCACGCAGCGCATCCCGGACCACGCCGCGCTGGTCCATTTCCACGTCGTGCCGCTGGCCGTAGGCGAACCCGACGGTCTCGACACGGGGGTAGTGCGCCAGCGCCCAGGCGAGACAGGTGGTGCTGTCCTGCCCGGCAGAGAACAGGACGAGGGCAGAATCGGCCGGCATGACGATCTCCCGGACAGGGTGAGCGGTGCGGTTTGCATACGCGGGCGGCCGGGGCTAGTTTGACCGTTTGCGATCACGACCGCCGAACGCCCGCCATGCTCCGAATCGCCACCTGGAACGTCAACTCGATCAAGCAGCGCGCCGGCCACGTCGTCGAATGGGCGAAGCGGGCCGAGCCCGACGTCATCCTGCTGCAGGAACTCAAGACAACGGCCGATGCGTTTCCGCTGATGGAGATACAGGCCGCGGGCTATACGGCCGAATTCGTCGGACAGAAATCGTACAACGGCGTGGCCATCCTGTCGCGCGATACGATTTCCGATGTGCGTACCGCGCTGCCCGGGGACGACTCGGACGAGCAGGCGCGCTACATTGAGGCAACGACCTGCGGCGTGCGCGTGGCGTCGATCTACCTGCCCAACGGCAACCCGGTCGGCACCGAGAAGTTCCGCTACAAGCTGGACTGGATGCGCCGGCTGCGCGCGCACGCCGAAGACCTGCTGCGCCGCGAGCAGCCGGTCGTCCTGGGCGGCGACTACAACTGCGCGCCCGCCGACGAGGACGTCTACGATCCCGACGCCATGGCCGACGACGCCCTCGTCCAGCCGGAGACGCGCAAGGCATTCCGTGCCCTGCTCCACCTGGGGTACACGGAAGCCTGGGGCGCGACGCACAGCGAACGCCACGTCTACAGCTACTGGGACTACGGCGCGGCCTTTCGCAACGACGACGGCCTGCGCATCGACCACCTCCTCCTATCGCCACAGGCCGCCGACCGCCTGGAGAAAGCCGAGATCGACACCACCCCTCGGGCGTGGGAAAAGGCCGCCGATCACACCACCGTCGTCTGCGAGCTGCGGCCATGACCGAGCGCCACGAAGGGGGTGGTCGGTGCAGCCGCCTCCCGCTGGCCGCACCGGCCGCCGGCGCCGGTTTGGATCCGGCCACCCGGCACATCCGGAGCACCAGCGCCCTGCCCCGGCCGACCCGCGATCCCGATCGACCCGCGCACGCCGGCGAGACGGCCACCGGCACGGCGGACCTCTGACCGGCGGCCTCGCCGGCCGCGCCTCGCCCCGCCATATTGGGTGCCAGCGCGCGCAGGAGAGTCGCATGCCCTTCATACCCATTGGGGACGAAAACCCCCGCATCCTGATCGACAAGCCGATGGTCACCTGGACGATCATCGGGCTCTGCGTGGGCGCGTTCCTGTTCCAGCTTTCCCTGGATCCGGTGGGGGAGCGCCGGATCGCCCTGGCTTTCGGCCTGATCCCGGCGGTGCTCACGGGCGCAGCCGATCTGCGCCCGGACCTAGCAGTGATCCCGTCCTGGCTGACCATCGTGACCTCGATGTTCCTGCACGGCGGGTTCGGCCACTTGATCTCGAACATGCTTTTCCTGGGGATCTTCGGCGACAACGTCGAGGACGCCATGGGCCACCGCCGGTTCGTGCTGTTCTACGTTGTCTGCGGCGCGGCCGCAGCGCTGACACACGTCGTCATCGCGCCCGGCATGACCACCCCCATGATCGGGGCCAGCGGCGCGATCTCGGGCATCCTGGGGGCGTACCTCATCCTCCACCCGAAGGCGTGGGTCACCTTCCTGGTCTTCGTGTTCCCCTTCACCCTGCCCGCCTGGATTCTGCTGGGCGGCTGGTTCGTGATCCAGTTCCTGTCCGCACTCGGCGGCGGGGGCGGTGTGGCGTGGTGGGCGCACGTCGGCGGATTCGTCGCCGGCATGCTCCTGGTCGCGCGCTTCCGCCACCATACCGTTCCGTTGGGCGGCGGCGGCCGGCAGCCCAAGGGCGTCCGCCTCAAGCGCCGGCGCCCGCCGCCGGCGGGGGGCCGTCAGGGGCCTTGGGGGTAATCCGATCGCGACCCGATTTGCGGTCGGTGCAAATCCGCTTTACCTTCAACAGGCTTTCCACCTCCAAGTTCTCGTCAAATTTTGCGAACGTTTGCGCCCGCACGCGACCAAATATCAAACAATCGTCGAATCCCAAATGTTGACCTTTTTCGGGTGACGGCGTTCACTCAAGGTATGTGTACCGTTTTATCGGAGAGATGATTTGGCGGAGGATACCACCATGGCGACACTCTCGGTCGACGAGGGTGACATCGTTACCACCGAGGACGGCGATGTCGCAGTGTTCACGCTTGAGCGCGACGGCGCGAGCGATACGGAAATCACGTTTGACCTCACGGCAACGGCCGTGCCCCGCGGTGACGGCGAGCCCGAGGTGATCCGCGAGGGTTCCGACAGCCTTGCCGCCGGCACGGAGACGGGGGAAATCCGCGTGGCGCTGAGCGAAGTTGACCGCAACACGACCGAGTCCGTGCGGCTCGAGATCGCCAACGTGGCGGGGGCGACGCTCGACGAGGCCACCGAAACCCTGGCACTCGACGAGCCCGAGGATGACTCGGACGTGGACGGCGACGACCGCGACGACGATGATGACACCGAGGATGGCGACGACCATCGCGACGACGATGATGACACCGAGGATGGCGACGACGGGCAACTCCCGCCCCCGGCCCGTTTCGACGTCGCGCCCGATCCGCAGGTCATCTCGGAAAGCAACGACGGCACACTCAGCTTCGCCACGTTCGAGGTAACCCGTGCCTTCCCGGGCAAGCCGCCGGTGAGCCTGGACTACCGCGTGGTCGAGCTGGAAGGCGGCGCCGACGCGGCCGATTTCGGCGGCAGCCTGCCCGAAGGCGACCTCAACTTCGGGCCCGGCGAGGCCGGGGGCAAGGAAATCCGCATTCCCATCGCCGCCGACGGCGTCCAGGAACCGACCGAAAGTTTCCGCCTCGAGGTCATCGACCCCGCCCTTGGCGGCGCGGCCTTCTCCGGAGTTGCGGGCGCGGCAACCGGTCTGATCCAGGGCACGGATACCCCCGAAGCGGGCGACGGTAGCGACGCAAGCGGCAGCACTGGCGAAAGCGGCAGCGGCGATGCCGAGCCGAGCGGCAGCAGCGGCGGCGACGATGCGAGCGGCGACGATCCCGACGGTGGCAACGACAGCGGTGACAGCGGTAGCGGCGGTGACGACGGCGACCGCGAGCCCACCCCCACGCGTGTGATTCTTGAACCGGGATCGGGCGTGAACCTGGTGGACAAGGCGCAGGTCGTCGGCCGCACCGGCAGCGATGAAAGCGTGTTCCTGGGCGACGGCGTGTCGGATCTGGCGCTGGACGCCAACCTGGAGCACCTGGAGATTCCGCGACCCTTGGCCGAGCTGACGTTTCAGGTCACCGGCGACGGGCTCACGATCGCCGCGGCGGACACCACCCTCGCCACGGTGCCCAGCCTCAACCAGCCCCTCGAGCTGACCTTCGCCGACGGCAGCGCCACCCTGACCCAGGCCGGCGCGCAGACCTTCGAACTGGCCGGTACCGACGACGGCGTGGCGATCGGGGCCGACGCCATCCAGCCGGACATCGGCCTTGCGGAGGGCTCGGCCAGCGCCCCTGAAGCCGGCACCGCACCGTCCGCCAGCGTCTTCGTTGGCGCAGAGCAGGATTACACGGTCGCCGACGCGGTCGAGGCCATGGGGCGTGCCGACGGCAACGAGGGCCTGTTGCTCGCCGAGAACGCGCAGAACGTTGAAGCGGACGCCAACTTCGAGCGCTTCGACTTCGCCCAACAGGTCGACGCGCTGACGTTCCAGGTCACCGGCGATGGCCTCACGGTCAGCCAGGGCGAGACCACGATCCTGATCGTGCCCAGCCTGAACGGCGAAGTGGACGCCAGGTTCGAAGGGGGCAATGTCACCCTCCGCCAGACCGGCGCGCAGACCTTCGAGGCCGAGGGTGCCGACGGCAGCACCCAGACCATCGGGACCGAGGCGAGCACGCTCGATCTGCCGCTGGGTGACGCAACCTCCGAAACCGCCGACGGCGGCGGCACGGGTGCCGACACGACGGCCGTCGGCCCGGCCGACGACGGCGCCACGCTCGACGCCACCGGCGGCGACGTCACCTTCGATTTCGAATCGGGCGACTACGGCGTGACCATCGACGGCTTCGACACCGGCGACGTGTTGGACGCCCGCGGCGTTGGCGGGGACACAAAAGCATCCGTGACGTTCGAGGCCGATCAGAACCAGAGCGACGGCGAGCAGAGCCTCGTGATCGCGGACGCTACGAGCAGTGAAACCGCCACGGTGACTCTCGTTGGCCTGACCGATTCCCAGGACAGCAGTGTCTTCAACACCACCAGTTTCACCGACACCTTCGGCGACGACGCGCTGATGCTGTGACCGACACAGCGGGTCGGGATTGTGGAGATCCCGACCCGCGATCACGGTGTTCATATGCCGGTCGCGACCTCCCGAGTCGCGACCGGCATTTGTTCGCTAGGCTCAAATATCCGCGTAGACGTGCGTCTCGGCCTTGGCGCCGGGGTGCGTGACCGCGCCCTTCTCGGCCGAGCCCACGGTCTGGGCGAACTTCCACAGCGCGCCGGACTGGTAGTTGTGCTGACGGGGCTGCCAGGCCTCGCGCCGGCGGGCCAGCTCGTCTTCGGACAACTCGACGTCCAGCTTGCCGGCTTCGGCGTCGATGACGATAACGTCGCCGTCCTGAAGCAGGCCGATCGGGCCGCCAACGGCCGCCTCGGGGCCGACGTGACCGATGCAGAAGCCGCGCGTGGCGCCGGAGAAGCGGCCGTCGGTGATGAGCGCGACCTCCTTGCCCATGCCCTGGCCGTAGATCGCGGCCGTCGTGGCGAGCATCTCGCGCATGCCAGGGCCGCCCTTGGGGCCCTCGTACCGGATGACGATGACATCGCCGGCCTTGTAATCGCGCCGCGAAACGGCGTCGAAAGCCTCCTCCTCGCTGTCAAAGCAGCGCGCGGTGCCGCGGAATTGGAGGTTCTCCAGCCCGGCGACCTTCACGATGCCGCCTTCCGGCGCAAGGTTGCCCTTCAGCCCGGCAACGCCGCCCGTGGGCGAGATGGGGTTCGACGTGGAACGCACCACGTCCTGGTCCTGCGGGAAGGTCACCCGCTCCAGGTCCTCGCCGATGGTGTTGCCGGTGACGGT
>CAJXKW010000067.1 GCA_913055855.1 uncultured Limimonas sp. | reverse complement strand
GGATGCCGATGCGCCGCCCACCCGGCGGCTGAGTGATCCCCTGGCTCATGTGCTACCCCCGAACAACCCCGATGCTGGCGCGCTCACGCGGCCCGAGCCGGGCCGGAACTGGATGCTGTCGGCCAAGTTGACCCGAGAGGCCGCGTCCGGCCCCTGGAAGTCCGGGCTGCCGCCAGCTTGCGAGAGGCGGCTCCCGGCGCTGAGCAGGGTCGAACCGGCCTGGAGGAAGCCGCCGATGCGCTGCGTGCTGGCGCGCTGCTGGGCAAGCTGGTTGGCCGTCTGCCCGAACGCCACACGCTGGCGGGCGCTCTCGCGCTGGTTCTCCGCGGTCTGCTGGCGGTTGCGCGCCTGGATGCGCGAGCGCCGCTCCTGGTTGGCGCCGAGGAAGCGGACGCTGGTGATGTCGCGCCGGGCACGCTCGCGCGTCTCGCGCTGGATGGCGCTCAAGCTGCCGCCGGGGCCGATGGCGATGCCCGCCCCGGCAGCCGCCGCCGTCTGCGAGGCCAGGGTGCGCTGGAGCTGCTCCTGGCGCGCGGCCACGCGCTGACGCGCCTGGATTTCCGCCACCTGCGCGTTGCGCAGCGACTCCTCGGCCCGGTCTTCGGAAATCTCGGCCTGGGCGCGCGTCTGCTCGGCCTGGAACTCCGCGCGCGCCTGGCGCGCTTGTCCCTGTGCCTCCAGGGCGTCCGCCTGGGCCTGCGACTGCATGATCGCAGAGCCTGCCGAGACAGCCGTGCTGGCCGCGGCAAAGGCGACTGAAGCTCCCATTCTACACCTCCATCTCGACGTTGAGGCCCAGGAGCGTCATGGGCAGCGGCACGGTCTGCGTGATCCGCACCGTGCCCTCGTCGTCCCAGCCCAGCAGGCGGAAGTCCTGGCGCCCCGTGATGGCGGGCGGCTCCAGGGAGAGGTCGTCCGTCACGTCGCGGATGTTGAGCGTGGCGCTGCGGTCCCCCTGCGTGACCCGCAGGTTGAGCGTGTTGTCGAGCACCGCCGACACCTTCACGATCCGGCGCTTCTCGCCCACGCTCGCGCCCTCGCTGGGCAGTTGCAGCTCCGGCGGCAGGGTGAGGATGTCCACCTGGTAGGTGACGCCCATCTGCACCTGCTCGACCTGCTTGGCGAGCGTCACCTCGCCGCTGCCGTCGGCGTCGAACTCCCCCATGAAGAAGTTGCCGCTCGTCACATGGACGTGGGTGTTCGCCAGATGCGCGGCGCTCCAGGTGTCGGTGGCCGTGCCGCTGTTGAGGCGCACGGCCATGTCCATCGTCATGTCGTTGTCGAAGACTTCGAGGAAGAGCCTGTCGCCGTTGCCGTCGAGGTTGCGGCGGGTGACGGTGAACACCCGGTCGGCCACCGCCGCCACGGCCTCGAACGACCCCTGCGTCTCCCACAGCGTCCAGGCCGTCGTCTCCTCGGCGCGGTTGGAGAGGAACACGGCCATCGTGCCGTCACCGTTGACCAGGTAGGCATACTGCTCGGGCTGCCCCTCCTGCTCCAGCGTCACGTCCATGTCGATGGGATCGAAGATCAGGTGCTGGGAAAGCAGCGACACCACATCGCTGGAGTACGCCTGCTCGATGCGCGAGAAGATGAACTCGCGCACCGTTGCCTTGGACTTGGGGATGAAGAGCACCGCGCCGTCGAACTCCTTGGGCTCGACCATCGAACTGCCCAAGGGGGTCTGCTTGATGAAGCGCGTGTTGCTCGGCGTCAGCGGGCGGCCTTCGCCCGTGGGGATATACAGCTCCATCTCCGAGGTGAAGACCTGGAGGTGGCGCAGCGAGGTGATCGCGCGGATTTCCGCGATGCGGCTTTCCGCCAGCGTCACCGCGATGCCGTCGTCGTCCTCGCCCGTGCCGTCGTCGAAGTTGAAGAAGGCCGCGGGCTTGGACATGAACAGCCCGTTGGGCAAGTCCTTGGACGCCGCGAAGATCAGCCGCTGGGAGTGGAAGTAGGGCACGCGCGGCCAGCCGTGGATGCTGGAGTACGCCTGCTCCTCCCAATCCGTCGTGGGGCCGTTGTCGGGCTTCATCTTGAGGCGCATGTTGTCCAGCGCCCCGTCCCAGTCCACGTCCGCGGAGAACGTCAGGTCGCCCTCAACGGCCTGCGTGGTGAACTCGAACTCCTGCGCGCCGTTCGTGCCACCGCTAACCGTGCCGATCACCTTGTCGTCGTACTTGACCGTCAGCGTCCCGGCACTGCTGTCGCTCACGTCGAAGGTGAGCACGTAGTCCTGCTGGAGCACCGGCTTGATGACCTGGCGTAGCTCGAAGGCCGTCTTGGGCTGCGTGAACGCGCGCCCGCCCGTGACGGTCCACGCGCCCTTCTGTATCCAGAAGTCGTCGCCGTCGAAGCCGCTCTCGTTGACGAAGTTCGTCCCCGATCCGCCCTCCTGCATCTTCACGTCGTCGATCTCGCCGTCGAAGTCGGACGAGGCCACGAAGGTCAGGAAGTCGTTGTCCGTCTCGGGCGTGAAGGTCGGCGTGTGCGTGACGTTGCCCGTCAGGTTCGTCGCGATGGTCTGCGCCCCGTAGGTGATCTCGATGATCTCGCCCTGGGTGCGGCTGCTCATCGTGAAGGTGAGCGTGTGGCTGTTGCCCGTGTTCGCGAGCGTCACATTCTGGCTGAGCGAGGAGCCCTTGTTCTCCTCGGGCCGGGCCTTGCCCGCGCCGACGCGCCAGCCGGGGCCGACCACCCAGAACTCGTCGTTGTCGAAGCTCTCGTCGGCGATCAGGTTGACGCCGTTGTCCTCTTCACGGCGCAGCGGGTCGAGGATCGTGCCCGTGGCGGTGCTGCCGTCCGTCACGCTGTCGATCTTGATCTGGCGGCCCTTGTGGCGGACGATCTGGCCGACATGGCCGCTCTCGAAGATCGGGTCGTCGTTGCCCTTGATCGTCAGCGTGGCCGTCTCGCCCTCCTCGACGGCATCGGCCCCCAGGGTGACGCCCGGCGCCGCGTACTTGTGGTAGGGCTGGAACACCTTGGCGCTGTCGTCGTCCTCCTCAAAGGCGAAGGGCGAGACGGAAAAGGTGTTGGCGCCCACGCGCACGATGCGCTGGGGCGGCATGTCCTGGTGGCAGGCGATCATCGTGTCGCCGTTTTGGGCCACGCGCAGGTTCGCCACCTTGGCCGCCGTGTCCCACGGCATCCCGGTCATGCTCGTGGCCTTGCTGGTGTCGCGGAAGTAGACATCCAGCTTGCCGGGCCGAAAGATGAACAGGTAGCTCTGGTCGTCGTTGAAAGCGAACTCCTCCAGGCGCACCTCCTCGGGCGACCCCAGCTCGTCGATGTAGGCGAGGCCGGGGCGCCGGGTGGCGCCGCCCTGGATCAAGAGGCGCGCGTTGCGCAGCTCCTGCGCCCCGTTCTGGTAGGCGCCTGACTCCACGCGCGCGGCCATGAGCGGGGTGAGCGCGCCGCCCGAGAAGTTGGTCTGGAACCGCCGGATGAGCGCCATCACTTGGGCTCCGCGTTCGGCCCCAGCCCGCGCAGGCGGGCAGAGGTGAGGCGGCTGGTGCGCATCTTGAGGCGCGGCGGCGAGCGCCCGTCATTGGCCTCGGTGCGCGCCTTGGCGAGCTGGCGCTCGGCCTTCTGGTCCATCTGCCCGGCGGCCTGGGCCGATCCGCCGATGGCCCCCACCATCTCGCTGGCGAGGCGGTAGGCGATATACCAGCGAAAACCCGGATACCATTCGCCTTCGGGAACGTCGGCCTTGTACTCCAGGGCCACGGTGGCCGTGTCCGGCTCGCCGGCGTAGGCGCTCAAGTCCACGAGAATGTGGTCGCGCTCCGCCGTGAAGTCGGCGTGGTGGCCGTTGATCCACGCGCGGAAGGGCGTGAGCATGTCCTCGGGCGCGGTGTAGGCCGCATCGCGCTGGCGGTACGAGGTGAAGGTGTCGTCGCGCGTCAGCTCGGCCTGCTTCATGGCGAAGGGCCAGTCGTGCGCAGCCAGCCCCTGCTTGCGGATTTCGTCGTAGACGCCGTTGGCGATGATGGCCTCGACGGCGTTCTGACTGACCTGCGTGACCGGCAGCGCCCCGATGAGCGAGAGCGCCTGGTTGACCAGATCATCGCTCACCCACGGCGAGATGCGCCCTTTGTCGTCGCGCAGCCGGGCCGTCTCGAACTGCTGGGCCGCCTTGTTCTGCCACAGCTCGATCTCCTCGGCCTTGCGCGTGATCGTCGAGGCGAACTCGCTTGCGAGCCGGTAGATCACATAGAGCCGGAAGGCGGGAAGCCAGCGATCCTCGACGGGCCGGAACTGGTACTCCAGCACCACGTCGTCGTCGATCCCGGCGTTGCAGAGCACGCGGTCCTCGGAGACATCGAACGCCGAGATGGAGCCGTTGACCCAAAGGCGCATGTAGCTGACGGGCCGCGGGCTCGTGGGCGCCTGGTAGGCGGCGGCAAACTGCGCCTTGGGTTTGTCCGCGAGGCGGTTGTTGTTGAGGCTGATTTTGCCGGTGGCGAAGGACCAGTCGTGCTTGGACAGCGAGTCCAGCACGATGTCCTCGTAAATCTGGTTGGCGACGACCGCCTCGGCGCTCGTGTCCTGAAACGAGGTGATCGGCAGCGCCCCGATCAGGACGAGCGCTTTGTTCGTCACCTCGATGGGCGTGATGCGCTCTGCCACGTCGCCTCCTCAAGCAAATGAGCCGGGACCGCGCTGGCGATCCCGGCCCATGTGCAGCCAACCGGACAATGCACCGCGGTCAGACCGCGGCGGTCGTCACCGTGCCGTTGGCCCGGTCCACGCTTGTCACCATCTGCTGGATCGCCCCGTCCGAGGCCCGGATGAAGATGATGTCGCCGACATCCAGGCTGTCCTCGAAGGGGTTGAAGTACCCCGAGCCGTTGATGGTGGTCTTGTTGTCGCCGGTGTTGGTGTAGTGCCACCGGCTCACCCCGGCCTCGTAGGCCATGTGCTTCATGCCGGAGCTGTCGAAGGCCATCAGCTACCCCCTTAGTCCTGAATGTCCATCGACACGCAGCCCTCTTCGTCGATCAGGACCGCGTTCATCTGCATCTTGTTCAGGACGAACGTGGAGTCCCGGTCGTTGTGGTACTGCATGTTGGACTCGACATCCTGGCCGATGGCGTGGGCCAGGGCGTTGCGGTGGTAGGCGAACGCCGTGTGCTGGCCGCTCGTCGGCACCGGCAGGCCCGAGTGCGGGAACCACATGAAGCCGAGCCACCGCTTGGCCGTCATGCCCGCGGGGAAGGGAAGCTGGTCCTGGCCCACGAAGTCCGCGCGCGTGAACTCCGTGATCTGCATGAGCTGGGACCAGTGCTCCCAGGCCACGACCGCCTGACGCTGGCCGTCGTCCGGCACCTCGTTGTTGCCGAACTTCTCCATGAGCTGGAGGGCGAACGCGAGGTCGATGTTCGCGCTGGTGCTGTCCTGGGTCGTGGAGGTGGTGTTCATGGCGTCGGTGATCTGCTGGTCGGTCTTGCGACCGAGCGCGGCAGCACCGGACTCCTGGGCCACCAGCATCTCGTCGTGGTTGATGCGCAGGGTGTCGAGGTCGTCCACCCATTCGCCCGCGAACCAGTCCTCGACCACGACGGAGACGGTGTCGTGCGAGACGTTCATGGGCGTGACCTGGCCGTGCCGGTCCTTCTGCGTGGCCTCGCCCTTGCCCATCTTCTGGAAGGTCGTCTTGTTCTGGACACCATCGCGGGTGCGGATGGTGTTGCGCAGCTTCGAGCCCATCCGCTGGTACGCAAGATGGACCCCCTGCTCGAACTCCTCGACAAACGCCGTGTCGATACTCGGCTGGGCCATCCAAGGCTCCCTCGATCTGCGTTACCGTGGAAGCCGGTTCATCCCTGCGTGGGCCAGCGGATTGGTCCCGAAGCCGGGGTCCGCGTGGTGCGCCAGCCAGGGGCCGGGCGTGTCAGGCGGAGCTTGCGTGTGGCCTTGATGCCACACCATGCACTCCAGACAAGGAGTAGCTCGATATAGCGCAGCGCCCGCTTGCGTCATTCAGCGAATGGTAGCAGAGCGCGCACGATGGAGCGAAAGAGGTGGTCCTTCGCCCGTTGGTGCGCTGGCAATTCTTCATATGGCACAAGGCACGGATGCGTCTTGGCGTCCGTGTCTTTCGTCTCGCCATAACGCCAACCAGCGGCCTGCTTCTCGCGCATCCAGTTATTGTGTGAGTCCGATGGATCAGCGCCTGGGTGGTCTCGATGGAAGATTACGCCGTTGATGGCGCTCTGGCGCTGCCACTCCGGCGCGTCCTCCCACACTGGCTGCGAGAAATCGCCATGCTGGCGACAGAACTCCCGGTTCGCCTCGTGGGCGACGGCAGCGATACGCTCGGTGAGCATGATTGGGCCCCCTGACTCGATTTAGCGGCCACCGCGGGCGCGCTGCTGGGCCAGCTTCTGGTAGCCGTTGCGCACCTTCTGCACCACGGCCTTGTCGCCGCGGCGGTATTCCTCGCTGGCCTGGAGCTTCTTGAGGTCGTCCATCGTGACGCCTTCCTGCACCTCGCCGTCCTGGGTGGTCTGGAACTTGGGCTCGCCCGACAGCTCCATCATCTCCTCGAACAGCGCCACGGTGTCGGCGTTCACCGCCAGGGTCTGCATCTGCTGCTGCGCGTTCTCGGAGAGGTGCGTCTGCATCCACCGCTCGACGCGCTCCACGCGCTGCGGGCCGTAGTCGCCCAGGCGCTGCACCTCCTGCTCCACGTCGGGTAGCGACTGCACCTGGGCCTTCACGTAGGTCTGGAACAGCTCGTTGAACTGCTCGTTACTCAGCCCGACATCGTGCGCCTTCTGCTTGAACTCTTGGAGGATCGGGTCGTTGTCGTCGATGTTGACCTCGGACCCTTCGGGCAGGATGTCCTGCGGCACATCGGGCTGGTAGCGATCCGGGCTCTCGGGGACGTTCGCGCGCTGCTCCTGCTGGAGTTCCTGGGCCACCTCTTTCTTGAGGTCGTCCTTGCGCGTGAAAATCTTGTTCTCGGCCTGGCGGTAGGACTCCGACAGGGCCTTGCCCATGCCCTCGTAGTCCAGCGAGCCGTCCTCACCCATGAACTGGCTGCCGTCACCGAACAGCTTGTCCGGCATCCAGTCGGGCTTGGTCGGCTGCTGGGGCTGCTTGCCCTCTGAACGCTGCTCGCCCTTGCCGGAGGGCTGCTGCGTGCGCTCGGCCTGCTGCTGGCCGCCGTCCGCGGGCGGCTGCGTGTTCGCCGGGCCGGGCTGGCCGCCCTGGGCCTCGCCGCCGCCCTCGGCGGGTGCGGCGCCGCCCTCGCCGTCCGGGGCCAGCGCGATCCTACTCGCCAGTGTTAGGTTGCGCATCCATGTGAGCATGGTCGCTCCTCTGTGCTTTTTGCCTGCGCTCCTCGATCACGCCGACGAGCCACCGGGCGCCCTCCATGTGGCGCAGGTGGGCGTCGCTTGCCTCGGGCGGGAGCGGACGGTTGAGGGTGATGTTCTTGAGGTAGTTGAGCAGCTCCTGGCCGTCGCCCGTCGCGAACACCCGCAGCGCCAGCGCGTTGAGCTTGCGCTCCACCTCTGGCGACCAGTGGTGCCCGTCCGGGCCGCGCTCGGCCTGCTCACCCCGGCGTTGCGTTTGCGTTGGCAATGGGCACGTCCCCCGCGCTCTGTCGGCTCAGGCCGCCGCCCTCGTCTTGGGCCTGCTGGGCGGCCTGCTGGATGACTTGCTGCACCTCGTCCTCGCTGCGCAGCAGGTGCGCCGGGATGCCGAACTTCTGCGCCAGCCACCGCGCGGCATCGGTCTGGCGCACCATCGCCAGCCCGGCCTGGCCGAAGCTCCCTTGCAGGGCCTGCTGAAAGCGCAGGTAGTCGCTCACGTCCTGCATGTTCTGCGCGCGCAGGAGCGGCGAGGTGGGCGTGACCGTGATCTCGCGCCCGTCCACGTTGGGCAGGTCGATCATGCCTTGCTGGCGGAAGATGTGGACGATGCGGCGCACGAGGCGGATCATGAACTCGCTCTGGAGGCGCCCGGCGATGGCGCCCATGTCGCGCGCCGTGTCCGCCGTGCGCTCGGCCACCTCGGTCGCGGAGAGCGGCGTCTTGCCCGTCGTCTCCAGCTCGTCCACGAACAGCGCCTTGCGGATGTTGCGGCGCTGCTCCTCAAGGATGATCTGGCCCACGTCGAACTGCGCCGCCGACTGGAGCGGCGCCACCTCGCTGCCCTGGGCCTTGGGGAGAAACGTGCCGGGCTCGATGCTCACCTGGTCGGGGTTGAACACCCCATCGTCGTCGTAGGTCCACAGCCCGCCAATCGCCATCTCCGCGTTCTGGAGGATCAGCTCCATGACGAGGTTGGTGGTCTTGATCGCGGGCAGGGCCATCAAAAGCGGGCCGCGGCCATAGACCTCGTTCGCGGCCTTCGACCAGCGGAACGTGACCCACGGCAGCGACCCGTCCCCCCGAACATCGCTCTTGAGGATGGTTTCGCTGAACTCTTCCACGATCACGCGGAAGGTGTAGGCTTCGGTCTGGCGGTTGCTGAAATCGCGCTCGGTGGCCTCGACCACCGTGATCTTGCGCTCGGGGTTGTCCTGAACGTCGCGCTCAAGCTCCTGGCTCAGCTTGGCGCCAGGCCACATGTGCTTGAGGTCTTTCACGCGCAGCGGGCGCGAGCGGAACCACGCCTCGGGGAAGTCGCCCGGCCCCTCGATGAGCGACACCTGCGTCAGCGGCACGCTCTGAAACACCAGATCGCCGGGGAACTCGCCCGGCTCCACCAGCAGGTTGCCGGTGCCGATGGTGAGGTCTTGGAACGCCTCGTGGACCTCGGCGACGAAGTTGGACTGGCGCAGCGCCATGTGGATCATGTCGGTGATCTGATCCAACTGCGACTGCGTTTCCTGGGTGCGCTCGCTCTCGGGCAAGCGCGGCCCCGGCTCCAGACGGAAGGCCCGGCCATCGGGCGGGAAAAAGCCGACCTGGAGGCGCGAGGCAAAGCGCGGCACACCCGTCACCGCCGTCTCGTCGAAGATGCGGCTGGCGCGCGTGTCCCCGCGCGAGGCGTCATCGTCGTCGTGAAAGCCCTGGCGGTTGGGCAGGGCGTAGTCCATCGCGTCCTGCCAAAGATCGCGCCACTGATCGCGCCGCCCCTTCGCGCGCCGGTACCGATGGAGGGCCTCGCGCGTGGCGTTGTCCGTGGCGGAACTCCCGCTGCCCGTGGGGCTCGCATCGCTCATTGAAGCAACCTGTTTCGACGCTTCTTGTCGTCGTCGTCGCCGTCGCCGAAGCCGGAGAAACCGTTGGAGAGCAGCGACCGCCGCCCGCGCTTGCCGCTGCGCGCCGCGGCCTGGGCCTGCTCGGTGGTCTCGGCGCGCTCACGCGCCTGCTCCTCGGCCTGCGCCCGCGCGCGGGCCTGCTTGGTGTTGGTGCGCTGCTCGGCGGCCTGGCGCTGGCGCTTGCGGCTGCGCTTGGCCTGCACCTCCTGCGCCGTCTTGGCCTCCGGCGGCGCGGGGTCAGGCGGCTTGGGCGGATCGGGCGCGAACTTACCCACGGCCATCCTCCATCGTCAGAACCATCGTGGCCCCGGCGGGGCGGAAGCCCTGCTTGGCGAGCAGGTTCTCGAACTGCTTGTCGGCGCCGATGGCCGCCGTGGCGGTGGCGAACACCGCCTGCACACCTTCGGTGCGCGCCCAGGTGACGATGCCGTCCGCGAGCGCGCGGCCAGCCCGCGTCCCCCGCGCCCAGGGCAGGATGTAGAACTTGGCGACGAAGCACACAGGCTCGGCGACAAAGTCCTGGGCCGCGACCACGAGCGCCACGCCCGCCAGGTCGTCGCCGTCGAACACCCCGAGCACATCGGCGCTGTCGCTCTCGATGTACCGCTCGAACTGCGCCCGCGACGCCGCCTCGTCGTAGCTCCATCCCCAACCGCTCTCCGCGATGAAGCGTTGGGCCACATCGAGCAGCGCAGTCAGGTCGCTGTGGTCGAGGGTGATGACATCAAGCATTGCGCGCGACGATCCGCTTGGCGCCGCGGCGCTGCAATGCACTGCGAAGCTGCTTCGGCGTGAACGCCCAGCCCTTGAGCCCCAGGAGGTGCTTGACCGCCGTGGCGCAGGTGGCGGGGCCGCGCACCACCGCGTTGACCTCGCGCCGCCGGGTGAGCCACCACGCTTCGCCGCCGCGCGCCTCCACGTCGTTGAGGATGGCATCGACCTGGTCGGTGTCGGCCAGCCACAGGTCCACCCCGTAGCGGTTCCACTCGTAGACGATCCAGACGCCGAACTGCATGTCCTTGGTGATGGCGAAGGCGTGCCGGTAGCCGGGGCGCGTGAACCAGCGCCACCACACCGGGCCGCAGTCGCAAAAGCAGACGATCCACATCCTCATAGCGGGCCGGGCCTCGCTTTGCGGCGGCCAAAGGGGTTCCAGCCAACGTTGGCCTTGGTCGGCTTGGCCGCCTGGGTGCGCCCCGTGGTCACGCGCTTGCCTTCGCCGCCCGCGACGATGGCGTACTGCAAGGCGTCGTGGGGGTGGGAAAAGCGGTTCTTGCTCGGGCGGTCCTCGTAGCGTTCGGAACTCGTTTGCAGGCGACGGTAATGGTAGCCGCCGTCGAACCCCGAGATCAGGGTCTGGCAGTGCGGGTTGACGATGAGCGCGGGGCGGCCATCCACCATGCGGTTGAGCAGCGTCTCGATGGACTCGATGCGCACCTCGGGGTCGTTGGTGGGCGCGGGCGTGGCATGGACGCCGTTGGCGCGCAGGATCATGAAAGGGGTCTGGTCGTCTGTTTGGGCCTGCGCGTTGCCTGCCGGGTCGCCGTAGTGCATGAGCGTCCGGTCAGCCCAGCCCTTCTGCGCGATCTCGCGCTTGACCAGCTCGGCAAAGCGCGTCGCGCCCATGTTGTCCGCCTCCAGCTCGTGCAGCACGACCCACTGCCCGCCGGGGAACTGCTGGCAGAACACAATGGCCGGGGTGCGCCCGAAGTCGATGCCCGTGATGATCGGCAGGCGCGGATCGGCGTCGATATGCTCGCGCGCAACATGCGTTTCGCGCCGGAACGTCGGGTAGACCGGCTTCCCCTCGACGATGGTTTCGTAGCGGTTGAGGACGTAGCAGTTGATCCACGCGCGCGACTTGCCGGTGATGATGCGCGGGTAGTAGTCGCGGTCCAAGTTCTTGAGGTTTTCGGCCTCCTCGTTGAGATCGTAGCCCACAAGGTCGCCGCGCTCGTCGATGTTCTCCAGCATCGCCGCGGGCTGGGTGTGAAAGGCCCACCCCTCTGGCTTCACCAGGTGCTTGCGCTCCTCGTGCGTGAGGTGCTCGGGGACCGGCACCTCGCCCGCCAGGATGCCCCACCAGTGGTCCTGGGCGGGGCTGTTCGTATCCATGATGACGCCGTACCAGCTCGGCCCGCCATCCGCTTGCGAGGGGTAGCGACCCACGCGCATCGTGCAGGCGTCCACGAGCTGCTTGTCGATCTCGCGCGCCTCGTTGATAAACACGCCCGTCAGCTCCAGGGAAAGCAGCTTCTTCATGTCCTGGGGCTTGTCGAGCGCCAGGAACATGACCTCAAGCTCGACGGTCGTGTTGTCGGGCAGCGCCACGTTGACGTGGTGGGTATAGGGCGGCGACCAGTTGAAGATGCCCCATTCATCCGTGATCCAGTCCCGCCACGTCTTGATGGTCGTGGTTTTCAGCTCGGGGTTTGTGTTGCGGATAACAGCCCAGCGCGACTTGCGGACACCCTTGGCGTTGGGCGCCTGCTGCATGGCCTTGCGCACGATCTCGATGCAGCAGGCCACCGACTTGCCCGAGCCAACCGGCCCGCGCAGGCCGCGCACGAAGGAACGGTCGCGCAAGAAGGCGCTTGTGACCGCGCCTGGGGAGGTCCAGTTAAGGCTCGCCGTCATCGTCGCCCCCGACCAGAGCGTCGCGGTCAGGCAGCGGCACAACCTCGCTTTCCGTCTCGATCCACACGCGCGCGCCGCAGCGCAGCGGCTTGTCGGGCGAGTAGACGATCTTGGACGGCCCGAGGATTTTCGCCTCGTGCGCGTAGGTGTTCGCGCGCTTGTTCTTGATCGAGATGACGGGTTCGCGCGCACCCGTCTTGTGGTTGTGCTTGATCTTGTGCTGGTTGATGTGAACGTAATTCTTCATGCGAGCTGGGCGTCCACGGCCTTCTTAATCATGGACTCCACGGTTTCGGGCAGACGCGAGGCGATGAAGGCGTCCACCTGGTACTCGGTGATCGTCTCTGGCGGCCAGTCGGCGGCCAGGAGGTGCTTGCGCACGACCTGGCGGAGCTTCTTGAGCCCCTCGGGGTCTTTGCGCGCATAGTATTCCAGGTAAGCCGCACCGGGGTTGGTGGGCTCGCCGATGATCGGCACGTCGTCTTGAATGGGGCCTGCCATGCGACCTCCTCAGCCGAGCAGGCGGCGACGGCGGGAGCCGCCGCCCTGACGGCCCGTACCGATGAGCGCACCACTGTTGCCGGTGTTGATCGACGGCAGCCGCGTCTGCTCGGAAGCGCCTCCGCCCTCTTGCAGGCGGATGCCGCCGGACGGCCCGGCGCCGCGGCCAAATCGGGCGCCGCTCGGCCCCTGCTGCTGTGGCAGGTTGATGTTCTCGCGCGTCTCGCCGCGGATCGCGCCGCCAACCTCGGCCTGGCGCTCGAAGGTGGCGCGGGAGTTGTCCACGGCGCGAACGTCGCCGCCGACGCGGGAGTTGTTCTGGAAAGTGCCGCGGGCGCTGTCCACGAGACGGACGTTCTGCGCGACCACGCCGCCACCCAGGTTCTCGAAGCGCGACTGGTCCTCGGCGTTCACGTTGCCGCCCACGCGGCCCGAGTTGGTGGCGCTGCTCTGCTGCTGGGTGTTCAGGTTGCCCTCGATGGTGCCCGCGTTGGACACCGTGGACTCGCCGCGGGCCGTCACGTTTCCGGTGATCGTGCCGCCGCCCTCGTTGGACAGCCGGGACTCGCCAAGCGTGGTGGCGTCGCCCTCGATGGAGCCCGTGTTGGCCGCCTGGGCCTGGCCGCGCGTGGTCAGGCTGCCGTCGAGCTGCGAGCGGTTGTTGAAGCGGGTGCCGCCGCCAACAGCCACATCACTGCCAAAGCCGGTTTCGTTGCTGATGGTGTTGACGTTGCCAACCGCGGTGCGCCCGCTCGGCGCCTCGAAGCTCTGGCCGGGGTTGATTTCCGTGTCTTCCCCGACCGTGAGGACATTGCTGTCCTTGGTCGGATCGACGTTGTGGATTTCCTCGAACGTCTCCAGCTCGTGCTGCGTTCCGGGGTCGCTCGGGTTCCGCGGCGTTACGCCGCCGCCACCGGACGTGTCGAACTGGTTGCTGACGCTGGCCGCGCCGCTGATGTTGCCGCTCTGGTCCGTGAGGAAAAAGCTCCGCGTCCCACGTTTCCGAACCAGAAAGCGACCGCCGTTGGCCTGGCTGCCCGACATCTGCACCCCTCGTGGTAGCTTCGTGCAGGCACGCAAAAAAGCGGCCCGGATGCCATGCACTCCGGGCCTTAGCGGTCGAAGCTGTCGGGGCCAGGGTCGGCGCGATGCGTGTGCGGCGCGCGGGCGCAGCCATCGCACCCCGGCTGATATTTCAGCATCTCGCGCCGGTCCCGCCACGCCTTGCACCATGTTGCATCACGGCCACACCCCCAGGTGCGGGGCGTGGCCGTGTCGGTCCAGCAGGCGGGCTTGTGGAAGTCGCGGTGCATCATCGGTTGGAGCCGCTGCCGCCGATGACGCCGCGCTCCATGCGGTCGGAGAGCTTGTCGAGGTTCTCCTGGGCCACGGCGGAAAGATCGACGTTGAGGTCGTTGGCAAGGTTGGCGAGGTACCAGAGCACGTCGCCCATCTCGGACATGAGGTGCTCGAAGCGGTCGGGTGTGATCGCGCCCTGGTCGTCGCGGATGGCCTTGCCGATCTGCTCCGCAACCTCCCCGGCCTCGCCGTTGAGCTTGAGCGCCGGGTAGGTGGGCAGGGCGTCCTGGCGCGGGTAGATCGCGGTCTGCGCCGCCCGCGCCTGGTAGGTGGTCAGGTCCATCAGTGTCTCCTTTCGCTCGCCACTGGAGCCTGCGCCTCGCGGCGCGGGCTCATCACGAACTCCTGGCAATGCGGGTGACTGGCGTGGCGCGCTCGTGCCAGTCGGTGGGCACATGCTCGCGGCACCAGGCTTCGGCCTGGCCGTTCCGCCAACCGCGGACGGTCGCCATGTGCTCGCATCCCTCAGCCCGGCAGTAGAAGCCGGGCCAGGGCTCTCTTTGCCTTCTGGATGAGCGTCTCGCCACGGGCTTCGGCCTCCATTTGAGCAAGCGCCATGCGACCATCCTCGGTCGGCACATAAAGGCAGGGCTTGCTGCCGCCGCCCGACCGGCCAGCCTTGCCGTCAACGCGCACGGCAAGGCCGTTCTCGACGAGCAGGCCAGCGCGGTAGCGCGCCGCGCGCTCACTGATGCCGACGCGCTCGGCGATGTCGGGCGCTGTGAATGTCACGAGGTCGCGCACGGCCCACAGCGGGTCACGCAAGGTCTTGCGCATGGCGGGCCTCACGCGAGGCTCTGCTGATCGGGCTGCGGCTTGGGCAGGCCGGAGCCGTCGTCCTCGTATTGCTCGGGCTCGGCCAGCACGAGATAGACGGTCTGCTTGACCGCATCGAAGAGCGCGTGGCGGTGCTCGCTGGTCGTGGGGAGCTGGACCGGGGCAACGATCTTGCTGCCGTCGTTGCTCGCCTTGTCGAGCGTCGCGGGCACCACCTGCATCCCGTCCGAAGCGACCTTCTGCACCACCTCCTCGATGAGCCGCCGGGCCGCGTGGCGCGCGTCCTCGATGACCGCCTTCTGCTGGTCTTCGGGCAGGTAGCGGTAGGCGCACTCCATGTGCTTGAGCCGGTCCACGAGGAAGTGGGTGATGTCGGCCTCAAGGTTGTCGCTGAGGGTCTGCACGTCGGTCATTGCATCCTCCGGTTTGCTGCACGATTGCAGCATAGGAGTCACAAAAGAGGCAGGCAAGGGGATGGTCGTGCAAGATTGCAGCTATGCCGATGCGCGCCGATCTGCCAGGATCGCGTTATGAGCGCGCAGGTGGAGCAGACCGCTTATCGCATCGAAAAGGTCCGATGGGCGATGGACATGGGCGGCGTGGCCTTCACGTTCGCCGCCCTGATCGGGGGTTGGGCGCTGGACAGCGGCGACTTGCCGAGTTGGGCCATGCAGGCGCTGGGCTGGACGCTCGGCCCGGCTGCGATCTGGAGCCGCCTGCTCCAGCTCCCCGTCGTGTGGTGGATGGAGCGAGGCATTCGCTAGGCCAGCGGGGCGCCTTCGCAACAAGCCTCGGGGATGGCGCCGCAGCCGTCGCAGCGGAGATGACCGCGCTCGTCGCGGACTGGGCCACCGCACTGGGGGCAAAGCCCGACCACGCGCGGCGCGATGCCGACCGCCTCCATGAGAAGCACGCAGGCAAGGCAGTGGACCCGGCGGTCGCTCACGTCATGGCCGCATCTGGGGCAGAGTAGCTCCTTGCGGGCCGGGCTCTGATGGCTGTGCTGCTGGTCGCCAGCTTCGCGGTGGTCTACGGCTTGCCTGGGAGTCTGTTGCAACTCTGCAACCCTCGTCTGAATGACCTGTAGTGTGTGAGTGGGGGATATATCCAACCCCCTGGGCCCCACTTTTTAAACCGCGCCCCGCTTCAAACACCTTCCGTGGGGCCCCTCGCTGGCCTGCCTGCCCAAGCTCCCAACCACCCGCTGCTGCGGCTCTGCCGCCTATGCCCACCCCCACCCTCCTGTCGTGCCTCTCTCTGCCCTTGGCAGCTACTCACCCAAGTTGATGTTTACCTGCACCGCCTGTGTGCCCTGACTCGACTGCTTCTCCTCGCTCCCCAACAACGTCTGTACAAGTTCCAACTTCTGCCTCTTGCTGCCCTCACTTAGCAACTCATGGGCGGTCGCGGTGGCTCTAAGACGAAGCGCACTCATACTCGCGCGTCTCAGATCATCCGCATAGCTCTGAACGTGTTCTTTTTGCAGCACTCTTGTTGCCCAAACTCTATGCGCTCCGATCTGCCTTGCTGCTTCGGCAATCGAGCAACCCTGCGTCACAAGCGTAACCACCAACTGGTCCTGCCGGTCGGTGACCTTGGGGTGCTGCTCGCGGACCTGTTCGTGCACCTTCTCACTGATCGGCACCAACGCTGTGCCACGATCGGCAGTGCTCATCGGCTACAAACTCCTGTGCCCGAGTGTCTACGCGCGTAGATACCATATCCTGCACAATAGCAGTCAATGCACTGCGGCCCTGCACGCCTTCGGCGCGCAGCGGTGGGGATCGTGTGTGCTGCGCCACGCCCGCCGTATTCAGCCGGTCGGGAATATAACACACGCCCGAGCAAGCTCCGCTCGCCGTGCTCGCAGTGCTCGCCTGCTCGTTCCTGCGCTGCCTGCGCGCTGCTCCGCTGCCTCGCTTTCCAGCTTGCTCTATCCGGCGTGTGTTGCTTCGGACCTGTGCTGAATAAGCAGCACACACAACGCTCTGGAAAACAAACGGAGATCACACGCCATGCTTCGAGACGAACAGCAGCACCAGCTCGCATGCCTCCTCGAACAGCTCGACCAGGCCGCCGAGGAGGGCGACGAACACCGCGTCGATGAGCTGAACGCCGAGATCGCCTTCCTCACCGAGCCCGAGTTCATCGACTTCGCCTGAAACACCACGCCCCGCATCGCCCACAAAGCGATGGGTGGCGCGGGCAAATTCAAATGGGAGATCAGCCATGAGCCTCGACATCAACAACATCAGCACCGAATGGCTCGACCGCCTTCACTGCGCCGTGTGGGGGCCGCACAACACCCCCGAGGAGCGCCAGCAGGCCAAGCAGGAACTCACCGCCGACATCGAGCGCCAGCTCTGGCAGACCATCAGCCTCGCCGACTTCGACCAGAGCATGGAGTTCGTGCAATACGAGATGGCCTACTCACAGCTCTACATGGCTTACACCAACGGCAAGCGAACCGCCGACAAGCTCAGCCAAGAGCGCGACAAACTCCAGCAGCAGATGCGCGACGACAACGCCGACACCGAGTTCGGCACCACCGCCATCGACCGCATCAACCAGCGCATCCAAGCCCTAGAGCTGCGCTACCACTTCTGGCGTTGCTTCTACCGCGCCGCCGACAACGTGCTGAAATCCGTCGTGGACAACGCCGACCCGATGCTCGCGCAGTACATGAACCGCGACATCGTCAAGCCCGGCGGCCAAGCCCGGCGCGCCCCCACCGAAGCCTGGCTTCTCGAACAGCAGCGCCTCCAGCGCGAAAACCAGCGCCACGCGGCGTAAAACATCGCCCGGTGTCGCCCCGCGCGGCACCGGGTTTTTCATGCTCTAACGCCGGAAGCGATGACAAGCAACGGGATGAAAGTAAGGAAAGGAGAAGCCATGCAATGGGACACACTAGCAATCATAACAATCTGCCTTCTCGCAACAATCGACATCACACTCGGCAGCCCTATCGGCAACTACATTCAAAGCCTTATGCCGTGGGAACCCATAATCAAATTCGAGATCGAGCACACACCATGAGCACGCCAGGGCCCGCACTGCTCGCTATCATCGCAGCCACCGCAATGATCGTCACCGGCAACGCCGAAATCCTCATCGGCGCTGCCATCATCGGAGGTTTCATCGTCTGGCTTAAAACTGGCGAAGCGCCTCACCTCACATGGAAGCACCACGGCCCGGCAACACAGCAACAGCGGACAGCCACAATCTGCGGCAAACACCACAGGAAACAGCAATGAAACCCATCATCTTCGGCATCATCATCACCGCAATCCTTTGGTCAATCAGCCCGTGGCTCGCCCTCGGCAACATCGCGCTCAGCATCGGGTACGCGCTCGCCTACACCGAGATAGAACGCCACCGCCTAATCTCTCTCGCGAAACAAATGCAGCAACATCGGCAATAGCCGCAGCAACATCGGCGGGAAATACCCGTCGATGTTTGCGACTAAGCAAGCACGTCAGGACCAAACGCGGCCAATCATTTTCAGGACCAAAGCGATACGAGTTAATTCATGAACCACAAGGAGGTCATCATGCGTCCAACAGCCACCTTCATCGCCGGCCTTGGCCTCGTCGTCATCATCGCCCTCGACGGGGTCTACGGCTTCCCCGCCAGCTTCGCCCTCGGCCAAGACCCCGTGCAGCTTGGCATGCTCGCCCTCTCCATGCTCATCGACGCCCTGGGCGAAGCGATCCGTGCCTACCGGCTGCAAACAGCATGACGAGGATCAGCCATGCTTCACTACATCCCTGCCCTCATCGTCTTCGCGCGCGCCGGATACCGAGTTTACCGTCAAAGGAGCAAGCGCCATGCAGCCTAAGTTCCTCCTCGGCATCATGGCGGTGCTCGGCCTGCTTGCCATCACCGCCATGCTCAAGATGGCCGCCACGATGGCCGCGGGCCTGCTCACCGCCGGGGCCATCATCTTTCTGCTGCTCAAGCTGCCGCTCAAGAAGCTGCTCGCCTTCGACGTGGGCCTCGACGTACTCATCACCTTCGCCCTCGTCTTCATGTTCGCGGGCACCTACTCCGGCATGGTGGCAGCCGCCCTCGCAGGCTGCATCGTCTCCGGCTTTCTGCTGCTCGCCAAGCGCGTCATGGGCTACGAGAAGCCCAAGGTAACGCGCCGCGGCCTTAGATGGGAGAAAGCTTGACTCCCATGCTGCACGTTTGCAGCATAAACGATGCGATGCTGCACAAAAACAAAAAGCCTTGGAGATCAACAAAGGAGCTTCACCATGTTCCGCATCAAGTGCATGGAAAACCGAACGTTCGTAGATTACTTGCGGGACTTCGACGAAAACATCATCGAAAAGGAAACATCCGACCTAGCCAAACACCATGCCGACGCCCTCAACCGTGTCGCCAAACGCGACGGAAGCAACTGTCGCTACGTCATCCAAAAGATGACAGGCGATCCCAACTGGCGCGAGCGTGAACAGCAGCGTTGCAGCGACGGCACCTACACCATCCCCTACTTCGCGATGTCGACCGCATATTACGGCTCCGAATACAACGGCCTCCATTACCTTCACATCTCCCAGGACGACCCCATGCGGGTCGCCTACACGCCCAACGACGAATACGGGCGGCACGACCGCCAGGTCCGCGTGCGTTTGGAGCGGTACCTCGACCGCTTCTTCCCCGATTTGCCCACTGTCCTCCGTAATGAGGAGATTGCAGAACATAAAAAGAGGAACGAATACCGCCCACTCCACTTTGCCCAAACCGCGGACGAAATCGAGTGGGTCTACCTCAACGGCCCGCGCTCCTGCATGGCGAAGCCTGTCGAGGATTTCGACTGGGACTTCCACCCCGTCCGTCTCTACGCCACGAACGATCTCGCCGTGGCCTACACCAAGGCGCCGGACGGGGGTGTTTCCGCACGAACGCTCGTGCGCCCATATAGAAAAGCGCACGCGCGGATTTACGGCAACAACCCACAGCTCGAAAAACGCCTCGAAGAAGCGGGCTACTATCGAGACGACAACCTATTTGAAGGCGCACGCCTTCATCTTGAATACCATGATGACGACAAGATCGTCGCTCCCTACTGCGATCCCGTTCGCCACGCCCGGATCGACGAGGATTGCCTCACCCTCGACTACGAGGGCGACATTTGCCTCAATACCGAGGACGGCGTCGTCCAGCTTCCGGTCACATGCGACAGTTGCCACACCCCCGTTCTGCCCAGCGCGACACGCCCCATTGAAGCCAACGGCACAACGGAAGACTGGTGCGAGGACTGCATCGTCGACCATGCCTTCCGGTGCAACGTCTGCCACGAGCACGTCCCAGAAGCCCAGCGGAACGAGACCGCCGAGGGCCGCAACGTTTGCGACCGCTGCGCCGACTCCCTGCCGACCTGCGCCGAATGCAACGTGCCCACCACATGCGAATGGCCCGATCCACGGAGCGAAGATCAGCGCCTCTGTTCTCTCTGCGAGGATTCCGTACACGCCGAACTTGAAAACGCCGAGACGGAGATCACCCATGCCTGACCTGACCTACATGCTGCAATTTTGCCGCCCCGCTGGCTCCAAAGCCGAGCGGCAGTTCATTCACAAGCTTATCGACCCGCTCGGCGCGACCGCGGACGCCATCGGCAACCGCTATATCCAGGTCGGCTCCGCACCCCACCTCTGGTCGGCACACACCGACACCGTTCACCGCCAAGGTGGCCGCCAAAATCTCTGGATAGAGCGCGACAAGCAGGGAGACCGGCACATCATGCTGCCGCCCGACAGCCAGCCCGGATCCCCGTTCGTGAATTCCACCGTCGGATCGACGCGCTCGACGTCGGGGTTCGTGTCGCAGACATCGTTGCGGGCGCTGGACGCGTCAGGACGATTACAGTAGGCGCCCGTCAGCCCCGTGCCGGTACCAATGAAGGGCCCACCCGTGACGTACGTGACCCGAATCCGTCCGTTAGCGCCCGCGCCGCCGTCCTGGGCCGCGGACCCACCGCCGGTGGCGGTCGCAGCCCCACCGCCACCGGCACCCGGCTCACCGCCCGGGGCGCCATCTCCGCCACCCGACGCACCGGCACCACCTGTGCCGCCTGCGATGTCAGTGCCGTCCGGGGCATCACCGCCATCGCCACCGCTGGCAGAACTGCCGGCACTGATTCCATTCGCGCCGTCGCTGCCGTTCAGTCTCTCCTGGTTGCCGGTACTCGCGCTCGCTTGGCCCCCGGACGCTCCCGGTTCCGTGTTCGTTCCGGAAACACTGCGCCCACCTTGCGCCTCCGCCACCGCCGGGCTGCCGAAACGACTCGTCCCGCCTGGCTGGGTCGCGGAGGCACTGCCCGCGCCCACGGTGTAGTCAAACGAATCGCCCGGCTGCGCAGAGA